>CAZNWT010000162.1:0-8054 GCA_964576795.1 uncultured Victivallales bacterium
TCAGACGGGAAGTCTAATTGTCGCTAGACGGGAAATGTAATTGTCGCTGTACACGCAGGTCATGGGACACACGACGGTCATCACAACCATGCGCTACGTGGATGAAGTCCCCGAGTACCAACAGAAAGCCATGGAATCCATGGCCGAAGGCATGGCCTTCCTGCTGGACGACAACCCAGTTGACAACCCCGTCACCCCGAATCCGCCGCCCCACCTTCGCCTCTTCGGCAAACAGAAGCCGGACGATGAGCAGAGCAGTGAGGACAACAGGGCACTGGGCCTTGGGGCATAACGCCTCAGCAATGGGGTAGGGGACTCAAGAAACAAATCCGTGACAAAACAAGCGCTCAGCTTGTATCCATCCCCCGGAAATCTGCCGCGATGCGAGTCGTAACATACTGTCAATCAAATGGTTGCATATGGCCCGTTGTGGCAGTCAGCGCTGACCTACTGGTTTACACCCAGAGGGTCGGGGGTTCGAGTCCCTCATCGCCCACCATACTTCGCTCCTCGTTCCTCGGAGCTACGTATGGCAAGCCATACTTTCGGGTCAACGGGGGGAGCGAGGGCGCCCCACCTCCAACTTTCCTCTTTCCACTTCCCACATCCAACTTCCAACAACCCCTTGTTGTGTCTGAATCATGCTATACAGCTTTTCATTCATAGGGATGGGGATGTGGAGGCGGTTGGCTTCGGTGATGATGGCTCCTGTGATGGCTTCAATTTCGGTCGGACGACCGTGTTCAATATCTTGTAGCATGGAGGAGCGGTTGCGTGCCGTCTTGGTGCATACCTCAATTACGGCGGCTGTGGGATCCTCGTATGAGAGTGTAATGCCGAGCGCTGTGGCGACGCGCTTGGCCTCGCAGGCGGTGGCGAAGGCTTGCTTTCGGGCTTCGGGGTGTTGCAGCAGTTCACCGTTTGAGATTCCATGTATTGCAGTCACGGGGTTGATGGCGGCGTTGATAATGAGTTTTTCCCATAGCATGGCTTGCGCGTTGTCTTGCAAATGACATTCACACTGTGCCGCGGTTAAGATCTTACCAATGCATTCTGCATCACAGGGTTCCGTGTCTTCAAATGGTGCGAGCTGTGTGATGCCGTGTCCGGTCCAGTGTACATTTTCGGTTTCATCAAGCAGAGCGCCCATGGCGGTGCTTGCGCAGATACAGTGTTTTGCTGCGATTGTTTCAATGTGTTCCGCATTCCCGATGCCATTCTGGAGGGAAACCACGATAGTCTCTGATCCTACAAGTGGCGCAATGGATTTGACGGCACTTACCGTGTCGTAGGCTTTGGTGCAGATGAATACGGCGTCAGAATTTTTGAAATCTGACGCGCGTGTTGAGCTTTTTACATTCGCGTGCCAAGTTGCCCTTTGCTCGTGGACGGATATCGCTGTATTGGCACGTTGTGTAGCGCGTTGCTGTTGGCGATCGAGGAGGAAGACATCACACCCACTACGCGCCATCAGGGCCGCAAAGAGCGACCCGATGGCTCCGGGTCCAACAATCGCAATTCGGGAATCGGACGGCAGTGGCCTCCTCATCCCAGTCGCCCGTCTCGTGAGGCGGTGATGTATTCCATGCCGTAGTCGTCTTCTCCGAGAAGGAGTGCCTTTGCAAGGCCGAATGCTTCGGATTCGGTGTCGAGTCCATTAAGCAGGTCAACGTTGATCTGCATGGGGTCGACAATGCCGCCGTCTGCACCGGCTTCGACAGCAAGATAGGTGTAGGTTTGGTTGATGAGTTTGCGGTTTGGCATGCCAAAAGAGACATTGCTTAGCCCCGCAACGATGTGAATTTCCGGGCCGTAGTTTTCACGTATAGCTTTGACGGTATCGAGAAATCGTACGCCGTTCTGGCCATCGGTTGAGATCGGGTATACGAGTGGATCTACGTGAATGGCAGAGCGTTCATAGCCTGTGGCTTCAAGCGTCTGAATGATGGCGTTGATGTTAGCCATACGCTCTTCCATGCTGTCGGGAAGGCCGTCAACGCCCGCGGCTGATGCAATTACGACGGCATTGGCATTGTGAGCAATGGCCACGGCATCTTCGCGTTCGAGCGATACAGAGTTGACCATGGGGCGTCCTCTCTCGGTGTCGCAAGCTGCAAGCCCGGCTTTAAGAATAGCCGTGTTAGAGGAGTCGATGCTCATCGGGATCTTGACTGCCTGCTGAACAATGCCAACGGTCCATTCCATGAGTTTGATGCGTTCGTCAATGTCGGTGCTGAATTCGTCGACATTGATATCCAGATAGGTGGCACCGGAAGCTTCCTGGCGACTCGCTAAGTTCTGAAGGTAATCAATTCCGGATGCTTGTCCGTCGCTGCTGCCGTATACACCTTGCCAAATTGCTACTACACAGTGTTTTACTTTGCCAGATTCCCAGTCCGCCCGTTTGGTGAATGCTTCGGGTACGGGGAGCATTTTCTCTCCCGCGGCGGTTTTGTAGGCAATGCCATACTGACCGTCATCCATCTCTCTACAGAACTTTCCGCCAACTTTGAAGATGCGCGTACAGTGTATGTTTTCCCCAATGGAAACAAATGTCTCAAGCTTCATCTTGGTCTCCTTACGATTGACGCTAGCGTGCGTCGATTAGTGATCGAATTAACTTAATGTGCGTGGGGGTGGTGCCGCAGCAACCGCCGATGATGTTGGCGCCTGCTTCGATAAGACCTTCAACATGGCTACCCATTTCCTCTGGTGTTTCAGGGAATATGTCGACGCCATTGACGTTGGTGGGCATGCCTGCATTGGCATGCACAAGAATGGGGGCCGTGGGGGATTTGGCACGAATTTCACGTACAATTTCGATCATGCGTTCGCTGCCGTTTCCGCAGTTTGTTCCAACGATGTCTGCTCCTGCCGCGAGCATGGCGGTTGTCATTTCAGCGGGGGATACCCCCATCATGGTTCTGTATTCGCCCTGGAGGGTCCGTTCAAAGGTGAAGGTGCAGATGATTTCAAGGTTGGTGTTTGCTTTGACAGCCTTAACGGCCAGGGTGGCTTCGTCGATGGCGGCAAAGGTTTCGATGCAGCAGGCATCGGCACCACCTTGCTGCAGTGCAATGGCTTGCTCCGCGAAGGCGTCTTCGAGTTCCTGTTCGGTGACGTCTCCCATAAGGAGCATTTTTCCGGTTGGGCCGATAGAAGCAATGACGTGGCCATTGCTACCTATGGCTGCACGAGAAATGGCTGAGGCCGATTTGTTGATTTCGGTTACGCGATGGGCAAGCCCGTAGTGTTCAAGTTTAAAGTGTGATCCACCGAAGCTGTTGGTTTCAATCATATGAGCCCCAGCCTCTACATAGCTAGCGGCGATTGACTTCACGATATCAGTGTGTTCGATGTTCCATAATTCGGGACAACTCCCGGGTTCGAGGCCATTCTTTTGAAGATACGTTCCCCATGCTCCATCGGATACCAGAATGCTGCCGTCTGCTAGTTGTTCAGTTATCGTTTTCATAGTGTTGCAAGGATATAGAGAAAATCTAAAATTTGGAAATTTAAAATGGGTTCGGAGTTCTAGGCGGGGAGTAGAGCTGAAAGCTGCGCAGCCGAAGGCAACTGGCCGGTTATTGCCGGCAACGAAGTGGCAAATTGGGAAAGCTGAAATTGGCTCGGTGGGAGAGGGGGTGGTGGCAGGAATCTGGAGTTATGCAAAAAATGGCCCCCACTCGCGGGTGCGGGAGGGGGCCAATAGGATTTGGACGTGGTGCTTTGTATTAGCCGACAAACGAGGCGGCAAGATCTGCGGCGGAAGCGGCATCTGCGGCGTAGCCATCGGCTCCGATCTCATCGCAGTATGCTTGAGTTACAGGTGCGCCACCGATTATAACTTTCGCGCTAATTCCAGATGCCTTAACGGTATCGACTACGGCTTTCATGTTCGTCATTGTTGTTGTCAGAAGGGCTGAGACTCCGATCACGTCGGCCTTGTTGGCTTTGGCTACATCTACGAATTTTTGGGGATCAACATCAATTCCGGCGTCAACGATCTTAAATCCGGCACCTTCGAGCATCATGCAAACGAGATTTTTGCCGATGTCGTGCAAGTCGCCTTTGACGGTTCCAACAACTGCGGTACCACAAGGCTCGACACCTGCACTGGTAAGCTGGGGTTGGAGGATTTCCATGCCCGCTTTCATGGCGCGTGCTGCAATTAGAACTTCGGGAACATAGACTTCGTTTTTCTTGAAACGTTCGCCAATGATGCTCATGCCTGAAAGTAGGCCTTGGTTGAGAATGGCGCCGGGCTCAAGACCGTCGTCAAGCGCTTGCTGTACAGCAGCCTTTACATCGTTTGCTTTGCCCTTCATGAGATCTGCCGACATTTGTTCCAAAATGTTCATCTGTTTCATCTCCCTTGTTTGTGTTTCTGACTTTAACCGATGTTGCACTATAGTGGGGTGGCTCTGGAAAGAATAGGCTGATGTCGTTGAATAATATAAGAATCTTGCTGGTATTGTCTGAGAAGATGCTCAACAATGGCCGTATTCTAATAATCTTGGAGATTATCTATGCCAATTCTGTCGAAGCGGTTGATGAATTCGGTACGCAAAGAGGCTCGTGATCTGGGGGTGCGGCCTCCTCGCTTTCTGGATTTAGCGGGGCGCTGTGTGACGGGGGCAGATCCCTTTTCCGAATTGTCAAACAGTCGTCGTCGTCGGAGCTATGCTTTGCAAGAGAGCATAAATTTGGGGAAGCCCTATATCTATTCGGTTGCCCCCGGCATCATGACGTGGGTTTTGGGTCTTGAGGATCAGCGCATGATTCTGGGGAGTTTGGTTGGGTCTGAGGTAATGGTGTCCGATGGGGTTGATGTTACTGGGGATACGTTGGTTTACTTGGTTCGGAATGGGATGACGCCAGATGCGGCGAAAGCGGTTGTTGCCAAACTTAACGTGTGGCCATTGGCGAGTGTGGAAGAGATTGCCACGCAAATGCAGGTAGCGTTCTATACGTTGAGTGGTTGGTGTCCGGCGTTGATGCAGGAGCGTCAGCAGCAGATTCGGCAACAGAAACAAATTAATGATGCTCTTGCAGAGGTGCGGGATCGCGGAGGGGGTGCTCTCTATGCGTTTGAGAAAGAGCGAATCTTGCTTTCTAACATCAGGGCAGGGGATCGCAATGCATCCCGTCGCATTCTGAACGAGATGCTCGCGACGATCTATATGACAGCCCCGAAACTCGTTGTGTTGCGTGCACGAGTCATCGAACTTTTAAGTTGCCTTACGCGTGCGGCCATTGAGGATAACCCGCTTATGGAGCCGTTGATCGAGCGCAATCACACGTGGACCGAGCAGCTTATCCATTCGGAGAGCTTTGAGGACTTATCTGCGTGTTTGATGAGGGCGTTGGATGATTTCATTGATGGCATCTATTTACATGGTGTTAATCGCTCCAATGCGCATGTTCATCGGGCATTGGACTATGTTGGCCGGGAGTATGCCCGCCCTATCAGTCTTCGGGATGTTGCGGTGCACGTTGGGTTGAGTTCATGTCGTCTTGCGCATCTGGTAAGGGATTATACTGGGCGGACGGTGATACAGATCATTCACCATGTTCGCATCCAGCATGCTCAGGAGCTTCTTGAGCAGAGCAGTATGTCGTGTGCAGAGATTGCGTATACCGTGGGATTTGGTGATCAGAGCTACTTTACGCATTTGTTCAAGCGGCAGTTTGGCAAGACGCCATTACGGTATCGGAAGCAACGGTAGAGGGTAAATCTGAAAATTTAAAATTTGAAATTTGAAATGGGACCGAGTTCTGGGTTAAACGTTAAGGGTTTCTGGGGATGCACGCCTGTTGTAGTGCGTCATTGCATGACGTATTCTCGCCCGTTAGGCGGGCCGGGCTAGAGGCCCGGAAGGCCAGACGCAGTCTGGGGCTGCACCTCGGAAAGGCCAGATGCAATCTGGGGCTACAACTGGCAGACACAGTCTGGGGACAACGGGGAGGGGGTACACCTCGGAGATTCGAACATGTTCTGGGATGTGCTGCATAACGTGGAATATCGCGTTTAATTTTTATTGTTGAAATTTGTAGCGGGATGGTTAGAGTATCCGCTCTCAATACATTGATGGCGAGCGTAGCTCAGTTGGTTAGAGCGTCAGATTGTGGTTCTGAACGTCGCGGGTTCGAATCCCGTCGCCCGCCCCATCCCCAGTTTACAACTCCATCCAGCTTATGATGTCGTAGTTTCCAGCTGCTCCGGATGTGAGGTTGCCGAGGGCTTCGTCGTAATGAAAGTCGCCTTGGCCCGTCAAATGGATTTCTGAGGCAACGGCTGCCCCGACCATGCCGCCTTGTCCCGTCAGGTGAAAATGCGCTTGTGGCGCATTGACCATACCTATGAAGTCCGATTTTCCTGAATATTGGACATGTGTGGCGTTCGGGGTTCCCAGGATTGCAAAATCTTCTGCAAGACCGCTGCCAAGCGCGAGTCCATTGATGTGTATGTAGTCATTTGCGTATATTTCCACTTGAAGATCATCGCCGGGCGCACTGTTGTCGATGGTAAGCATGCCCCCGGTTTTAATAAAGAGCATTCCGTCCACATAGATGCGAAGCGTTCCGTTTCCGGTGAACGTTAGGTCCCCGCCGTTTTCTACGCTGACGTCTCCGTACTCAAGGTATGTATCGCCGGCGATGGGAATTGTGACGGGGGATTTCTTGCCGACACTTAGCGATGATGAAAAAGGTGGGCTAAGTGTCCAGGGAACGGTGACATCGGGGATGTTGACATCAAGATTGTCGGAGAGGGTTCCTGTGTAAACGAAGTTGCCACCGGATTGCAGTCCACCTCCGGGTGCTGTTTGGAGGTCTCCGCGCACGGTTGAGTTGCCCGCGCCGTGAATGGCGCTGCTGGGGTCGGTGGACATTGTGGCTACCGTTATGTTGGCTTGCGCTTTCGCGGGATCGTACGATCCACTTGTTGATTTTGTGGGGTCAGAGGAGTCGAAGGAGTCCATGAAGGAGTTGCCGGTCATCTGGACATTGTCTTTACCAAGCAAGCCGAATTGGTAGGGGTGATCAACATCCTGTTCAAGTGCAACCTGTACGCTTCTGATGATTTCGGTGTTGAGGTAGGTTGAGAAGATATGCCCTATGGCGGTAACGACAAGCGTGTTTGGGTTTGCAGTGACAACAACCTGATAGGTGAGGCTCGGCGCTTGGACAGGGAAAAGGTCTGTGGCCGAGAGTGTATAGACGTTTCCCGTTTTGGTCCATCCGTCCCAAGCGCCTGTTGCGTCTGTCAGGCTTGAGTGGAATGCCTCAAGCGCCAATTCGACTCCGGCCTCTGCGGTGTGTATGGCTTGGATGCGTGCTGATGAGTCACGTGTCAGTCGCATTTCGGTTCCCACGTAGCTGAGTGAGGCGCCGACGAGGCCCGCGACGATTACGGTCATGATCATTGCGATGACAAGAGCATAACCTTCCTTGCTGTCATGTTTGGAGGTTGCGTCTGAGTGTTGAAGCGTCGTATTAGACATCTTTGTTCCTCATATCAATGCGTGTGCGAAGCGTGTCTTCGCACACTTCCGAGAGAACGCGTGAGCTTCCATTCAGCGTGATTTCGACGGCATTTGCGCTGGCGGCAGAAGTCGTGACCGCCCCGTTGGCGTCGATTAATGTAAAGCTGACATTGCTTAGTCCGCTAGCGACTTCCTTGATGGATCCATTTTGCCTGCGATAGAGCTTTGTCCCTGATGTGTAGAAGTAGACATACTCATCACCAGTGGTTGTTTTGGTGCAAATGATCAGTCTGTCAGTGCTGCCCCCATAGGCCCAGGCGACACTGATGCCGGATCTGATGTCTCGTTCGATGACGTCCATTGCATGGCGGAGTTCTGCGTGTATGCGAGTGTAGGCCGAGGCGGATGTGGATGCTTTTGCCAGCATTAGGAAGGACGACATGGAGAGTGAAATCGCGAGCAGGGACAACGCAGCGACAATCATCACTTCTGTCAGGGTAAAGCCGTGCGACTTGATACTCCGCTAAGTCCTGTTCCTGAATTCTAAAAGTGTTATGCTAACTCTGG
>CAZNWT010000163.1:0-7979 GCA_964576795.1 uncultured Victivallales bacterium
CCCTTTTGGGCACTTTTTGGCCGATTTTACAACATGCCTGCGAAACTCGGGTTAGACGCAAACGGACTCGAATTCATGCAACTCTCCTCCGAGTCTCCCCTCTTCGTATGGGATGCTACTGTCTATAATTATCCCTTGTATGATCCCTGAAACGCGCTAAAATGGAGGCGTTGAAGGAGACATGGGGAATGTGGGGAATGGGTTAATAAGGAGGGTCTCAAATGGAGCTGCCACTGGAAGTGCTTTACAACGGTGTGAAGCCATCGGAAACGATGGCCTCTCGGATTCAGGAGCAGGTCGGTAAACTCGAACGTATCTGCGATAGCATCATACGCTGCCGCGTCACGGTTGATGAGCCGCCAAAGCATCAGAAGAAGGGTTCCACTTTTCATGTGACGATTGACATCACATTGAAGGGTAGCGAGATTGTGGTCAATCGTCAGGGCGATAATGATCCGTCTCACGAACATGTATACAAGGCCTTGAATGATGCATTTGATGCTGCGAGGCGCAAACTGGATGCCCATGTGGATCGCCGTCGGCATAAGGTGAAGCAACATGCCGAAGCTGTGCCTTTGGAAGCGTGATCCGCGAGAGGTCATAAATATTTTATAGCCTGTGGCGCTAGCCGGTGAATCACCGCCAGCCTGTGCGGGTCACCCCCGTTATTTTCAAAATGATCTGTTGTTCTGGAAATGGAGTTGGGGCGTCCTCCCACCGAAAGTCCTGGCTCCGACCTCTGTCTCGTTGTTGACGAGATTGCATGGGTTGGGTAAGGTCAATAATGAATTTTTGGTATCTGCATTTCCTATGAACTTGATTGAGAATGTGAAGGAGAAATATATTATGAAGGTACTCGTTACGGGTGGTGCTGGCTATATTGGAAGTCATACGGTGCTGGAGTTGTTGAATGCGGGGCACGACGTTTGTGTCGTGGACAACCTATCCAACTCTAGCGAAGAATCGCTCAAACGGGTTGAGGCGCTTACGGGCCGAACGGTTGATTTTCAAAATGTGGATATTTTGGATAAGCCTCGCCTGACGGATGTCATGAAGGGCGCTGGGTTTGATTCCGTGATTCATTTTGCAGCCCTGAAGGCTGTCGGCGAATCGGTGGCGCAACCTTTGCGGTATTATCAGAACAACATCACGGGCACACTCGCGTTGTGCGAAGTGATGCAAGAGCAGGGCGTTGAAAATATCGTGTTCAGTTCTTCCGCCACCGTCTATGGGGATCCCCATACGGTTCCGATTACCGAGGATTTTCCGTTGCAAGCAACCAATCCCTATGGTCGGACAAAGCTGATGATGGAATACATTCTTTCGGATCTTCATGTTGCTGATCCTGCCTTCAATGTGGCATTGCTGCGCTATTTTAATCCCATTGGGGCGCACGAGAGTGGTCGTATTGGAGAAAATCCCTCCGGCATTCCGAACAATCTTCTGCCATTTGTGGCACAAGTGGCTGTGGGGCGTCACGAGAAGGTCAGTGTTTACGGGAATGATTACCCCACATCCGATGGTACGGGCGTGCGGGATTATATTCACGTTGTGGATCTGGCAATCGGCCATTTGCGAGCACTCGAAAAGCTGGCGACGGCTCCAGGAATTGTGACTTGCAATTTGGGGACGGGTCGTGGGTACAGCGTGCTTGAGGTTATCAAGGCCTTCGAGCAGGCCAGCGGCAAACCGGTTCCGTATGAGATCGTGGAACGGCGTCCTGGCGATATTGCCGAGTGCTACGCCGATCCTGCCTTTGCTTGGGAAGAACTAGGCTGGAAAGCAACACGGAATCTCGACACGATGTGCCAAGATGCCTGGCGCTGGCAGTCTCAGAATCCAACGGGGTTTTAGAGGCGGAAGTCGGAGGGCGGAAGGCCGGATATGTAGCCTCAGACTGTGTCTGGTCTCTTTCAGTTGTAGTTCCAGACTGCGTCTGGTCTTCCGGGCCATCAGCCCGGCCCGCCTGATGGGCGGGACTACGTCATGCAATGACGCACTACAACAGCCGCACGCAACCCCTTTGTCTTTACCAGAATCTTTACCCTTGTCTTGTCTGCATTAAGATTAAGGCAAAGATGATGGAAAAGACAAAGGTTCAGAATTTAAGATGCACTAATAATCGCCGTCGCTCGTTCCCCCGTCCAGAACGGTTTTCGTGCTGCCAATGCCGAGGCGGCTACAGCCTTGCTCAAGATAACCAATCGCTTCATCCCATGTCCGGATGCCGCCTGATGCTTTTATCTTCATGGTCTTGCCAACGGTTTTAACCATAATGTCAATTGCCTCGGGGGTTGCGCCACCACCCGCAAACCCGGTGGATGTCTTTACGAAGTCGGCTCCTGCGGCCTCTGCCAGCTTGCAGGTTTGCGCGATCTGTTCCGAGGTGAGAAGGCAGGTTTCGAGAATGACCTTTACGGGGACCTTTTTTGGCTTTGCTTCGGCAACAACGGCCTCAATATCAGCTTGTACGTATGCATGGTTACCGGAGAGAAACTTTCCGGTATTCATCACCATGTCCAGTTCGTCTGCGCCATCCTCAATAGCCAACTTTGCTTCGAGGGCTTTGGTTTCGGTGCGATGGTAACCATAGGGAAACCCAATCACTACCGCTACAATGGTTTCACTATCTGCCAGTTCGCGGGTGGCTAATGCCACATCAGTGGGGCGTACGCATAAACAGCCCACACCTCGCCGGCGGCACATGGCTGCATTTTTCACGATGTCGGTATCTGTCATGTCCGGTTTCAGAATGGCATGATCAATTGTCTTGGCCACGTCAGTTTTCGTGTATGTTTTCATGAGTATAATCCCCTATATCATCATCTTGTTTCGACCGGGAAAGGTTAATCTGTGTTTTCCCAAAGTGCAAGGTCGGTCTCCTGGCTTTCACCTGACTTTCAACTCGACTGGCTTTCAAAAGCTCTGTTAGCCCTGAAAATGGAGGTGGGGCGCTCTCGCCCCGCACAATCTGGCTAGGAGCTTTACAAGAGGAACTAGACAACAATATTTAGATATCGTTCACAATGACGGATTGTTTGGAAGAGATCAGTCAGTGATATCCAGGTACGTTCGCAACGTCTTCAAGGACGGTGAGCTGGTAGAGGAAAGCAATATGCAAAAAATGCATATTGGTGGATCTGATAAGCCTGTTGCCTTCTATAGTCTGGATGTCACCATTTCTTTCGGCTATGCCGTCGTTGGTAGTGCGGCGGCTGAGTAAGCGGTGGGGGAGCTATGTTAGCAAGACCCACAAGATCATCCTGAATCAGGAGTTGATCAAGGCGTCACGTCCGCAAATTGATTACGTGATCATGCATGAACTCTGTCATGTCACTTATCGAGAGCACAACCGGGCATTCTGGGATCTCTTAGCATCCAAACTCCCGCAGTGGGAGAAAATCAAGACAGAGTTGGAGCTTAGCCTGTTGGGGTAGGGTTGGCTTAAGACCTGCGGCATCGACCAACTCGAGACGCTCGGCCGGACCCTAGGGTCCTGGGATGGAGAGATCGCCGCCATGTGGCGGTTCACCAAAAACAACGGCATCACTGAAGGCTTCCATAACAAGATGGAGACGATCTCCAGAATGGCTTATGGATTTAGGAACTTTGAGAATTATAGACTGAGGGTCAGAGTTATGTGTGCTTAGGAAATGGGATTGCCCCACTTAATGGTGTTGACCCAGAAAAAGCCCCATCATTCAAGTGAACATGGGGCTTTTGAAGATTGGCTCCTGCGGTTGGACTCGAACCAACAACCAAGTGATTAACAGTCACCTACTCTACCATTGAGCTACGCAGGAATTGGTGTTGTGAAGTGCGCAAGATACCAACCAGTGCTATTTTGTCAATGCCAATATCAGGATGCTCGTTTCTCATGCAGTTGCTTTAGAAAGCTGTCGTACTGAGCTCCAGCATGATAGGAGGAGCGAACAAGGGGGCCGGATTCGCAGTAGGCGAAGCCGCGGGCAAGCGCCTGTTCCTTGAGTTCATCAAATGCTTCTGGTGTCCAATACTCCTCAACAGGGACATGGGCTTTTGTCGGTTGGAGATACTGTCCAAGATTCACGATGTCGACATTGACGCCTTGCAAATCGTCGAATGCTTGCAGAATCTCATCACGCGTTTCACCTAGGCCGAGCATCAGACTGGATTTTGTGATCGCGGCCGGCACGAAATCCTTCACCATTTTTAGATAACTCAAAGAACGGTCATAGTCAGCCCGCGATCGGATCTTTTGAGTTAAGCGTCGAACCGTTTCAAGATTGTGGCTGTTGATGGTTGGAACGCTCTCGGTAATCGTTTTTATCGCAGTGGGGTCTCCATTCATATCAGAGACAAGCACTTCGGTTGTGCAGTCTGGGGCTAACTCGCGAATGGCGCAGACCGTCTGTGCCACGGCTTCAGCACCGCCATCAGAAAGATCATCGCGCGTCACCATGGTGACAACAACATGCCTTAGCTGCATGGTCTTGACCGCTTCAGCAATTCGCCGGGGTTCGTCCGGATCCGGAGGTAGAGGTGTTCCCGTTTTGACGGCACAGAATCGACAGGCGCGTGTACACATCTTGCCAAGAATCATAAAGGTGGCGGTTCTGTGCTTTCCCCAGCATTCGTGAATGTTGGGACACATGGCTTCCTCGCACACGGTGAGTAGCTTCTGGCCATGGACGAGCTTGCTGATTTCCGAGAACGCTTTGGTGTGTGTCAGTTTGACGCGAAGCCATTCAGGTTTACGTTTACAATCTGCCATGCTAAATCCTTTTTTCTTCCTTGATTTAGAGAAATGCTTGAAAGCGAAAATGCCCGACGCGGTGAGTTGTGGCAAGATCATTATTGACCTGATTTGTCTGCGTGGTAAGCATAACTACTGTGAGAAGGGATCGTGTAAGCAGCCCGGTTAAGGGTATTCGAGTAAGGGCGGCGACGAAGTGTACGAGTAAGTGTAAAAGGAAAGATCAGATGAGTGTACATGAAATGGCGGGCTTACCCGCTCCAGAGTCTTTACGCACAAATATTGCCCGGCTTGTTTCCACATACTATATAGAAAAGCCCGACCCAGAGAATGTCGCCCATCAGGTGGCTTTCGGGACATCGGGACATCGGGGATCCTCGTTTTCGTTGAGTTTCAATGAACCCCATATTCTGGCCATCTCACAAGCTCTTGTGGAGTATCGGAAATCCCAAAATATCTCTGGACCGTTATTCGTGGGGATGGATACGCACGCATTATCTGAACCCGCTCTCATTACCGCCCTCGAAGTCTTTGCAGCGCACGCCCTTGAGGTACGCATTCAAGCGGGGCGAGGTTATACGCCAACACCCGCAATTTCACATGCCATTTTGAAACACAACCGCGGGAATGCAGAGGGCATCGCCGATGGCGTTGTCATTACTCCCTCACACAACCCTCCTGCCGATGGTGGGTTTAAGTACAACCCCCCCTCTGGAGGCCCTGCCGGAACCGATATCACACGATGGGTTCAAGATCGTGCCAATGCAATCCTTGCAGACGGACTCAAAGACGTGAGACGGATTCCCTTTGAGAAGGCTCTCGCCGCTGACACAACTCGAGAATACGATTTTATCACGCCCTACGTTGATGACTTGGGAAATGTCATCAACATGGAGGCGATTCGGTCAGCAGGTTTAAGGATTGGCGTTGATCCCATGGGTGGCGCTGGAATTGCGTTCTGGGAGCCGATCTCGGCAAAATACGGTTTGGATTTTGAGATTGTGAATCCTAGCGTGGATCCCGCCTTTATGTTCATGTGTGTGGATCGCGATGGCAAAATACGAATGGATTGTTCTTCCCCTTATGCTATGGCAGGGCTGATTGCGCTGAAAGACAAGTTCGATATTGCCTTTGGAAATGATGCTGACTACGACCGCCACGGTATTGTGACACGCAGCTCTGGGCTTTTGAATCCCAATCATTATCTGGCCGTGGCGATCGACTATCTGTTTCAGAACCGTCCCGGCTGGCGTGCTGATGCAGCCATTGGCAAAACGCTGGTTTCCAGCGCCATGATCGACCGGGTCGCGAGCGCGCTGGGGCGAACCTTGGCCGAGGTGCCTGTAGGCTTTAAGTGGTTCGTGGATGGGTTGGTAGATGGTTCCTATGGGTTTGGTGGTGAAGAGAGTGCAGGCGCTTCGTTTCTGCGTAAGGACGGGACTGTCTGGACAACGGATAAAGATGGAATCATTCTGGATCTTCTCGCGGCGGAAATCACGGCGGTAACGGGTAAAGATCCCGGGGTGCACTATCAGGCGCTCGAAGCCCGTTTCGGTGCTCCCGTTTATGAGCGTATTGATGCCCCGGCGAATGTTGAGCAAAAGCGCATTCTTTCAAACTTGTCTCCGGATCAGGTGCAAGCGGATGCTCTTGCGGGAGATCCTATTACGGCAAAGCTCACGCGTGCACCGGCAAATAATGCACCAATCGGCGGCCTAAAGGTGCAGACGGCCAAGGGCTGGTTTGCCGCTCGACCGTCTGGAACTGAGGATGTCTACAAGATTTATGCCGAGAGTTTTCAGGGATCTGACCACTTGCGTCAAATTCAAACCGAAGCCCAGCAGATTGTGGCAGATGCGTTTAGTGCAGCTGGTTGAAACTTAGATCGAACAACCAACAACGGACGTTCAAATTGGAATTTCTCATCGTTGGGAGTTGCGCGTTGAAATTCCAGCGAATTCATCACGTTGCGGACCACCAGGTGGACCGTGGCGTCCCGACGCGGTTGTGCAACGTGAGAGCCTAGATTGTGACAGACTTGGCCCCCGGTCCCTCCTGTCTCTCTTCAGGCTCCTTTACTTGCTCAACGCCGTCTGGAGGCCGGCATCCATCTTACACTTAGGCCTTGTTCGCAAATTGGACTTAGGCCGCAGGCGCATTTGTTTTGAGTCGATCACCGATTTGCCTATAAATAATAGGGCTCTTTACGGAAGTGTGTAGTCAGCGTTTGGAATTTGCACATCTAAGGTCTCAAAGAGCTTGAACCCGGACACAGAAAAGTGCTAGCGTTCAGCTCCTTCATGGGGGGTATAGCTCAGTTGGTAGAGCGTCGCGTTCGCAATGCGAAGGCCAGGAGTTCGAATCTCCTTACCTCCACCAGCCTTCGCTTGGAGCGGAGCGGAAAGCGAAGGCGGACCTTGCATCCCGCTCCGAGACTACGGCTTGGCAATCAGGCGGTTGATACGGTTGGCGGCGCAGGCGGCACCGAATCCGTTGTCAATATTGACTACAGTGATTCCGCTTGCGCAAGATGTAAGCATGCCAAGTAGGGCGGCCATACCTTCAAAGCTGGCGCCGTAACCCACGCTGGTGGGAACCGCGATGATGGGCCGATCAACCATGCCCCCGACGACACTGGCCAAAGCCCCTTCCATTCCGGCCACGACGATAACGATGGCGGCTTCGCGAATTTTATCCAATGAGCCAAAGAGTCGGTGAATACCGGCCACGCCGACATCGGAGATGATTTCGGTTGGGTTGCCTAGTATGTCTGCGGTGATTCGGGCTTCTTCTGCCATGGGGAGGTCGGATGTGCCAGCGGTGAGGATCAGAATGTTGCCATCCCTATATTTTATGGGGGAGTGTCGGTGGACAAGGGTTCGCCCCAAGGGACTGTATTCAACGTCTGGGCATATGGATTTGACGGCGTTGGCCATGACTTCAGAGGCTCTGGTCACGAGAACATGTCCGCGCGGCATCATGGCGGCAAAGATCTCTGCTACTTGTTCCGGTGTTTTTCCTGCGCCGTAGATTACCTCGGGAAACCCATTTCGAAGCGATCGGTGATGATCAATCTTGGTGTGGCCAAGATCTTCATAGGGGAGGTCGCGTAGGGCTGTAATGGCGTCGTCAACGCTGCTCTTACCAGAGCGGATGTCATCAAGTAGGGTTTTGATTTGCTCTTCAGTCATGGGGGGGGGGGCTTTCCGGGGTTAGGGTTTAGGGTTCTGGGTTCCGAGTGGGC
>CAZNWT010000164.1:0-7933 GCA_964576795.1 uncultured Victivallales bacterium
CATGTCCGAAGCCCCTCCCGCAACTCGAAGATTTCCTAATTTGGAACCGCTGCTCCCTGTTAGGGTAATACCCGAACACAAAACTTTATCTCAAGAGAACGGGACGCCAGCGACCATCATGAATCGCAAAATTATCATTCGATCTGGAATCATCCTTTTCTGGCTCTGCACAATGCTGTGCCTTGCTCGCTACGAAGCATTCCCCGAACGCTTCACCCATACGCTTCGGGGGTACCGTAGCATTCTCGATGCAAGTGTCCTTATGCAAGAATCCTGGAGTCGAATCCTTATTGGAGATACACCCGCAGGCTATAGCCACACCAACATGAATGTCGACGACGAGGGAGATCAACCCAACATTGAGATCCACAACCGCACCCACATCAAAGCGACCCTACTCGGTCAACCGTTTGCCTTTCACGCCCAAACGACACTATTGCTGGATACGAACTATGAACTTCTGAGCTTTGAGAGCTCCCTTTCCGCCCAAGGGATATCGTTTCGTATCACCGGCCAACGGCTGGAGGCGCGACAGTTCAAGATCAGCAGCACCGTAGGCAACACAACAACGCACCAACAAATCGAAATTCCGAAAGACGCCATGCTCTACTCTCCCATGAGCGCCCTTGCCCTTCGCAAGCTGAGCCCAGGCCAGGAACTCACAATCAAAACGCTCGATCCCCTCAGCATGAACACAGCCCGAATCCGGGTCAGGGCCGTGAGGCGCGAAACCATCCAACTTGCAGGCGAGACAAAACCCGCAACGCTGCTTGTCTCCAATTTCCAGGGGATGCAATTAAACTCCTGGGTCGACAAGAACGGCACGCTCCTGCGACAGGAAACCCCCTTGGGCTGGATTATCGAAAGCTGCACATCCGAGGCAGCACTCGACACCGTTGCTAACAATCATCCCCCACCCGATCTCATGACGCACGGATCAGGCGCTGCCCTGATGCAACTTCTTCTCAGCGGACGCAAGGAACCCACAACATGATTACGATAGACGGTCTCTGCAAAACCTACGGCACCTTTGAAGCCCTCAAAAATCTATCTCTCGACATACCCTCCGGGGAACTCTTCTGTTTTCTGGGCCCCAATGGCGCCGGAAAAACAACCACAATCAAAATTCTAACCGGCCTATTGCGCCCCACAGCAGGAACGGCAATAATTGATGGTCTCGATTTACGTGAAAATCCCCTCGCCATCAAACAACGCATCGGCTACATCCCGGACATGCCGTATCTCTATGATCGCCTTACCACCACAGAATTCTTTCGATTCACGGGCGACCTCTATAACATCCCGAAGCCCGAGATACGCACAACTCTGGAAACCGCCTTTGAGCAGTTCGGGCTCCAGGATCACCGCACCTCCCTAGTGAAAGAGCTTTCACATGGGCTGCGTCAACGCCTCATTTATGCCACCACCTTCCTACACAAACCCACCGTCATGTTTATTGATGAACCCTTCGTGGGACTCGATCCCTACACCATTCGCCTCATCAAAGATCTCCTCCGTGCCCACACTCAAAACGGAGGAACCATCCTTCTCACCACCCACATCCTCGCCATCGCCGAAGACATTGCCGATCGTATCGGCATCATCCACCAAGGCCACCTCGTCGCCCTCGGAACTCTCGACGACCTAAGAGCAAATTTCACCTTTCAGCCTTCATCCCTCAGCCCTTCCCTCTCCCCCACCCCGACTCTTGAAGATATTTTTCTGGATCTCACACGCCCCGAAAGTAAACGTGAAAACTGAAATTGGGAAAACTGAAATGAAAATTTTAAATTTACTCTAATGCCACCGCTAAGCGCCATACTGAACAAGACCCGCTGGAACACCGCAAACGGGCTCAAAAGCATCCGATCACAGTCCGCTTTCAAATGGCTGTTCATTGCCGCTTTTGCACTGAGCTTTGAAGTCGGACTCTGGCTCCTGTTTGACAAGTCCTTTCTCTTTCTTGATGCCTTCGGCGGGGCTGGCATGCTCCTGATCGGACGGCTCTTCTCCCTGTTCTTCATGGGGCTGGGATCCATGCTTATCGTCTCCAGTATTGTAACGGCATACGCCACCATGTTCGGCTCAGATGAGATCCCCTTTCTCATCGTGCGTCCTTTCACCATGTCACAGATTGTCCTCTATAAGTATATTGAAGCCACCAGTTTTTCATCTTGGGCATTCTTCTTCGTCGTCGTCCCTTTCGTAGGGGCCTACGCATGGCACCAGAAGCTCTCCCCCCTGTTTGCAATCTGGACATTGCTGTTCTCCATCCCCTTCCTGTTTCTTTTCTCCAGCATCGGAACGCTTACCGTTATGATAGCCGTACGCTGGTTCCCGCGCGGGCGCATTTTCAAACGCATAGCCATTCCCGTCGTAATTTGCCTCACCATCGTGGCATGGCACGTCACCGGAAAAGCCATAGACCCCCTACTGGCGCAACAATTCAACATCTCGAACCTGATTCCCGGTTTGCGACTCTCGTCACATCCGCTTAACCCCTGCTGGTGGGTGTCCGAAGGAATCATGACGCTCTCACAAGGCAGATGGCTGCGAGGGGGGCTGTTTTTCTCAGCTCTACTTTCGACTTCGCTACTGACAACTATGCTGATCGAATGGCTCGGAGCACATACATTCTATGACGCATGGCAGAAAGTGCTCGCAGGAGGGAGAACGAAGCGAAAACCCGTACTCCTGCCCCAGCTCGATTGGATGGTACGCGTGATTCCTGTAGATATCGGGGCTATCATGGCCAAAGACATCCGCACATTCTTCAGAGACGCCGTTCAATGGTCACAGGCACTCGTTTTCTTCGGTCTTCTGGCGCTCTACTTCGCAAATCTTCGATCCTTCAACTACAATGTGCTTCCCGATCAATGGCGCAGTGCTATCGCCTTCCTGAACGTCTTTGCAGTCTCAGCCGTACTCAGCTCTCTGGGCTCGCGGTTCATCTTTCCCCAGCTCAGCCTCGAAGGCCATGGGTTCTGGCTGCTGGGACTCTCCCCCACAACCAAGGCCCGCATCCTCGCCGCTAAATTTCTGCTCGCGATTCTCTCCATGAGCACCATTAGCATTGCCCTGATCTGGCTTTCCAGCAGCATGCTGGCAACCTCATACACCACCCGCATCACCGCCGTTGCCATCATCGCCTGCATTGCACTTGCCGTAAGCGCAGTCTCAACCGGACTCGGAGCTGTCTTTATGGATCTACGCGAACGTAACCCCGCCGCCATCGTTTCGGGATTCGGAGGCACGCTCAATCTCGTCATCTGTTTAAGCTTTATGCTCCTGACAATACTGCCCTTCGGAACCCTCTTCCATTTCAACAGCATCCACCAAATATCCCATCATCAATTCGCCACCGGAATCAAACTGGCTAGCCTTTGGCTTGTCACACTCACCACACTCACCACACTACTCCCCCTCTGGTTTGGACTCCGAGCGCTGGAAAACCGTGACTACTGAAAAAGAAATTAAATAGAAAATCTGAAATAAGGATGAAACACGCACGAAAATGGTCTTTGGCAATGGCGGCAGGCATGCTGCTCGCACTACTTGTCCTCTATGGACCAGTGGCAACATGGCTACAATCGCGCCAGTCCTGGATAAATCCTAAATCTCATGAGGATGCCATCTACCTAGTATGCGGAGCCCGCGCTCAAGACCGCCGCATCACCGCCCTAACCAACTGGCTTGAGAGTAAGTCAAAAGTCGAAGCAATTGCCTCTCCCATTTCAGCTTTTTCCTCTCCCACCCTCCTCATCGGCAACGATCCCCAGAAGAGCCTTTGGTGTCGCAAGCACCAAACCAACCACACAAAAACCGAATGGGCCGTTGAGAAACTGACAACAAACTGTGAACAAAGCACTGTAGACGACAGTCACCTCTCACCTCCACAGTCCACTCTTCCACTCTCCCACCCCCCACTCTCCACAGTCCACTCTCCACAGTCCACTCTTCCACCTCCCACCATCTCAATCGTCCCCGGCACCTTTACTAACACCGACGGCGAAATGGCCGCCCTCGCCACCTACCTTCACGAGCATCCAGAAATAGGGTCCATTGCGTTAGTCACCTCGCGGTTCCACGCACGCCGAAGCCTACAGCGATTTCGGACACATGTGGGGACGCAAATCGCCGTTGGACTCATCCCTGGAGTCAAATACTGGGAAAACCGCGCCCCCTGGATCGTACTGGGTGAACTTCTAAAAATGCTCCGCGACCGCCTCCACCTCTCCCAAATCCTCACCCGACCCGTTGATTATACCTCATCAAGGGTCGAGGCTTGATGTAGCCTCGGTCGACAGTGTACTCTTGTGCAGGCGAAGCGCGAAAGCAGGACCGTGGATTCTCCCATTTTCACCCGCCTGCTTGCGTAGCTTGCGGTGTAGTTCACCCGCCTGCTTTCCCGGAACCGTGGGATTGCGGCGTGGTCAGCCCGCCTACATCGCTATGCGAAGTATTGCAGGCAGGCTTTTCTCCTATTTCAGCTTTCAGAGTTTCAGTTTTTCTCCCCAAACCCCGAACCTAAAACTCGGAACTCAGAACTCTTAACGTCTAACCCCGAACTCGTTTCGCGATTTCGACATTTCATCTTTTCTTCTCTGCCCCCTCTCGCCACTGCCTGATCATTGCATTGATGTCAGATGCAATCATGCGGCGTGCTTGATCTCTTGCCGTACCAGACATCAACAGCTCGTCATAGCGGGTGTGTTCGTGTCGGATATGGGCAACGACTGCGAGCCGAATTGCTTCGTTCTGCAGTTGCCGCCCGGCAGCCGAGCGTCCGACGCGGCCGCTGCCACGACGTGCCGTATGCACTGCAATCTTCCTCGCCTCCACTGGTGGACAGCCTGGATACTGAGTGCAGATCAGCGCAGTCATTTCCGCAACCAGCGTCTCGTCCTCACGTTCTCGCTGTACCGCCCCGCGCTTGCGCTGTGCCGCACGCTGATTCGCATCTGAGAGACATTCCTTTTCAGCCTGCTCTATGGCCCGCGTTGCAACCAATATCCCGCGCCGTTCATAGCGCTTGCGTCGACGATTGAACTGCACCACCACCGCAGACAGAGGACTATGCTTCTTCGCACGCCGCGACATCGCGGCGTCACCACTGGGAAGAAACTCAAGATAATCAAGATCTGCACAACACAAACACAGACTCTTCTTCTTTTCCCTGAACAGAAAATCCCCGTGCGTAATCTCCGCGCCACATTCCCCGCAGATGACAGAATCGCGAACGGTCGCAAACACCACTAGGTCAGGAGGTTTGTTCAACTTCTTCTTGAGAGCCTCCAGCTTACGTGGCGTAATGTCCGCCGGCGCATAGTAGGTGCGGAAGAATGACTCCATATCGGGGGCTGCATCAGCGGTGATCTGTAGCTCATAGGACTGATCCCGCCCTGAGCCACGCAGAGACGCCATCACGGGAACACAAGCATTTTCTTGCGCCCATGCAGTGAACGTATCAAACGTAATCGCCAGTTTCTTGGGCCCGCCCTGAATGTAAGGCTCCAACCGGTTATGCACACCCTTTTCCCATAGGCGCACATCAGGCTCCGGCAAAAGCCGCATCTGCTTCAAGAGTTCAATCGGCGAGACATACCCCTTCACCGCAAGTGCGCATTCCGCTGCATTCACCACGCGCTGCTTCAGCTCTCCTACCTTAAAACTCATCTGACATCTGACTCCTCTTTGAAAGCGGGGCAACCTTTCCTTTCAGCGTGCTCTTGCGACACAGGGAAGTCTCTGCAGATGTCGGGTTTTACATCATCAATTCCACAGATATACTTTCCAGAGCCTGGCAGCACTTGGAGCCACGGACAGCGGGATACATCATCGCCCGTCTCCGGATCCAGCCAGATATCATAGAGACAGACGTCGCCCAGAACAAACTGATCGACCCATGCGAGGATATCGGCGCGCCCCGCCTCTTCCCACCGCCGAACGTCCGCCTCCGACGCACACGACGCAAAAGCATTGAGGTTTAGGCAACAATGCCCACACTGCTTGCATTTAAAACCATTTGGCGGCATGACTTCTCCTCAGATTATGCTCAAAAATGCCAGACAAAGCCTGTTCAGGCAAGGCCGTTTTGACAAGCAGGATTCGGGACAAAACCGCTACGCAATCCACCCGGACTGCTTTTACTCGCGCAAAAACACTGTCATGCTGATCCCGACGTACGTCGGGACGAAGCATCTCGCCGAAGGCGGTCCCATTTCAGCTTTATTGCTCCGTTTCCTTCGCTACCTCGTTGTTCAAACCAGCAGGCAACGAGCATTTCAGCTTTCCAAATTTCCAGCATTCAGCTTTCCCCTCTCTCCTCCCCCTCCTACAGCCCAATTCGCCGCAAATCCGCCGGGCTTCGGGCGGTCAAGCCCGGGCGGTTGAGCACATGGGTGTAGATCATCGTCGTCGCGACATCAGCGTGGCCGAGCAATTCCTGAACCGTGCGTATATCATGTCCCGCCGCCAACAGATGCGTCGCGAACGAATGTCGCAACGTATGGCACGATGCATCCTTGACGATCTCCGCCTTCTCTACGGCCCGCTTAATGGCCTTCTGCGGAACATTCTCGCTGGCATGGTGTCTCATGTGCCTTCCCGAGCGGGGATCCGTGCTGATCCTGGCGGCCGGAAACACGTAGTGCCATCCCCATTTCGTGCCAACGTTCGGCCACTTCTTGCGCAATGCATCGGGCACGTACACCTCGCCAAACCCCGCCGCCAGATCCCGTTCATACTCCACTTTGCGCATGGCGATGTGAGCCTTCAGTTCGTCCGTATAAACTTCCGGCAACGGGACAAAACGGGACTTCTTTCCCTTGCCGAAGAGCACCGTAATGTAGTGATTTCCCCAATCAACATCCTTTATCCGAAGTCGCACACACTCCATCAAGCGCATCCCCGTGCCATACATCAGCCGCGCCATCAGACCTGCCGTATCCGTCATGCTCTCCAGCAATCGATCAACCTCCTCATAGGTGAGCACAACAGGCAACTTGCTGCGCCGCGCCGAGCGTTTGAAGTCACCCAGATCACCCAGCTCAACATGGCGGACATTCCGATAGAAGTACACCAGCGCGTTAAGCGCCTGGGACTGCGTTGCCGCCGCCAACTGTTCGCGAAGCGCCAGACATTCAAGAAACGCCGCCACCCGCGACGGATCATCCGGCAACACGCCGTCGCAAAACCGAGCAAACCGCTCTACCCATTCCGAATAGGTTTGCTCCGTACGATACGCCTTATCCTGTAGGCGGGTAACTTCGCGAAGCCTACCCAACTCCTCAAGTGTTTTGGGATCGCTGATAGTAGCCTTCCGTTTCTGCCGATCCGCCACGATTTCCTGGGCACTCAAATCACGAGCCATGCTTGGATGCTCTGCACTCAGGTCCAGGCAAGCATCAATCTTCTCCTGCCATGGGTATGCATGCACCCATTCACAATCAGTCATGTCACAGAAAAGCACCCGCAAGCCCGAGATCGTCTGGCGAAGCTTCCACGCCTCCACCTTTTCCTGTCGGCCCAATCTATCCAGATGGGCATCCATGGCCGATTTATTAAACTCACTCAGATGCTTACCCTTGAGACCATAGCAGAACCGCTGGGCATGCCTGATATGCCACTCCGCATTCTTGCCCGCAATGCCGCGCTTCAGAAGGCAAGCGGCATACCGAGCCCAAAACGCGAGCTCAGCATCATTCATCTGACCTTGAGGCTTGACGAAACCCATATCACACTCCTATGCTGACGCAGTGAATAAAGTTAAATTTAACCAAATGAAACCCAAGAACGTCAAGACTTAGACGGACGCAATCCACATAATTCGGGGATTATAGCCCAGACTTATATGGATCGAATCTACCCAATACAACTGTTGGACGAAAAAATGAGATTTGGAATTGATGCTTGAGCGTGACACCAAAGTCAT
>CAZNWT010000165.1:0-7848 GCA_964576795.1 uncultured Victivallales bacterium
CTGGGACGCGGCGGGGGCCAACATGACGCTAACAGATAATTTCTCATGGGAGTGGACCGCCATCCTCACCAACGAAGCCAGCGTTGCATTCAAATTCACAGCAGACGGCGCGTGGGATGCCAATTGGGGGGATAGCAACCCTGACGGACAGGATATTCCCCTCAGCGGAACCAGCGACTGGTTTGCGTCCAATATTGTCGTGAACGGCACACTAGACGGAGTTTACGTCTTCACCTATAATGATCGGACCATGGTCTACGGTCTAGACGGGACCCAGGCAGACGCAGACGGCGACAGCATGGATGATGGCTGGGAGTTGCTGCATTTCAGCAGCACGAACGCAGCAAACGGAGGAGCATACGAAGACTGGGATGGCGACGGGTTCTGCAACCTGCACGAATCAATCGCGGGAAGCAACCCGACGAATGCCGCTTCCCGGCTGGCGCTCACGGCCATCACGGCTGCGACAAACGATGTCATTTCGTGGCAAAGCGAGACGGGCAGATCGTATGCGCTCTGGTCGTCAACCAACCTACCCGCAGAATTCGGGTTGCTGCAAGCGCCTATTCCCGCTACACCACCATTGAATACACTCACAACCACACCCGTCGTGGCAAGTTGCCGATTCTACCGAGTAACCATTGACGAAGAATAGGTGATGATATGAACAGGGCTCTGACAGTAGACATCCAGCTTGAGCGACATGAAGCCAAGTATGTTGTGCCGCTTGCCCTGGCAAAAAAGGCGATTGAATTTGCTGCGCCGTTCTGCACCCCGGACCCACACGGGACCGGGACGCCAAGCGAGTACGTCATCACCACACTCCAACTGGATAATCGAAAACTAAGCCTGCATGCCGCCAAAGAACTGCAGACATACAACCGGTTCAAGCTCAGGGTCAGAACCTATGGCGAGCCGGGAAGCACACCTGTATTCATGGAGGTGAAGCAGAAAATAGGTGCCCACATTATCAAATCCAGATCGCGCGTCCCGTTCGATATATGGGGAGAGGATCTCATCCACAATCCGGATCAGATCATGGACAGTTTTTCTACCAACGCAGAGCGCAATGCCTTTCTCAAATTCGTCCGGTTATCCCGCGAAATAGGCGCCATACCGCTCGTACTCGTACGATACACGCGTGAATCCTACTTTGGTTGGAACGACCACTACGCGCGTATCAGTGTAGACCGGAACCTGCAGTACCAACCCACCCGATCATGGGACGGATGGGGACGTAATGGCAACTGGCGTGCCATGGATACAACGACGGCACAACGAAAGGATTTCACGTATTCCGGCGTCGTGTTAGAGATCAAAACACTGGGAAATGCACCGGTATGGATAATCGACATGGTCGAACAGCTTGGCCTAGAGCGAATGGGCAACTGCAAATACTCAACCGCCATCTGGCAGGAACTAGCCTTTCGGGGCTTCGACGACCGCGCGACTGAAAATTAAAAGGAGTCAATATGGAAGAAATCATCAATGCATTCAGTGCCGCACACATTCTCAATGCCGAACAGATTGTCTGTTCGCTGCTGATGAGCTTTGTACTCTGCTCGGTGTATGCATACATCTATCGGATCACGTTTCAGGGGCTTTCATACTCGCGGGCCTTCATCCACACCATGATTCTCGGTGGAATGATTGTGGCCATGATGATCATGGCCATCGGCAATAACCTAGCCCGTGGCCTCGGCATTCTCGGGACCCTGGCCATTGTTCGATTCCGAACGCCCATCCGGGACTCACGCGATATGGTGTTTCTCTTCGTATGCTTGGGCACCGGCATTGCCTGCGGAGCGGGAACCTATGGCGTGGCTCTCATCAGCACGATTATGATCGGTGCGGTCGCCCTGCTACTGAACTACTCCCCTTATGCGTCACGTCGCAACTATGAAGGCATGCTGACGTTCATAGCTCCCGCTAAGGATGGAAACGATCGCGAGATCACAGAAATCATGCAGCTCTGCTGCGCAAACTTTCATATGATCGCGATGCGGGAGGCCGTCCAGGGCAACGCCGTGGAGTATTCCTATCAGGTGCGCCTGCTCGATCCCACCTATCAAAAAGAGCTGATTGAGAAGCTCGCCGCCATCGAAGGGGTCGAGAACGCGCAACTGATGATGCAACGAACAACGGTGGAGCTATAGTCATGAAAGAAGCCTATCAACGTCAAAACCTTTCAAGACACCCCCGCGTGATCATCGCCAAACTCAAGCAGGCATGGCCAATCCTGATTTGGGCGCTGGCGGTTGCCTGCGTCAGCGTTCTGTACTTTCGCGCTGACAACTTCAGCAGTATGACCGGAGTCGTCGTGACGGTGGTGGAACCCGTTGCGCCCCTGCAGGCAGGACGGTTGCTATCGCTCGAAGTCTCCCTCGGACAGCGCGTAAAGGCCGGCGACACGCTTGCCGTAATGGATGCAGCCCTACTAAACGCACGGCTATCGATTGAAGAGGCCCGAATCATAGAGGCAGACCAGACGGTCTCCAGCTTCGAGCAGGGCATGATGCGGCTCGCGCTTGATGCCGATGCGGCCCGTCGGGAGGCCGAGTTGGATCTACAGAAAGTCCGGATCAATCATGAAGTGCGGGTGGTTGAGCTTGCCGAGATGAAACGCGAGCTGGCGCGGCGGGACAAGCTTCTCGCGGCAGGCATGGATGACACCAGCAGTGTGGCCGCCCTACGCCCCCCCATCGCCGTTCTGGAGAAGGAAATCGAGCTCTATCCCGCCATGAAGGAGGCAACGCTCAATCGCATTGAGGGCGCTCGCGGGCAACTGGACGCGCTGAAAGCGTCGCTGGAGATCGACGGGGATGCCTCTGTCCTGAAAACGATCAAGACACGAGCCAACGCACAGCGGGAAGTCCTGCGTGCATCATTGGACAAGCGTCTTATGGAGAAAGATACGTACGTGCTGAAGGCCAGACGGGACGGAATCGTCTCGCGCATCTTCTCCATGCCAGGAGATGTTGTTGGTGCCGGCGACGCCATTCTAAGGTTGGTCTCGGAGCAATCCAACGCCGTCGAGGGCTTTCTGCCCGAACACAGCGTAGCGTCACTCCTCATTGGACAGGATGTCCACGTCCTGCGGACCACTGATACCGCGAGTTGCCTGGCGACGGTCACCGCGATTGCCCCCGAAATTCAGACACTGCCCGGTCGCGTCAGTCCCATCCGAAACCAACCCATCCGGGGGCGTCGCATCATGTTCGCACTCAAGGGAGATCACTCGCTGATCCCGGGTGAAACGGTAAGGATACTGGCACAATGATAAGCAAAGAAAAGCGATCTCTATTCTTGATGCCATACCTCCTTATCATGGCGATGCTTCCCGGCACTCTATTTGCCGAGGAACCGAAGAACAATGCAAATGCGGGTTTGAGCAACATAATTCGCCTTCAGGCACTGACAACCTTGATTATCAGTTTTGACCCTTCACTTGAAGCCCTTCGCGGTGCCATTGCCGATGCTGACTTCAGGGTGGCTACGGCAGACCGTGGAAAAGCCCCCGAGGTACGCGTTCAGTATGGAACGGTCGATGGCTGGTCTATTCCTGATTCCTATACGGAGCACTCGAGCGAGGTCAACAATGAATCGGGTTCCACCGGCAGCGAAACCATCACCACAGTAACGCCCAACAGAGACAGCGAAACCGTTCAGGAAACCGTAACCGAAAATGGAACCGTGGTGAGTCAGTCCACTGAGCGAACAACCTATGGGCGTGATGTCTACGCAGGGCGAAGCAGTTACTCCGTTCAGCTAAGGCTCTTCCCTCGCAACCCCTTTATCGGCGCAGCCGCCCGAGGGCGGGAAACCGCCACCCGGGACCACGCGACGCTGGCACTGAAAACAGCGCTAGGGCGAGCCGCTCTATCGGTTGCGAGAGACTACCGGGATATTCAATTCAGGCTCGCAGAACTCGAGCTCATGCAACGCAGCGACGTGTTGCTGCAAACGGATCTCTCCCGGTTGGATCAACTCAACACAGCATTGGGAATCAAGTCTTCAGACTACCACCGGAAGCGTACAGAAGCACTGCTCCATGTCTCCAGCATGAACGCACTCAAGATGAGAATCGCCGATGCCACCGGGGCACTGAAAGCCAGGGCCTCGCTTGGTGCGTATGATCACATCTCCTTTGCCGGCTCTCTAGCCCCCCCAACGGCGGATCTCCAGAAGCTGGATGCGGCACGCTTGCAGACGCTTGCGCTGGAGCGCAATCCCCAATTGGGGGCTGTGCAGGCGGCAGGCGCAACCCTTGAGAGCGATATCTCAGCCCTCCGCGCCGAGAGCATCCCGTGGTTTTCCACAGTCTCGTTCAACTACGGTGGCGACGAGTCGGACACGGGACAGACGCGTGATGAATGGGGGGTCTATGCCGGTGTCAGTCTACCCGTGGAAGCATGGTTTAATGGCAAACCACGGGCCGCCTTGGAATCCCGTCTCGGGAGCATCCGGCGACAGGAATCGCTCACACGCCGCCACCTCGAGCTAGCCGTTAAATCACGAATCCAGTCATTAGCATCGGGCCAAGCCGACTGGACGATGTTCGCCAGTCAAGCGGCCCAAATGGAACGCGACATTCGGCAGCAGATAGAGAAGATTGTCGGCAACGATCTCTCTGCCCAGGAGACACGATCGGCTCTGAATGCATCGCTGATCCAGATCGAGATGCAGCGGCTTAAACTGGCGTACCGGCTCAGCGAAATGCTGTTCGAACTATGCGACACCATCGGATGCGACCTGCCCCTCCTGATCGAGACAGGACAGGGTGAACGGCCATACACATGGAGGAGCCATGTCAGCCAAAGTATACACGAATAGCCCTCGCCGCCGCGTGAAGATGACTAAGGTACTGTCAAACACATTATAAAAAGTAATAAAAGGAAACGAGCTTGAACACGAGGAAGAAATCGCGGAAAGTCGTCATCACGGGCGTTGGAGATGTCGGCGCGTTTTCTGCCGTTTTAACGTCACAACAGCCGCAAGCCCTTTTCTGACAGCCTCTCACGACTCCGGTGCATCACCCCAATCAGACACATCAAGCGTCTCGCCGCGTAGCATTGGTAGCGACGGCTTCCGTGCCTGAATTGACGAGCTCTACCAGAAACGCGTAGAGACTCACGCCTCACATCTCACGTTCCATAGCAACGGATTTTAAAGAGACGGGCTTCTTTGGCACTATGGGTTCCCAGCACCTCGAGGCGCAAGGTCGTTGGCCGTGGTAATAAGGTCGATGTAGCTGCGGTAGTTGTCCCATGAGACATCAGCTGGAACCGAGTGATCTATGCCCGGCACGAATCCGCCTTCACGGATCACCGGAGCTAGGCGTTTGAGCTCGAGTTTGACGGCCTCCGGTCCTTCAGCAACAATGCGTTTGTCAAAACCGCCGCCGATACGCAGGTCGCGTCCGAACTGATGTCGTAGGCTGACGGGATCCATGCCTGCAGCCACTTCACAGGGGGCGGTGCTGTTAACCCCCACCGACAGCATGTCGGGAAGGAGGAGGCGACAGTCGCCATCACTATCATGCCAGGTCAGGTCGACGCCATGTTCATGCGCGAAATCCATGGTCTTCGCATAACGTGGCAGAATGAAACGCCGGAACATCTCCGGCGATAGGAGCGGGCCCGTCTTGAAGGCAAAGTCTTCTCCGAAGCCAATCGCATCCACCTTCACAATTTTGAAAGCCCGTCGCAACCCCTCCATCACGACTGTGAAGTAACGTTCGCAAAGTTCGTCCACGAGTTCAGGGCAGTCGTAGAGCAGATAACTTGCGCCGTCAACACCTGCGATCGAGCGCAGTGTCCAATAGTAGCATCCGCCGTCTATCGTAATGATGTCGCCGCGTGATTCGGCGGCTTTCGCCTTTGCGGCCCAGTCAGATGCAAAACGCGAGTCGAGGTCGCTCACGTCGAAATGCTCATCCATCAGACGGCGCAGGTCAGCCGGTTCCTTCACCGGAAAGTTGATCCACTCGGGGAAGGACGTATGGTCCTTGAAGTCACGCACAGTCCGGCCGTAGCCGTCGAGTTTCAGGATGAACTCGCCATCCTCGCCTATCGTCTTTTGCTCAAAAGGCGGATAGATACCGGCGACCGGCGTGATGTTGGTCATCCGGTAGCCGAACTGCTTCACGCCGAGAAATTCGTGGACATCTGTGACTTCCTCCGGCAATCCTTCCCCACGCCAACGCACAAGCGTATCCGACCAAGGCCCGGCCAAGTACAGGGGCGGGCGATCCACGGCTTCGTAACGGAGGGTGCGAAGTAAGCGCTCGCGCTGGGTAAGTGCGGGTGATTGATTGACGGCTTTGTGAACCATTTTCTCTCCCTATGATAAATTACAGGAATATATTGTTGTTATTCTTGTCAAAAATAATCCTTTGCCTTCTGAAACTCGGCGGGCATTTCCTTGGCGTGTATCTTCAGCAGATCCTTCCAGAGGGCTTTGGCCGCTTTGGAATTCTGAAAGAGAGGGTATGAGTAAAGCGCATCTGCAAAGATTTTCGGATCACGGTTGGCGATTGCATCCCCGAGTAGCGTCTGGTGCGTCGCAAGCGAACTCATCAGTCCATGGAAACAGTCCGGAATTTCAAGATCGGGCTCCGGATGGACACCGTTTTCATCCAGATGCATGGAATATTCAAGCACCGTCCTGTCCTTGAAACCTTTGACGGCGCCGCGGTTAGGATAGCTCGCCGCAAGCCACTGCCTTGTGCCGCCGAGAGCTTTGAGGACAAGTACGGTCGCATCTCCGATCCCCACTGCGAAGTTTGGATTTTCACGCGGTCCTTTCCCCCAGAACGCGGCATCGAGATCCATGTCGAGGTGCGCTTTGAATTCGACATCGATCCGTTTTCTGGCCTCCTCGCCAGCGTTTGCATCCTTCTCGATCTGTGCCAATGTGCGCGGCTTGAAGTTTTTTAACATACGATCCTGCATCTCTTCGAAGAAGATGTGATGCATCCCGTCGCCCTCGGTTGAAAAAAGGATAGTGCCGAAACGGCGGCGCATTTCAGCCAAGCGTTCAAGCCCGTAACGAATGTCATGCTCGCTTTTCGGATATTTCGGAATAAGGCAGGGCTGCCAGCCTTTGCGGTTAATTGCCCTGTCAATCAACTTGGATATATCCTGCCCGCGATAAGTACCCCGGAGCAGTATTGCACAATGGTTCACACCTGCGGACGAGACCTTGAACTCGTCGCAGTACTCGTCCTTGTCGAACAGGAGCCGAGTCAGGTCCCAACGGTGGTTTGTGAAACCACCGCATACACCGAGTGCCCTGATTTTTGAGTTGTTGTTGACCATGCCGCTGTAAACGGCGACCGGATTGGCGAAGTCCACAAGCCAAGCTTTCGGACAGAGCTTCTCCATTTTCTTTGCGATGTTCCAGACGATGGATCCGCCGGTGACGGATCTGAACGCTCCGCTTAGGGATATCTGATCCGAAGCGAAGAAACCGTGTTTTGCGCAGGCGATGTCGCTGAGTGCGCAGACCTTCCGCGAGCCTACAGGGAAGCTGATGCTGACTACATCCGCGCCAGGAAGCGCCTTTTCCAGCTTGTCGGTCCAGGTCACGATGCATTCACTTCCGACATATTCCGGTGTCTTCTTTATAAGGCGGCCAACGGTCTCTGCACGGTCAATATTGAAGTCCACCAGCGTGATTTTTCCCTTGTAGAACAGTTTCCTGTCTGTCATCGCCGCACGTACAATCGGCAATGTCCTGAAAGATCCGCCTCCGACAAAAACAACATTCATCTGATTAATCTCCTGATTATATTCTGTAACCGTTCACGGGGTAGCAAATCAGAAATAGCGTAGTAGTGCAAGTGTT
>CAZNWT010000166.1:0-7647 GCA_964576795.1 uncultured Victivallales bacterium
ATGAACACCCTCGAAACGCATGAATTCTTCTGGCCGGATTTGATCGACGAAATGCGGCGGCACGGGGCCTTGCTGCATGATAATCACGGCATTGATTTTTCGTTGCGGGTTGAAGGGATCGGGGCTGTCGGAGGCCCGGGCTTGTTGTCCGGGATGTCACTCTTCCGTATTTTCAAGGAAGCGCTCAACAATGTGCTCAAGCATGCTGAGGCTCATCGCGTGGACGCGGTGCTGTCGTTTTCAAAAAATCAGATGACCTTGCGGATTGTGGATGACGGGCGCGGATGCCTGCAGGAATCTTCTCCGGGGCGCGGCCTTCGGAATATGCGCCTGCGCATGGAGGAATTGGGCGGAACGATGAACGTGGAATCTGGTCCGGGGTTCCGTTTGTGTTTTCAAGCGCCCATCCCCTTAAAATCACCGGATCAGGGCATGGACGAATCACCTTCCTTTTGAGGTAGTATGAAAGGCATGAACATCTGCATCGTCGAGGACAATAAAATACTGCAGGACAATCTCCGCCTTCTTCTGCAGGGAGAGACGGATATGTGTGTGGTGGGCTCCTTCAGTTCCGCAGAGGAAGCGCTGAAGCAGGTGGATTGGGATCATACCCACGTGCTGTTGGCGGATATTGACCTGCCCGGAATGTCGGGGGTTGATTTGATCGGCGCTGTCAAAGCCAAGTGGCCCTCAGTGGATGCGATGGCCTATACGATCAGCGAGGACCGGGCGGTGATTATGTCCGCCATTCGGGCCGGCGCCAGCGGCTACCTGCTCAAGGGAAGTTCGCCGCGGATACTGATTGAATCGGTCCGCGAGCTATACGATGGCGGCGCGCCGATGTCTCCAAAAATTGCCCGCAAGCTCATCGCGGAGTTGCGCCTTTCCAACGATCCGTCTGACGATACAGGGCGTCCGGGTATTGATCTCACCCAGCGGGAAACCGGGATTGTCCGGTTGGTGGAGAGGGGGCTTTCCTATGGTGAGATCAGCCAGGAGTTGAGCATCAGCCCGCACACGGTTCATTCCCACATCAAGCACATCTACGAAAAAATCCATGCATCATCGCGAGAGGACATGCTGATGAAGGCCCGAAAACTGGGTGTGATTTGATGAAAACAGGGTTTGCCCGGGTCGTTTTATTCATTCTGGTCGCTCTTTTAACGCAATCCTCTTTTGCTACAGAGAATGGACGCAGCACGTATGCGCCGGGAACGGCGGGGGATTTCTCGATCGCGGTGCTTCCTGAGGCCAAGGGCTTTTATCTGCGCAACGAACTGTGGTATTACACGGCCAACAATACCTATCAGGCGCTGAATGGAGCCGTGAGCGTGGATGCGGATTTGACCGCCTGGGTGGATATTCCCCGGATGACCTGGGTCTCCGGCTGGACCCTGCTGGGTGCGCGGCACGGGGCCTATCTGACGTTGCCGGCGGCTTTTGTCACTTCCAAGGCGAACATTGAACAGAACGTGCCTGGCCAGCCCACCTCTTCGATCACGCAAAAGGGCGATCGCCTCTCGTTTTCCGACATCTACTTTGCTCCGTTGATTCTCGATTGGAAGGTGGGGTCAGTGGATATCATGTGGATGGAAACGGCGACGATTCCATCAGGCACCTATGACTCGGACCGAACGGTAAACGTAAGCCGTAATCATTGGGCGCTGAATTCTTCCCTGGCGGCCACATGGCGGCATCCATCGGGCGGCCCGGAGTTGGATGCGCGGTTGGGGTACATCGTCAACTCGGAAAATCCGGACACGGAGTACCGCTCGGGCAATGAACTGGCTTTGGATTGGACCGCCGCGTGGCGCCTGGATCAGCAATGGGCAATGGGCGTGACCGGCTATGCCTATGAACAGCTCACCGGAGACCGCGGCGATGGAGCGGTGCTTGGCGATTTCAAGGGGCGTTCCGTGGGGGCGGGGCCGATTGTCCGCCGAATATTTTCGTGTGGAGACCGCCGCATGGCGCTGGTTGGAAAGTGGATTCATGAATTCGATGCCTCCAACCGGTACGAAGGCGATCTCTTTTTCGTTGCCTTGAGCACTCGACTGTAAAGCACACCACCCGGCCAGGCCGCCTATCCCCCATAAATCACCCCGCCGGGTGATATACGTATCCCCCCGATATTTTATATATACGCATCGTCAAGATGTGCAATGAACCCATTGCTCACTGGAGGTGCTTGTGAATAAGTTGCTACGCGATGTGTCATCCCGAGTTTCCAACCCTTGGAAAAATGCCAACCAAAACTTCCAATCATTGGAAACTTTTTGCGCGGTTTTTGTATACGCCAACCTAATTTGAGAATTAATCTCAGCAATTTGAGAATCCATGCCTGTTAGTAACTTTTTGGAATGGGATTTGCAAGGGGCTTGCAGGGCGGTTTATTGGAGTGTGAAAGTGCCGCTTGCTGAGACGTTGACGGTCGCGGCGAGGGTGGTTCCTTCTGCGCTCCCTGATTGAGAGCCTACAGTGGGCACGGTGAGGCGTTGGGTGATACCGTTGTAGGTGACGGTCAGGGTGCAGCCTCCTTTGCCCCCAGCCGGGGCGTACCAGCCTGCCCAACATTGGATTGATACTTGGTCGGTCCATTTACCGTCTGTATGGGCGTCATCAAGGCGAATCCAGACAGTTTCCGGTCCGGGTCCGGTATTGTCGCCGGAGTCCCATATTTGATACTCATTTGCAGGACCGGATGACCAGCCTACACGCCCACCTAAAAACACGGTGCAGGTGTCCAAATCGCGCCAGGGTGGTGGCCATGAATAGATGATTCGCATTTGGCCGGTTGGGACGGGTGGAAGGGTGCCGGAGCAAGAGGTTATTAGGCGGCCTCCATAGATCGCGATACGGCCATTTTCTATGACGAGTTTAGGTGCCATTGGGGCATGGTCCTCCGGGCAGGATTGGGCCTGTTTCTTCGGCCCCGATTTCGTAGGGGGTTGCGCCGTAGAATTTGAGCGTTCGGGTCTTGGTGTGTATGCCGTCGTCCTGGAGTTCCAGAGCAGTGAAAAGGATGAGTTCGGTTTCGGGGAGTGAGGGGTCGAGGATGATTGCTTTTTCGCCTTTGCGGATGACGAGCTTCGCGTATTGTGGGGGTCCCTGAGTTGAGTTGGAGCGGGGGGCGTTTTGTCCGCCGGGGATGGTGCTATCGGATGAGGCTATATCGCCACTCTCGCGGACCGTTACGGACATAGACGGGCGGCTGTTTCTGGTGACCTTTAGCAGCTCCACCAGATCGGCAAAGCCTAGCTGTTGGGGTGGGCCGATGTTGACGGTTGTTGTGCCGGAGTCCAGGTGGTAGCTGACGCTTTGAACAAGGGCTTTCATGGCAGTCCATTCCGATATCCCTCCCATGAGATTCAGGACCTGCCCGAGGGCGTATTTCCCGGTGCATTCCTGCTCTATGATGCTGATTGAGCCTTGGTAGTGCATGGCAGCACAAGAGGTGTATAGTTCTTGTGCTAATCCGGAGGGGGTTGTCTCGGCTCCTGAGTAGGAACTCATGCGCCAGTATTTGCGCGTGGTGGCATCGGTTGCGGTGATGGTAATGGCGATGTCCTGATCTTCGACTTCTTCTTCGGTTCCATCCTCGTTGACTTGCTTGTAATGCACCTTTGCTGTGACGGTTTCTTCCCCGGCATCCTTCTGCATCCAATCAAGGACTTGCCCGTCTATCAGCTCGCGCGGAAGGTCGTTAATAACCTTGTAACGCATCTCTCCAGAGGAGGATTCGCCGTCCGGACATTTCGCGCCGGATCGGGCGATGGCATACACCTTAATTAAGGGGTACTTTATTCGGTCGGCCATCCACGGGAATTTAAGCTGCCACCACTCCTCAGTACCGGTGGCGATGTTGGCTGTCTCGACGCGCTGATACATGAAGGATTGAGAGAATCCGGAGAGGTTGACGGTACCTACGAATGCGCCGATTTCACGGCCTGTGGCCGAGGTGGGATATTTGTCGATTTCGATGGTTGAATAACTGTTATTATCGTTGCTGTTGGTCTTCTCATATTTGAGGACCACGGCGGGGAGTTGCAGGTCGGGCCGGGCAGTGATTTCGACGGTGGAATTTGGCGCGCCTTCATTGAGGTTAAAAGTGGCGGCTGGAAGATTGCGGCGATAGCGGCAATTAAAGACCGGTGTGGTGCCGTTGTAGGTCCAGTAACAGACGGTATCCGGCGACCATCTTAGCATCTGCTGAATGACCTGTGAACAGGTGATGTCTTGATCCTCCGTGGCGGGTATCTGCGCGGAGGGTTCGATGGTGCCAATTTGGATGGGTGCACCGGACCCGATGGCCCACGAAAGAGCCTCCCGAATGACCTGCCCATTTGTCTGCTGCTCTCCGGCCTTATTCCGGCCCAGAATGCAGCGTGCTTTTGAGGCGGACACAACGGCCCCATCGGACCAAACGGACCAATCCTGTTCAAAGGTGATATTGTCCAGGTAATACCACGCATCCTGTGCCACGATTTGGATGGTTTCCCGGCGCGGTTCTCCGGCCCTTGGAACAGTGGTCACAACCCCTCGAAACCAGCATGTACTATTGCGCAGCAGGGTGACCGTTGAACGATATGGATATGCCGTGTTTGCAGCCATGTTTCCGGGGACCTGAAAAGAGAACTCACCGGGGGCCTGATTGACCGTTTTAAGGGACAATACGTTTATCCCCAGAGTCGCAGCATCATTGCCGTTTATTTTCCATGTCACCGGGGTGGTCATGTGCGCCCCTTCTTAATGACGGATTTGGTCGTTTCCATCTCGCCGTCTAGCTTGTCTATTTCGGTCCTAAGCTGGCTGAATCCACCCTTCACCACCGCGCCCATTTTGTTGAGCGCTGCAATCAGTTCGTCGATGATTTCTGCGTCGTTGTCGCTGCGCATGGTCCGGTTAGCTGCATCAACAATCGCTTTGCGGGCCTCCCGCTGCGTGATGCGTGTAACATTCGGATCAGTATAGGTCTGTCCGTTGTATTCTGAGGCATTCTCAACGCTGCCAAGAATCCCGTGCATCCGCTCTTGTGGCGTCATGTTTGCGTCGCGTTCGATGCGAGATTCGTTGAGTTTGTCGCGAGCCGTTTTGTATTCGCCCTGAAGCTTTTCTTTCTCGGCGGGGTTGCTACGGTATTTCAGAAAATAGAGTTCCTTTAGCATCGCTTCTTTTTTGTCAAAATCAGCGCCAGTGTCCATGCTGCCTTCTAGCTCTAAAATCCTTTGGTTTCTGCGCTCAATAGCTGCGCGCTTTTTTGCCCTGTCGGTCTCTTGGTCTACGGGTGATTTCGTTGGGGATTGTTCCGTGGGTTCTGTTTCCATTGGGGTGGAGGCTGGCTCAGGTTCAGGCTTGTATCTATCGGCAATGTTTCCGAGCGCCTTGAGACCATTGTCCATTCGTCTTGTACCCTTGAATATATTGGCTGCCTGATCTCCCTTATCCTGATAATACATAGAATCAGCGTCTTCTTCTGAATAGCCAAAATCATTTACTAATGTTTCGGTGTATGACCGCTTTTCGCGCGCTTTGGTCCCAAGCCAATCAACCGATAATGCCTCCTTGAGAATTGATGCTGCATAAGGCATGGCCTTCAGAATTGCACCGCCAAGAATAGCCCCCCCCTCTTCAAGAACTCCTAGAAGCACATCTTTCACGCCGCGCCAGATGCTAGGTCCTTGGCCAGCCTGCAACGCTCTAATAAGGCCTGTTATATCATCACGTATTTCCTTGAAGTTTTCGGCAAGATCATCCCAGAACTTCGTATTCTTTACCCAGCTATGAATCTTGGCGGTTATGGCTTCGACGTCCGGCTTGATTGTGTCATCAATTACATTGCCAATTTGAAGCATAATAGATTTTACGGTCTCAAACGCCTTGTCCCAATGCTTGAACTGATCAACCATTTTGAAGCGTTTTTCAAGTGCTCCTGCCGAGTTTTCGAGGTCGTCGAGAGCCGTTTTTGCAGCACGATAGTTTTTTCCGACCATCATCATGACTCCGCTTACGTTTTCCATTCCGAAAATTTTCGTAAGGGCAGAAGATGAATAATTGTATTTTTTAGCGACGGCTTCTAAAGCGTCCTGCAAGCTATATGCCTCAGACCATCCTTCTCCTAGTTCTTTGTTGAGCAGAAGCATAGAATTGCGGATTTTGTTAAACGCCGAAGCCGTTGGTTCGCCCTGTTTTGTCATGGCAGAAACAGCTCCGAGCATTTCTTTAAATGGGACATTCAGCCCGGCGGCTGTTGGTGCCGCCTGAGCTATGTAAGAGGCTAGGTCCCCAAAGTTCGTTTTTCCACCGGCGACGGTTTGAAACATTTTGTCAGCCACATCTATAAACTCAGAAATATCCAACTGTGCAGAGTTCAATATTGTGGTCATGCCATCCACGGCAACCTCGATCGAAGAACCATCAGCCACGGCTATTTTTGCGGCTGTGTTGACGAACGCAAAAAGGTTGTCCTCGGGGATTCCTGCTGACAAGGCATTATAGAGGCCACTGGCGATTTCAGTTTTAACAACCCCGAGAGTATCTGACATTTCGAGGGCTTCTTGCCTCAATCGTTTAAACCCAAGCTTGTCAGCCATTGTCTGTGCGCGGGCGATTGTGATGTTGAACTTTGCAGAGTTAACAGCAAGCGCGCCAACAGCGATAGTCGCTCCCGTCACCGCCGCCGCAAACTTCAAGCCCCACGCCGTAACAGCTTTTGTATTGGATCTAATCGATTTGGTGAGTTTGTTAAAACCATCTCCTATTTTTTTTGTCCCTTTGCCAGAATCGGTCGTTAATTTCTTCGTCTTTTTGCCAAGCTGCTCCAGCGATTGCCCTGTCTGCTTCGCCCCGGACTGATCGGCTTTGGTGTTGATTTTGATATCAAAGTTTTTGCTCATTGTTTTTTCTCCAGGCGGTCGTAGTGGGCATCAAGAGATTGATTGATGCGGTCGTAGACGGTTGAGTCGGTTGGCAGTACTGACTTGTCGGCTTTCTGGTTCACTTCGGGGGTGAGCCAGAAGTACACGCGCAGTGCGCCGCCTTCGATACGGGCGAGGTATCCGGTCTTTTTCCCTTTGCGCCAGATAAGTTGAAGGTCGTTGAATTCGCGGGCGCGTTTACCTACAGCCCGGCGGGTGGGGATGGTGAGGCATTTACCGTGTTTGGGCTTGATGCGTCCGCCATAGAATCGCTGGGCAATGCCTTCTTGGGCGATGCGGATGATTACGTTGTCTCCCTGGACAAACCAGCTTGTGGCATTGGCGGCGCGTCCGTAGAAGTGGTGACGTGCGGCGGTGCGATGGCGTGAGCTGTTCAGTTTGCGGAAATGGCGTTGAAAAGTGATTGCAGCGCTCTTTCCAATGACTTGCCGTGCGGCGGGTGTGGACTTCTCAAGCCGCTTCAGAAAGGGGCGTGCGGTGTCGTTGTCTATTTTTGCGTGCAGGGTCATGGCAGAGAAGGATGGGGGATGAATGGTGAGGGATGAGTTTGACAGGGGTGGGCCGGGAGCGTATTGGTACTACTAGGAGCCGCTCCCGCTTGCGAACGCGGACCTTGTAGGTCGTAGGCGTGTAGGCCCGGTTGAATCAGTACCTTCGCCGGGTTCATCGGCTCTCCTTTTTTCTCCCCGCTTTTGGAGGATCAATCTCATAT
>CAZNWT010000167.1:0-7630 GCA_964576795.1 uncultured Victivallales bacterium
CCATTTATGGGAAGAGGGAACGGAGTTTCCTTTTCTGGAAGGGGGGTGAGGCTCCACCAGTCCACGTGTGGACTGGTGGAGGACGGGGGGAAACCTTTGCGCCGGAGGTGTAGAGGTGCTGGAAAATTCCGCGAAGCCGCGTAGCGGCGACGGCAGTGCGGGCACGCTTGCGTGGCCGTGCGTCTGGCATTTTCGGGGAATGCGGTTGGGGTTAGGGATGAGGGTTGGGGTTGCCGATTGGGTGTGTTGTGGGGATGCGGCGGCTTTGATTCGCGCGCGCAACAATGAGGGGCAAGGGGAAACTTCCCCTTCATTCTCTTGAAGGCGATTCCCGCGCGCGAGCCGCCGCCGTCCCAAGGGCAACGGGCCCGCCCCTTGGGGGGCGACAGGCCCAAAGGGGGGAGTGTAATTGCCGCCGGAGGTTTTCCTTTTTGTATTTCCGTTGGGGCTGGCGTGGAAGTTGCCCCGCAACTTGCATGACAGCTTTGGGGGAGAGGTTGGCCGGTCACTTGGAGCTGCTTCGTTTGCTGCTCGATGTGGCCGGTTCAGGGGAACCGGGGCCGGGGGTTCCCTTGCTGGTGATTCAAATCAGGCCGATTGCTGAGTCCGGTTTGAGATGCCTTCCGACAGGTAACTGAAAAGAGAAGCAGCTCGGATTGGACTCTGCAAGTTCGGCCTGTTCCGCTTCGGGAAAGGGGGACAAGGATTCTTTGCCGCCGGAGGCTTTCCTTGGAGTGGCGGCAACCGTGCGAGGAACGAGCCGGTTGCAGACCGACGCTGCCCCCAAAGCAGAGACGGCGACATTCAAAAGTGAGTTCGTAGAACGGTTTGAATGTTGCTGGCTCCGTGGGGGTTGGGGGTTTGGTAGAGCGGCGTTGTGGTGTTGGCCACCCAAGCAGAGAACGTGTTCAGCGGCTGCCGTATTCGGCAGGTGCTGGGCGCGTTCTCTGTGCAGGGCAGCGACACTATAAAAAAACGAGAGCTGTGCTGTTGCCCCCCTGCGAAGCAGCGGCGTAGCCGGGATGGGTTTTCCCCCCGGTTGATTTCCTTTTAGGAAGGGGGCGCCTCGGAAAGGGGGGTCCGGGGGGAAAACCAAGGCGGGGGAAACAGCATGAGTCAACACCGCTCGCCGCGTTTGACGCGTAGCGTCTGCCGCCGGAGGCAGTCATTGTGGGGGCCGTAGGCCGGGGTCTTGGGTTCCAAGGGTGGTGGTGGGCTGCTTCCCGACGTTCGTCGGGATCTTCGACTTAAAAGGTGGCGAAATGACGACGGCGGCAGACGGGACTGTGGGGCTGCGTAGAGGGGGACGGGGCACGCATCCCCCACAGTAACGGCTGACGATGGCGGCGGTTGGCCGCCTCCCTGGGGGCCGAATTGTTCATGCGTAAATGGGGGGGCATGGGATTTCCGCACGATCTATGCGGCGGGGTCTTGAGGGTGGTGGCGGGCTTGGCTCTAGTTTTTTTGCCGCCGGAGGCTTTCGTGTAGGGGCCTGGCGCTCTTGCTGCTCTTGGTTTTCGCAGCAAGTGTGAGCGGGCCGGGGGTGTTGTGGGGGGCAGTTTATGTGTGGTTGTCCGGTCGCTTTCTTGTCCGCCGTAGCCCTCGGCGGAGGAGGAAGCTGCAACGGTTGAAGGCGTAGCCCTGTGGCGTTGAGGGCATCCACACGCTGCTGCCGGGGTACTGATAAACATTGATCAAGGTGAACGGTGAAATGGCGGGGATGTGTCTTGGTTCGATGCGTAGCGGTCGGGACAAGATGCAGCATCCGACAGTTGACCGTGCGCCTTTCCGCATCGGGGCGTTGGCGGGACGGCTGCTCTTTTCTCCCGCAGCCGGCATGACGACGCGGGGGTATTGGGGTCGCGTGAGATATGCCGGTGCATTACGAATAACGGTTGCGCGCAGGATGATGAAGGTTTGGCGTGCCGTCCCGATATACATCGGGACGGCATGACATAGCCTGAGTCGGTGCGTGGGATGGGCGTTTGCAGTATGGGTAACGGTGGCGCGTGGAATACGCTGCGATGGTTGCAGAATGGGCTTTAGCTTTTGCCGGACACGGAAGCACTTGGCGTGATTCTTGGCTTCAAGCAAGAATCATGACAGGTGCGGGTCTGCGTAAATGACAGCGATGCGTAGCGAGCATGGGGATACGATTGGTTGCCGGTTATGATTTGGCATTGCCGATTGAGGTAGGGCTTGGCGTGACGCGTGCTCCCCGGATCCGCACGCGGCATGACATAGCCCGGTAGATGCTGGACGTGCGGTTGCAAAATGGGCGTGGGATGTTGCCGTTTGAGTGAGGACGTGGCGCGGTGAGTGCTCCCCGATTTCGCACTCACCGTGATCACGTCCGGTGGTAGCAAGATACGGTTTTTCTGGATGGTCGCCTGTCCGAGCGAAGCGAGTATCCTTCGCCTGTTTGAGATCGCGTAGCGATCGAGTCCAAGGGTCTCGCGAGCGAAGCGAGCTGGGTACTCAGGCGGTGCGTCCGCTTCATAGCGGATCGGCACAAGCAGGGCTTGTTGCAGTACCTGCTGTACGCAGGTACTGCCGGGGGTGCTCCCCCAACTTCCCAATCCCGACGTACGTCGGGATCGGCACCCAACTACCCCCTCTCCAGAGACCGCAGTTCATGCTGGTACTCTCCTCTTTGAGGCACCTCTCCGAAATGACCGTTACACTCGGGGTGGTCTAGCCGACGGCGACGCTATGCGCTATGGCAGTCTCACCAGACGGGAACCATTATTGAGCAACGCTATGCTTTGCACCACAGCAGCGTTTGTATTTCTGACCACTGCCACATGGGCACGGTACGTTGCGACCGTTCTTCGGTACGGGAATACCGGTTTCAACATGGTCAATATGGATGATGCGCCACGCGCCAAGTTCACGCTTGAGGTATGTTCGTTCGGCATGGGTAATCGGCTTGCTGTGTCTGCCCCTGACGATGCGACTGTGAACGATCGCCCTGCTCCCCAGAAATCCTTTTCGTTCAACATGGGTCAGCGTGATTGAATGGAATACTTGGCGCGCAAAAGTTTCGCGGACTTCATCGGTTCTGAGTAAATGGCGATGTTTGCGGACGATGCTTTTACGGAAAAAATCCATATTGCCCATTGCCATTGCAGCGAAGCGCGCACGGACGAGCTGTTCGGGTAGAACGGCGCGACGGATATCTATGTGCATCGGCTGACAGCAGTCGGCATAGGGCTTTCGACTGCCACAGGGGCAGAGTTTGGTCTTGATATGTTTCATGGGATGTGAAGATGAAACAGGAGAAAACGAAGGGAACAAAGGGCTGTCAGGAACCGTTTGCTTAGCGCTTTCGGCGATGCCGGAGTCTGCAAAGTAGGCAGCCCAGCCCCGTCAGAAACAGCATCCAAGTTGAAGGCTCCGGTACCATGCCAAGCATGATTCCAACCCCCGGTTGGGTTTCGTAGGCCCAACTGTGAATCGTCATGGGATTTGGAAGACTGCCATCGAGACTCATCTCAATCCAGCCGTAATGCAGGTCACTTCCTGCCAGGAAGCGCACCCCCATATAGTCGTGATCGGTATTTGCCCAGTAGCCAGAACCATACGCCATCATGATCTGCCCCTCACCATCATGATCATCTTCGTACCAGACATGGGGATCAACAGGTGAATCATCAGCCAGAACCCCCGCCGCCTCCGGACGGGCTGCAGGCGGATACTTGTCGGGCTCCTCATCTATGGTGCAAAAGAACTCGTTCCCGTCCACAAGAGCAAATGCTTGTGCTGTTTGTATAGCATGTCGAATCCTGAAATCAGAACTACCGTTGCCATCCAGATCGAGTTCCAAATGCTCGTAGCCAAAACTCGTTAGTTCAATATCCTGCACCCCCGACCAGGAGATCGAGGGGGTGGCCTCCGCCCAGTGCGCAAACACCAGACAGAGGCAAACAACCACTGCGGAAATACACAGGTTTGGTATCTCTGCTCTTTGCAACATCAGCGGGTCCTGTTTAGTCGGTAGAACTCAATGGATTCAGAGACCGCGTTCGTCCAGACCAGATTGGTACTGTTCGCGATCAAGCTCTGCTGCACAGTTGTCCATCCGTTAGAATTCAGAAGATTGGTCGAGCCCAGCACATTGTAGCGGCCTCCGACCACGCCAGGCCATTGAACTCTGACGACATCGCCAGTGCTGTTAACCAGCCCTATATCACTGATCCTGAACTCCGGCGCATCCTGAGGAGTATTGTCGGTAATGATGACACTAAGATCCTGCATACCACTTGTCAGACTGCCTTTGTGGCTAATAGAGACTCTATTGGTGCCCGCGAAGATCTGCGAATAAATCTTCTCGAAGTTATTATGAGAGTCGTCTCCTGCGGTCGGGTAGTTAGTAGGACTCTGGGGATCGAGAATAGCGGGAAAATTCGTCGTGCCACTGGGGCCGATCACGCGCAAATCAAGATCGTTGACGAGTACGGCGTTGGTGCCATCAAGCGTCCAATCGTCGGAATCCGACGGCCCCGCCGGATCGGTCCACCCAATGGAAACCTGATGCCAACCTCCGGTGGGAAAGACCACATCGAATTCGATGGTTTCACCATCGAGCAGTCTGAGTTCCTTTATGTGCGGAAGACTCGCGTAAGACATATTGTTGGTGATAACCTTGGCCGCTTCGTACGCATTGATCTGGCCCCAGCCGGTACGGTAGTCCGGGCCTGCCGTGTAGCCATCATCGGCGGTGTGCATCAGTAGAGCACGCCATGTGGAGGCCAGCATAGGCTGTTCACTGCCATAGGCACATTCATGCAGTTCCTGTAGCATCGCCACCACGCCCGCAGCACCCGCAGATGAAAAGCTACTGCCTTCCAGCGTGGTGTATTGGTTGGTTCCGCTGTCCGAGGTACTGTAGACAGGACCCCCCGGAGCGGTGACATCCGGTTTAATGCGCCCATCATCCGTCGGCCCCCAGCTGCTGTAATCCGCAGGCCAATGTTCCCCGGTTTCCGTTGCGCCGACGACCAGAGCATTCTTGGCACAGGCCAGTGGGTTGAGTGTGTCGTAGCCATTGTCGGCAGCACCATCGGCCGAATGGTAGTCGTTGGTGTAGGCACCGCCATAGTATGAGCAATAGTGCCACTGGCCAGCATAGGATTCATCATTGTCGTTCCCAACGGAAACAACAGGAAGAACGTAGCCCGCAGTATAGGTCGCGCTATCAAGAGTCTTTGGCTCAAACTCATAGCGACCGAAAGAACCGCTCTCGTTAGTACTGGAAACAATAGGAGCCCAGTCGTACCAGACATAAGTACTACCGGACTTAAACCATCCAGTCCCCTGCCCGTAAGTATGCGTAGCAATGTGCACCGATGGCGTTGATTGCAGCAAACTCGAAAAGGTCATTGGTTTGGAGCGCACATACGAGTCCACCTGAGCATCTTCCGCCATACCGTGAGCATTGGTATTGACCCCTTCGGCACAGATTGTGCCGCAGACCGCCGTGGCATGTTCGCTTTCCGAGTCCGCAACTTTTTGAGTCACGCGCTGGCTGCTAAATTCCTGATGGTTGGTGGCTGAGAGATGGATGTCCCGCAAGGCCAGCTTGACTCCATCACCGGAGAGGTAGAAATCCATATAGTCGTACGATCCCCATATGACATCGGCCTCAATCTCTTCCGCCGATTCGCGATTGTGTGAGCTCGCATAGATGGGAAAACCGCTTGGATTGCAACCGATAATTGCCGCATTTTCAAGTGACTTGCCGTCGCCCCCCGGCATTCCGAGACGCTTTGCCGCGTCGATACCAGCTTCGCGCTGCCCCTGTTCCTTCTGACTCTGGTCGTGCTCAAGACGAATCAGGTCAACGATAATGTGTTTCTTACGAATGTCGTAGCGGACACGCTTAGTCCTGTCCGGTTCGTAGACCGGTGCCAGATCCTCGAAGGCTTGGAGTTCGTCGGGGGAAAGATCGCTTATAGTGCCTTTACCCAGCATCTGCACAAGTTCCTCGACTGAAATGACACCTTGCGAGTGGAGCTGGTTCCATGTTTCCTGTTTGTCGGCTGGAATAGCCGCATCGGGAAGAGTGCCATTGCCGGGAAGTCTCCCATACTCAAGGGCGTACTGATACTGCTCGTAAGTCAACATATCGGCTTCGAACATCATGCGGTAAAGCTCCGCATTCGTATCACCCATAGCTGGCGTTTCTGACGCGACTGCCGTTGCCTCCGTATCAAGTGCGCTTTCCGCGATCGGGCAGACAAAGCAGAGAGCCATCACTGCCGCCGTCAACCTTGCAAGTACTGTCCTTGAAGCCATGTTTCTCAAAATACACTTTTTGGCCATTTTTGTCACGTTGCAACTGCTCATCATATTCCTCTCTACTTTCAATTTTGTTCTGACTCCTCCAGCTTCCGCATTCAGTGCGTGTTGCCCTCCTTTCCTCTCCATTCTCCAGCTTCATGCATTCTCTTGAAGCGCCTCCAGAATTCGGCACATACAATGTCGTCACGCCCGCAGACTGGGCACTGGATGCGCATGCCAAATGTTCCTTTCAACCCCTCATGGTTACAGTGCTGGCACAAGTATGAATCCCGTGATCCTCAAGTTCTATTTCTTCTGGTTGTCCTGCTTTGTTACACATGCCCGTTGCCACCGCGTGGTTGATCGCAGGAGTTTGACAGAGCTATGCAAAATGCACAATCGGGGCAACCCCTATTCGACCATCAGGCAATCCCCTACATCCTCTCCGCAGCTCCCTCCCCTTTTTGTTGACTCCCAGCCAAGAAACGCGTCAAGTCAGTTTTACAAAAAAGAGCATTTCTGCGACCTTGACACGCATTGCTAGTCATGTCTAGGTATTTATACAGTTTTGAACGGGGTATTTAGATGAATGATGAAAACCGGGTGTATGCTGACTTCATGCCAGCAGGAAGACCACCAACTAAAAAGGCTCCAGCCTTCGGACAACGTTTGGCCGCTCTCCGCAAGGAACGCGACTGGACCCAGCCCCAATTGGCTGATCAGCTCGGGGTGTCTGTGAAGGCAATCACCTATTACGAGCGCGAAGCCTCAAACCCGACGACAAAGACGCTCAAACAGATTGCCAAGGTGTTCGGCATGTCCCCCGCCGAATTCATGAACGATCAGAACGCCCAGTCGCACAAACGGAAGAGCGGTCCGCCCTCTCGGCTACAACAACTTTTCGACCGACTTTCACAACTACCACGCAACAAGCAGCAGGTCATAGCCGACATGCTCGAAGGCTTTCTCGACAAAACTGCTTGATTCGAGCCGACAGTAATAGCGAGAAGTCGAAGATAGAATTCCACGATAGAGCGCCCAAAGATGTCGCAGGACTGTCTCTAGTGGCAGAAAAACGGCAGAATCTTGGCAAAAAAGTGGCAGCAGATTGATTTTCCTACCCTATCAGCCTATGCAGATTATGCGTAAGTGATTGGTGTCCGGAGTGGTAGGACGTCCGGGTCTCGAACCCGGGACCCCTTGATTAAAAGTCAAGTGCTCTACCAGCTGAGCTAACGTCCCTACAACGAAAGGCTAGGAAAATAGGCCAATGGCACGCCCTTGTCAAGCTGCGGGCAGCGGTTCCAAATAGGCGGCAATGCCGGGGGTCTGATCCTGTCGCGAGGAA
>CAZNWT010000168.1:0-7564 GCA_964576795.1 uncultured Victivallales bacterium
CGAGACGGGAAGTATAGTTGTCGTCACCCGGGAAGTGTTATTGTCGTTGACGAGCTGAAAACCAAACAGGCGATAAACAAACCTCGACTGTAATCCAGCCGCCCTCTATCACCACCCAAAAACGGAATGGGCTTACGCCCTTTTGGTTTTGAGTGCATCAAGTGTCGTACCCGCACATTAAACACCTCATTTTTGATGTGACTTGTTACAAACAAGACTTCTCGAAAACATATATGCGCTTCGATGTTAAAAGTGTCAAGAATGAGCAGGATATTCAGTCCTTACCACTCAAAGAAACCGCCCTCCCGCCACCAGACAACCTAAGACCTGGTATAGGGGTTCGCATTTGCGAACAGAGGAGGGGCCTTTTTACTGTTCGCATTTGCGAACAACGTCCCCCCTTATTTTTCGGGGGCCTATATATTTAACTAGCCAAAATAAATTTGACAACTGATCCTGTATTGGCTAGTTTACTTCCATGACAAGCGAGGAAGTAAAAATGAATAAGCCCGAAACAATCAGCCTGTACAAATTCTTCAAACAGATTCCAGACGAGGAAGCGTCCCGACTTTATTTTGAAAACAAACGATGGAGCGGCACCCCCGTTTGCGGTCACTGCGGAAGCAGCAATGTTTCAGAATGCAAAGATCACAAACCAATGGCCTACCGTTGTAAAGACTGCCGCAAGCATTTCAGCGTTCGGACTGGCACCGTATTGGCTGAATCCCGCCTTGGCCTTCACAAGTGGCTAATGGCTATTTACATGATGACTACCGCCCGTAAAGGCACCCCATCCACCCTGCTTGCAAGAGAGCTTGGCATTACTCAGAAATCAGCATGGTTTCTTTCACAGCGCATACGCGAAACATGGCTTGGCGGAAGTGACGACAGCGATACAGGGGATCACGTTCAAGTAGACGAGTGCTATATCGGCGGTAAAGAATCCAAAAAAGATGCTTCGCAGATATTGAACAAAGGTCGCGGTGCCGTTGGCAAGGCTCTCGTCATTGGATTGCGCGATGAAAATGGAATGGTTAAGGCTAAGGTCGTAATCAACACCACAAAGAAAATTCTTCACAGGTTTATTGGTGAACATGTAGCCAAGGGGTCAACCGTCGTCACAGATAGCTTTGGCGGATATAACGGACTGACCGGATGCAACCATATTACCGTAAATCAAAAAGAGGGCCAGTACGTTAAGGATATGGCGCACACAAAGGGCATTGAAAGCTTTTGGGCATTGTTGAAACGCGGTTATATCGGCGTGTATCACTACATGAGCGTCAAGCACCTTGATCGCTATGTGAACGAATTCTCTTTCCGTCACAACACCTTAAAAATCAGCACAATGGATTTAATTGAAATGACAATCAATAATACTGACAATAAACACATAACGTATAAGGAGCTAATCTATGCCTAAAGAAACCGACAAAATAGTAGAGCCGATAGATGCGTCATTTGATGATGTAGCGGGGGCAATGCTCAAATCTAAAGAGACTCCTATAAATTTTCCAAAAGCCATGTATAGAGGAAAGTTGCCAATAGGCGAAGTAGAGCTTGATTGCGCCGTGCTTGATAATGGAAAAAGGGTCTTAACGGCAACGTCTGTTTTCAAGGCATTTGGTAGGCCGAGAAAGGGGATGAACTCTCGTCTTGAAATTGATGGGACCAAACTGCCTCCTTTTCTTGCCACAAAGAACCTTAAGCAGTTCATTACCAATGATTTAATGAAGTGGACCGAACCTATAGAATATATTGACGGGAAATCCGTTAAAACCGGCTATGAAGCGGCTATGTTGCCAGAAATGTGTGAGTTGTATTTAGGCGCAAGAAGAGCAGGTGTTCTTACAGTAAGCCAGATGAAGCTTGCCATTCAGTCCGAGATACTCCTGTCGGCGCTTGCTAGGGTTGGTATAGATGCGCTTGTAGATGAAGCAACGGGATACCAATATGACAGAACACACGATGCCTTAAGGCAGTTGGTGCAACAATATATTGCTGATGGTCTACAGGAATGGGTAAAGACATTCCCAGATTCATTCTTTGCCGAAATGGATAGGCTGTATGGAAATAGCGAAACGACATCGCGCAAAAGACCGCAATATTATGGGAGGTTCATAAATAAATATATCTACAACCCGCTAGAGAGCGGCTATGTAAAAGCAGAGCTTGATAAATTGAACATAAGAGATGATGGGACAAGAAAGGCCAGATTCCATCGGTGGTTATCTGAACGAGGTAGGGACATTTTAAAGAGCCAGATATTCAGGACGCAGGGAGCAATGGAAATGTGCGATGACATGGACTCTTTTAGAAAACGCCAGAAGAAACAAAAAGATGTGTCCATTGCTCCATATCTATGGGATGAAATGAACAAACTCGACGACTAGCCCCTTGCGGGGCTTTTTAACGGCTAGTTAAATATATAGGCCCTTGTTTTTTAGGGTCTTGATTCTTACTTTTAAACGCTGTTTTAACCGAATGGCCTCGGCTTCCAAAATATCCCGAATCTCTCCGGCGTGTTCTGGTTGTCCTATCACGTAGACGGCATCATGTTCAGGAAAGCAGAATTTCCAAGACTTGGAGGGCTCAAGTTCTATGATCTTCAAACAGGCGGCGTTCATTATATCGGCAACCGTTCCCGTTATTTGCCACGATAAAGGCTGTCCACGGTGCGACGCTTCTCCACGCTTTGCTTCGATCTTACGCCCTGAAAGCGTATTCACGTAGCGACGCTTCTTGCCTCGTGGTTTGCCATTTTCCCATAACACCTCCTTGTATGCGGTAAGGGCTTCAACATATGGTCGGAACACTTTTTCAGCGGGAGGGTTTTTCCAGAAGCTCAAGGAAACTTCGCTGTCTGAATGATAAGCAAGGCTATTAACTTTCAGCTTGGCGCTGTTCCGGTCGATGTGGAGCAGGTCGGCAGCAGTCTGGTATGGATCGTTTTCAAATCGGTATCCGATTACGTCCTGAATGACGGTCGGCTCTGCTGTTTTGAAGTCCGCATCAATCAGGACCTCTCCCGGCTTTACTCCGGCGAGAAGGTTTGCTCTCCGCTTCTTTGGGGGGTCTCCCTGAATATTTGGTTTTGCAGACATAACTCTGCCAGATGCTTGGATATTCCATTGCGGATGACAGGTTTTGTTTTGTCCGTATGTAAACGTTCGGGCTGCAAGTATTTCTGCCAGTTTTTTTGCATCGACAGGAGTGTAGTCAATCAGTTTGCGGCGCGGCTCTCCATTCATCAGTTCCAGCAGACTGTAACGGCGTAAACGTGTGGCCTCTGAGCTGTTCTTGATTGGTGTCCCATACTCCACTTCACAAAGCACCCCATTTATTGCCTCAAGCGCCTCGCGAATATGAGACTTGTGGCGGAATCCTGCGCGTCCCAATTCGAGATAGTTTGCTGTCACTGGTTGGCATAGCCCCAAGCCTTTGCGTTCAAGGTATGGAAAGGCAAGTAGGTAGAAGCTTAAATCGCCGTTCTTCAGTTGATTGCAGTACCGCTTGCGGACGTAATTCTCCAGTTTTGCTGCGGATGTTGAGTCAAAGGGTTTGGGCTTCATGTGTGCCCCTTTTGCCCTTGCAGGCGTTGAGTTCGTCAATGCGTTCCGTGATGCTATCCGCTTCCCGTTTTGATATGTATGGCTTTCCCTTGCGCATCGTCCCGCAGAAGTAGCAAGCATTTCTGATAAGCCCTCTCTCTGTTTCGGAGAACTCAGAGAGGGTGTTCCGCTCACATACCGGACAGAACACGCGCAGCTGTACCCCGAGACAGTTGAAGCGTGAGCCCTTAAAGACGTGTTCAGAGTCAAGCAGTCCGGGCCAGGTGTCTCCTATTAGGTTTGCCCATGTCGTGACCGCCTCGCGCTGAAGGTGCCGCTTTTGTTTGTGCGTTAATATGAGTGACTGTGTGTCTAGGTATGCGCGTGAGCCTGCCTGCTTTATAATCCGCGCTTGGATTAGTTCGCCGTCATAGTTTTCGAGCTGCACAAAAGCCTTTACGTTTCCAGCTTCTGTTAAGGGCGTAACTTTTCGCAATCTAATGCAAATCGCGTTATTCATTGCACACCCCCTCGGTTGCTAGCCGTTCTACTTCATCAAGGTCCCACCTTTGGCGGCGTGGTGTGATGCGAACGGGGGTAAGTAGGCCTCGCCTTCCCCAGCGCTGTAACGTGCGCGGGTGTACCGCAAGTATGGCGGCAGCCTCTCTGACGGTGCCTAATCGTTTGCGTGGTGCTGCCTGTCGGCAGGCTTTCAGTATTGTGTCCCGTTGTTCATCAGGGACGCTTGAGTCAGCCTTGAGGATGGTGTGTAGTGTGGTAAACGTTTCTGTGTTCATGCTGTTGTGTCTCCTTTTGTGTTTGTCACCGTGTGCAACTCAGCACACTTGCATCTTGTGTTGCATATAAGGTGACAAGATTGCGCTTGATGCGCAAAGGATGGAGAACGACAAAAGTCATTAAAAAACGGGGGTTTTGTCAGGCTTATGCGCTTGACAAATGGATGAATGTGTCACGTAAAAAAAGGTTATTTCCGTGCTACCAGGTTCCCAAAAAAATGCCCTTTAATCGTTTGTCTCCAAGAGAATCTTTGATCAAACGCGTGTAATCCTTTTGCTCGGCAGAAAGTTCCTTGAAAATCACATGCACGACAAATGGGAATCCAGACTTTTGTGTATGGGATGGCTCCATCTGTAGAAGGGTGCTGAAATAAATAGCCATCGTTTTGACTATCTTTTTTTCCAGAGTCTTGCGAGGTCGAGAGTTTTTCGGTTTCAGAAAGCGAGCAATGTCATGGAATTTAAGCCATTGACCTCCAACTTTTTTAGGGTCGATACCTTGGTCGAATTGAGACTTAAAATTCTGCTCCATTATTTTTGCACGGTCATATCGTTCTTTTGGGAGCAAGCTTACGTCGTTGCTGTCATTGCGCGAAAAGTAATCGACTAGTTTTCTCATGTTTTCTATGAACATCTCAATGCGTTGTTTCTCTACTCCGAGACGTTTTAATTCGTGGCGTAGGTCTTTTTTGCATTGCTCCGTGAGAGTGTGTTTATGCTTCATCTGTTGGATCTCCCTTCAAAAGTTCATCTTTCATCGCGTTCCAGTTGCTTGAGTTCATCATTCCAATTAGTTCAACCGCCCAATCTGGAAGCGGTTCGCGTTGTTCGTCTTTCGTCGTCTTTTCGGGGAGTGTCAGTTTTTCGCTGCTGATTGATGGAAGTGCTGCGAAACTCTGTGAGAGCTTTGCTACAAGCGCTTTGTCGAATTGCGTGTAGTGGTCTGTCATTGCGTCGGTAGTGTGGCCTGTGATCTTCTTAACCATTGCGTCAGGGATACCAGAGGCACGGGCTAAGGTGTTGAAGGTGTGGCGTAATGAGTGTGCGCCGATCTCTACCACGGCCCGCGTTCCTGTGTATTGCTTATGCTGCTTGCCAGATTCGTCAGTAACGATCTCAAATCCGGTGCCTTCCTTGTGTGTGTCAATACCGGCAGCTTTGATTGTCCGCTGTATCTGCTTTGTGAGTGTGGAGCCGTTGTCTTTCTCGTACTCGTTGACCAGATCGCGAAAGACGTAGCCCTTGCGCCGTGTATTTGCCTCAAGTGTGTTGCGTGCGTGGGGTAGAATCGGGATAAATACGGGTTCTGCTTTTCTTCTGCGGGTTTTCTGGGGGTAAAGCTCAATGACTCCGGCGCCAAGGTCGATGCTTTTCCATTGTAGCTTAACAATATCCACAAGGCGTTGACCGGTGCAGGCTACAAGAATCAGCATGTCTCGGAGTTCGCCTTTTGCCTTGTCAATGATAGCGTTGACTTCATCGAGGGTTAGTGCCCGTTTGCGCCGTTCGATCTTCTGTCCGGTCGTGCTCTTGCGTGCAACCATGCCGCCACGCTTTGGGGTGTCCCATAGGTTGCCGTGTCCCCTGATTTCATCCTGTAATACAGTCCAGACGCGTGTCAGGGTTCGTATGTGTTGGTTGAATGTGGAGGGGCTTGCCTGTTCTTTCTCTAAGTCCTTCACGTACTCGCGAACGGTGTCTGGTGATATGTCCCTCATGTATATTGTTTCGGGGTAAGAGTCAGCCATCCAGCGGGTAAAGCGTTCAAGCTGTGATATGTATCCTTTAGAGGTCCGTATGCCGCTGTCAGGGCGTCCTGGGTGGTTAAGGTAGGCTTGGGGTGCATTCTCAATTATGAGAGCTTGAGCCGCGCTCACGGCGGCCTCTTGCCTTGCTTCTGCACTCTGGTAGCGTGCAACGAGTTGCCGTTGTGTTTCGGTTTCGTCTTTTGCCAAGAATGGGGCAATGATTCGGAGGCGTTCCGTTTCTGCCTTCTTCCTGTCGGTTATCGGTTTGCCTCTCTCATCGTGGAGGGCTTGCCGGAAGCGTTTACTGTTCACGGTGTAGGCTATCCAGTAGGCTGCATTGACTGGACTGTCTGCTGGATACTCTTTCCCGTGCAGCTTCTTGTATAGCCTTCCGAGTCCACGCTTTCCGCGCTTGCTTTTGCCATTTGCTTTGATACTGTTCGCCATGGTTTTTGCGCCTTTCTGTTTAACTGTTCGGCTGTGTTCGTGTGTGTTCTGAATAGTACGCAAAAAGGGGTAGGTCTTCAAGGTTAAACCACCTTAAGACACCTCGATCTTTGTAAGTTGCTTGGCATTAGGGGGTTTTGCGGGTAATCCGCTGACTCTTAATCAGCGGGTCCAGGGTTCGAGTCCCTGCACCTCTACCAGTTAATACAGGTCGTTAGCCCATCATACAAGGGCTTGCGGCCTTTTTCGTGTCTTCGGCGGTTGTGACTGTTTTTAACTGTCAGTTAAAATACGCACTTTGGTACCCCATTATAGACAAACATAAGCAACCACATTGCCGGATAAGCAGCAGCTTGGCTTGGTGCTGGACGGCATCTGTCAGAGCGCCAAATTGCCTATCCCGGCTAGTGATGAACGGGACCGAATCCTAGACGCGGCTAGCCGAAAACGCGTATGCCCTGACCGTAATCGAGCGCAAGAAGGTCTATCCGGCGGTCGTGGCACGCGAGAAAGCCTTGACAGTTAAGAAAAATGGGTTGCTGGCAATAGTCGAGGTCAAGGAGCCCCTTGACGATGTCGGTGGTCTGGACTGCCTCAAGAACTGGCTAATTTAACGGCGTGAGGCATTTGGCGAACGTGCGAACGAAGCAAAGCGCGCGTCCGCCCAAAACCGTGCACAAGGACACGGGATTTTAGCGGATTGCAGAGAATTGCCGGCAGGGGATAAAAATGCGATATGCCACAATAACCGAATAAAAAAAGGTTTTACGTTGCTGTAACCCCCTTCAAAATTGGTAACGGGAGTTGGATTTAAACCAACGATCCCGCAGGGCGGGATTATGAGCTTGAGGCGCAATCCTTACGAACGAGGCCCGTGCGGGTATAGAAACCTTTACCCCCTTTATATCGCTTAAGCTCTGATTCGAGCTTTCGCGCTGAGGGCAAGTAATGGTCGCCAGCTGAGTTTGGGGGGGGGGGGGGGGGGGGGGGGGGGGGGGGGGGGGGGGGGGCGGGGGGGGGG
>CAZNWT010000169.1:0-7422 GCA_964576795.1 uncultured Victivallales bacterium
CCACATATGGCACCAACTTGAGCGAAGTGCATACCCCCTTTGCGCGCAACATAACGTGACACCTGAAGTGCGGCGATGTGCACTATCTTTAGCGTGGTAAAGCCACGAAAAGGAGGTGCACCATGTTACAGCCGTCCATTGACGGTCCCACGATGACGCTACCCGCTCTGCGCGAGCAGTACCATGAGTATGTGTTAACCATCCGCAATATATGTGCGGATACGGCCAGAGAGCGGCTTCGCTACATCGACGGCTTGTTCGACTATCTCGGGGAGCCACCGACTGCCCTCGAGCTGTTTGCCGCGACAAAGGGACAAGGGGGACCTTGTTTCCGGTCTGTTTTCTCATATTTTCGCCTCACCTCGGTTCAACCCCTTTTCGGATAGGGTCTATTTATGTGTGTAAGGCAAATGAATAAGGCACAGCTGGCTACACACTTCCGTGAAGAGCCTCTTTCTAGGGCTATATGTCTACTCCAACCTGCTCATCGTGATCCGCGCAACAACATCCAATGTCGTTGTTGAAATTGAAGGCGGGGTGGGGTACGTTCCCATTCGCTTCGAGGGGCTGAAACAGATGCCGTCCGAAAAGGATACAGACACCGTATTTAATAGTACATGTTCCGGAGCGCCAGACGTTGCCTGCACACAGAAGGACCTATAAATTATGGACGACAATGCTTCACCTGAAAGTCAACCCGATTACCGGAAGCAGTTCCTGCGCTTGTTGAGAACAAGTCTTGAGCAGGACACCTTTGTCAAACTGGTTCTGGGAAAGTACAAGGGATCGGAAGCTGCCCTGAAGCGCATACAGGTGAGGCGTCTTGTCGTCAAAGGTCAGGCGTGCCTTTCCTTTAACACGGTCTACAAGACTCGGGAGATGACCAAGAACGTTGGACTTGCTGAGGGTGTTGAGACCGTCTGTGATCTCGTGGGCAGCGCTTTCATGAGTGCCAATCTGTTTTCGCTGATTGAGGATGTTCAGATAGAGTTCAGTCGCAAGGGAAAGTGTTTCTGGAACAGCGGTGCCTCTAGTGTTTCTACGCTCCCCAGCGAAGGCCACAATCGGGAAAAGGTGCGTTTTCTAGATCAGACCGCACCGTTTCTGGCTGCTCTGGGTATCACCGATGGGGCGCACCAGGTCATTCCGTCGATGGCGCGAAAGTGGAAGCAAATCAACAAGTTCCTCGAAATCTTTCAGCACGCCTTCTGCTCATCTCAAATCGCAGATGCTCGTGCGGTGCAACTCGTGGATTTCGGGGCCGGGAAGGGGTATCTCACGTTTGCGATCCATGACCTACTGCGTGGTGCCCTTGGCATTGAAGCGCAGGTCGTTGGTGTTGAAGTACGGGAAGATCTTGTGCGGTTTTGTAACGGGGAAGCGCGCCGACTTGCGTTGGACGGCCTGAGTTTCCTGCAGGGGGATGTCAGAAGCTATGTACCGGACTCCCTGCAGGTGATGATCGCACTGCATGCCTGCGATACGGCAACGGACCAGGCGATATTCATTGGCATCCGCGCGGGCGCTGAGATTATTATGTGTGCCCCCTGTTGCCACAAGCAGCTCAGGCCGCAGATGCGTAGCCCTGAAGTGCTCGAGCCGATCCTTAAGTTTGGCATCCACCTCGGACAGGAAGCGGAAATGCTGACGGATAGTTTGCGGGCACTCCTATTGGAGGCTCACGGCTACAAGACGCAGCTACTCGAATTTGTATCTCTCGAGCATACCAGCAAAAACAAGATGGTTCTGGCGATTAAGCATAACCGAAAGGTTGACCGCGAAAGTATCATGGCGAGGTTCGAAAAGCTCAAGGCGTTCTACGGCATTCAGGAGCACTGCCTCGAAACGCTGTTGAGTGCAGATGCATCGAAGCCTGTGCCGAAGTCGTGATGATAAAAATTTTAATAATAACAAGAGAAGAAAAGGTGACCACATGAAGATTCAACATGGATTGATGCAGGGACAGGTGCTTCAGCGAGATCTTGAGGGGCAGGGGAGTGCTCGTGTTACAGGGAGCTGCCGGGGTGGTGGCGCCGTGGAACGACGGGTGTTGAAGAACGGTATGGGTCTTCGCGGTTTGAGCTGGGCTCCGGCTGGAGCAGCCGCGGGCAGGCGCTTTGAAGCACAGCTGGAGAATCTGCCGACTGGCGGTCCCTATCATATTGAATTTCGGATACAAGGGCGCGAGCGCGCAAGCGAGACCGTGGCTGTTGAAGATGTCTTTGTGGGGGACGTTTGGATTCTGGCGGGGCAGTCGAACATGCAGGGCGTCGGCAACATGGAACACGCCCCGCGACCGCATGCCAAGGTGCGTGCTTTCTACACGAGGGATGAGTGGGGCATGGCAGCGGAGAGTCTTCATTTTCTGGCGGAAGCTGTTGACGTCTTTCACAACGGCTATGGTGATGGGCCGGATCGACCCTCGCGCCGGGAACTCGCGAAACTACGCCGCAGTATGATCAAAGGGGTTTCGCCCGGGCTGGCTTTTGGGTTGGACATGCAGAAACGCACGCGGGTACCGCAGGGCCTCATCGCCTGTGCTCATGGTGGCTCCAGTATGGAATCATGGTCCCCTGATCAGCGAGAGAAGGGTGGCGCTTCGCTGTATGGTGCCATGATACGGCGATACGAGAAGCTCGGTCAGCCCGTCGCGGGCATTCTCTGGTACCAGGGCGAAAGCGATGCCGGGCCCGCCGCCGTGGATCTTTACACGGCACGGATGATCGAACTTGTGGCCGCCACGCGCCGGGATATGAACCTGCCGCGTCTGCCCTGGATGATCGTACAAATCGGATGCCATGCTTGTGCTGCGGACCACGAGGCGTGGAACGCGATACAGGAACAGCAGCGACGGCTGCCAGATGTGATTTCTCACATGGATGTCGTGCCTGCCATCGACCTGGAACTCGACGATGGCATTCACATCGGCGGTAAGGGGCAACAGATTCTCGGCCGACGGCTTGCACGCGCCGCGGATCGGCTGGTTCACAAGGCCGTGGGGGTCAAGCCGGGAATCGCGCTGAAGCAGATCGCATGGGTGCCAACTCCGTGTGCGCCAGGAGCGCTATCGGTTGAGCTTAGCTACCGCAACGTGGCAGGTAAACTGCAAAGTCTGGGGCGTCCGGTCGGATTCTCGTTGGTAAACAAGCAGGGGCACGACACGCATGCCATCTACAAGACGACAATCAAGGGCAACAAGGTGCTTCTTCATACCGGATTGACTTACGAACAGCTTGCCGACCAGAGCGTCAGTTACGGACACGGTCGGTATCCCATCTGCACCATCACCGACAGCGAAGGCATGAGTCTGCCCGGCATGAAGGTGCCGTTGAGTGATAGGATGGTATGAATAGAGCTAATTGCGCGGTTCGATTAGGCAATTACACCTAAGGCGGATAAATGTTAACAGCGCTAATCGAGCCGCTGATTTTATGTTTACCCACATGGGAGGTAAAAGGAGCCAATTATGCAAAATAGAGATTTAGTCATCTGGGACAATAGCGCCGCAAAAGACTGGCATGAGGATGCACGCAGGAGTTCGCAAGAGCCTACGGATGCCTATCCGGTCGGTAAGGTCAGGGTCGTCTACCATGGAAAATCAAAAGACCTGTACATCAAGGCGGGTGAGAGCACCTGCTGGTCAAAGGAATGAGCGGAATGGGAGAATGGAATCGAATGAATACAACATGGGTTTTAACCGCCGCAGTTTTTGTGGCATGTGTGGCGAACAGCATGAGCGAGGAGCGTGACGTGGAATCAGAAGGAATACCGTCCGAGTTTCCGGGGAAGATGAGTCTTTTTCACGGTTTTGATCAGTATGATTTTTCGCTGGATGGTGGGGCATGTAGAGTCGTCGTGCCTAAAGGGGTCGCTGACGGTAAGCCTTGGGTTTGGCGTGCCCAGTTCTGGGGGCATGAACCACAAGTTGATATTGCTTTGCTGAAGCAAGGATACCATGTGGCCTATGCTGAGACGGGAAACTCGCTGGGATCACCCGCAGCCCTCGCGCGTTGGGACGAACTGTATGAGTATCTGCGGTTTGAGCATCTATTTTCCGATCGACCAGTTTTGGAAGGCATGAGCCGCGGGGGGCTGCTTGTCTTCAGGTGGGCTGCCCAGAATCCAGATAAGGTGGCCTGCATCTATGCCGACAATCCAGTATGTGACTTCAAGAGTTGGCCAGCTGGCAAGGGCAGTGGAAACGGCAGTCCGGGTGACTGGCAGCAGTGCCTCAACTATTATGGACTGTCCGAGGTCGAAGCGCTGGCCTACGAAGGTAACCCGATAGATAATCTCAAACCATTGGCCGAGGCAAAGATTCCGTTTTTTTTCGTCGTTGGTGACGCCGATACGGTCGTGCCAGTTGCGGAAAATACGACCATTGTCGAAGCACGCTACAAGGCGCTGGGCGGCTTGGTAGAGGTTATTCACAAGTCAGGTTCCGGGCATCATCCGCATTGCCTGAAAGATCCGAAGCCGATTGTCGATTTCATCCTTCGCCACAACAGTGGCAGCGAGGCGCTCACGGCTGAGGAGATTGTTAGCGATAAGAACTTCACCTTGCGTGGTGATATGCGCAACGGTCACATTCAGTTTGAGCAGAAAAAACGGGGGCATGTCGCCTTCATCGGTGGATCGATTACGGAGATGGATGGCTACCGGCCTATGGTTTGCCGGATGCTGCAAGAGCGGTTTCCGGAAACAGCGTTTACGTTCACGGACGCGGGCATCAGTTCGACCTGTTCGGACACGGGGGCGTTTCGTCTGGAGCGGGATGTATTGAGCAAGGGGCCGCTGGATCTGCTCTTCGTAGAATTTTCGGTCAACGACGATCAGGACGGCGTCTTCAGCTACGACGATGCGGTGCGAGGCATGGAGGGGGTAATCGCCCAAGCTCGGAGGCACAATCCTAATGTTGATATCGTAATGACCTTCTTTGTTAATCCTAGCATCCTGAAGAAGCTGCGGCAGAATGAGACGCCCACATCCATGGCCGCTCATGGAAAAGTGGCAGAGCACTACGGTGTCTCGGTCAACAATCTGGCCCAGGAGCTGGCGGACCTGATCAACGCCGACAAGATGGACTGGAAGACGTTCGGTGGGGTACATCCCAACACGTACGGCAATACGATGTGTGCTACCATGATTCGGAATGCGCTGTTGAACGCGTGGTCGAATCCGTTGCCGACGGATGCTAAGCCACAAGCGCATTCGGTCAGAGATCTTCTAGATCCTTACAGCTATGCAAATGGACGTTTTCTCCCTTTCGCTGATATCAAGACAGACGCAAACTGGAAGAAGGGTGTTCCTGACTGGCCGAAGGAGAGCAAAGGCGCTGTGCGATCCCGTTTCCTGAAGATGCCCATGATTTATAGCAGCACGGCCAATGGCAATCTGACGGTCGACTTCACGGGAACTGCCATTGGCGCCACTATCCTGGCAGGTCCCGAGAGCGGCATCATCATGTGTACGGTGGATGGCGAACAGACGAAGGAGATCGACACGTTGCACCAATACAGCAGCTTCAACTATCCCATGACGGTCATGTTCTTTAATGAACTGGCCGAAGGCGAGCACACTCTTAAGTTGGTCATTCAGGATAACCGGCCTGGTCGTATCAAGCCGGGAGGGACGGCTTTACGGGTAATCGGATTTACAGCGAACTAAAAACGTGAGAACGGAGCACGATGCTCCGCACCATGGTGGGCGCTTTCTAGCGATGGATTAGGTGTACTTCAGTCGCTGTCTTCGCAACCACCAACTCCGTATTGAGAATGCCACTCTGTCCAGCGTGGGGGTGATGAGACATAGGAGCAGGAACGAGAATACGATACCTTCGGAGTAGTAGGTATGGGTTCGTACCAGCGCATTCACAACTCCGGCGATTGCGCCTCCGGCAAGTTGCCCCCCTTTACTGATAGGCGTCGATTTCGGGTCGCCGGCAATAAATACTGCAGCAAAGATGACGGAGCCGGAGAAAACATTAAACAGAACGGGTTCATGCATCACGGTGCAGGATGCTGCAAAGGCAACCACAAATGCGACTCCCGTGCGCCATGCCACTAACCCCCGCCAGTAGAGGAGTAGTCCCACCAGCAGAATGACTGGAATAAAGGCTTCTCCAGGGCCTCCGGGCACCATGTCATACAACCCCTCCCATGAGCCCCCAATGCGCCCCATTAGCAAGTCTCGCAAGGCGTAGGTGAAGTCTTCGGCGTGATAGAGCTCAATCGGCGTCGCGGTGGTCACAGCATCCAAGTCCATCCCTGGTAATTTCCACATGACGATTTGCTCGGAGTAGGCAAGCATAAGGAAAAGTCTTCCGATCAAAGCCGCATTGAAGTGGAGAGCACTGTTTGCAATCGGCATTCTGGCTAAGCCAATTGAAAGGATCAGCGCAAAAAGTATAGGCTTGGCGGGCATGCTGGCAGGAATGCTCATAACCAGAATTGCAGCCGTAATCGCAGAGCTCCCGGATCGCAACCGAAGCCGACCTGTCGACAGGAGCATGTAAAGCGCTTCCAAAGCGAGACCGGCGAGGACATATCCGCACCAGCGGGCAATGTACAATGGATCATAAAAGATCCCGTAAAACAGGGCTAGTATGGCAAGACCACCCAGCGTCCAAAATGCCATGGGTGCCGTGGAATGGCCTACCCGATAGAATGGTGCCTCTGGCATGGGAGGTACTACGGGATTCTCGGACATGCCTTGCCCTCCTTGATATATTTCACGAGTGGAATGTGGGCAGGGCAGACGGCAGCACAGGCGCCACAGAGGAAGCATGTGTCAAGCTGCGTGGTTGCCGACCGGGGGAGGAAATGATTTTCTTCCCGAACGTGCTTAATCATGCCGATTGGATGTAATCCAAGGGGGCATGCAGCGTTGCAGGCTCCGCAGTTGATGCAGTGTGTTTCGGTTGCTTCAATTTGCAACTGTGGAAGAATCATGATGGAGGTGGTTCCCCTTGTAACACGGGTTTCCGGCATGGCTGTTTTCCCCATCATGAGTCCCCCGGCGATCAAGCTCTCCGAGTCGCGATCATGGGTGACTCCACATGCTTCAATCACGTCTGCGAGCGACATATCTAACGGTACAATAACATCGTGGTGTATCTGACGGTGAGGTGCGGCAACTGTGAGTGGTCGTTCTATGCAGGGAATGTTGTCTAGTAAGGCGCGACCGATGGCCCGAAGGCTCGCAACATTCTGCACTAGAATGCCCATTTGGCTGGGGTAGACGTTGTATGGCAACATTTTTCCCGTCAGCTTTTTGACGATCAGACGTTCTGCACCTGCGGGATAGCCCGTTGGCATTGACAAAATGTCGAAAGGGTAGCGCTCTTGAAGCAGACGGGCGAGCTCGCGGTTCCGCGCAATAGCGATGACAATATGCGTTGCACCGCATGCCTCAGCGCTTGCT
>CAZNWT010000170.1:0-7357 GCA_964576795.1 uncultured Victivallales bacterium
TTCGATTCCAAAACCGGCCACTTCAAACCCCACCAACCAATCCGCCCCCCCCCCCCACTCTGATAAAGAAAAGGAAAACACACCTACAGCGGCGACTGCCAGGACAGTGGAATTTCCAAAAAAGAAGCACTCTAAGGCAAATACCTCCGGCAGTTTCTCCAAACACAATCGTGGAATCTTTGTTGCGCTGGCCAAAGGGAACGGATCCGTGGAGTCGATTGCCATCGGCTTAGAGTTCTTTTCGACAGCGATATGGTTTGAATCCAGAAATGCGATCCTTACACCTTACTTAGAACTGCTTGCCGCCTACTGGGATAGCGATCCAAACAAAGGCCACACCGGCATCCAAGACCTCCATGAAGGGGGAGTGACCGGATACGTGCGATACATCCGCAACCGTCGTGAAGGTGGTTTCTTCCGTCCCTACGCTGACATGGGAATCGGCGTTCATTACGTGTCTGAAGACAGAATTGAAGGCAAAGAGCTCGGAAAACAGTGGCTCGCAGGATCCAATTTCGGAATTGGTGCAATGCTGGGAACATCTGAGCGTTTTGATATTGGGCTTCGGATTCGACACCTGTCAAATGCCGGAACCGAGGACCTTAACTGGGGCATGAATCACATCATGCTGCGAACTGGAATCCGGTTCTAAGGAACCGCGAAATTCAACCCTTCTTCAACCCTTCCCCACCCGGACATACACCCCCTGCCAGTCGGATGCCGGCGGGTTCTGCTGACAGCGCCGAGACCACGCAATCAGGAACTTGGATGGGCCATCATCAGCGGCATCAAGAACGGCCTCCAGCGTTGCGATACAGCGGGACCACTCTCGTGCATAAAAGTCTCTCAGCGCCAATGCATACTGCACCGTTACTGCTTGTGTTGTAGTATCAAGTTGACCCCGCTCCCCTAGAAGTTCATAGACGGTAACAGCTTGATGGCGGCCCGATACAAGAAGCCGACAAATCTCTCTGGTTTCGAGCTGCGCATCAATCATCCGCTGGGTCGCTTCACCAATCAGAATATCCGTTCCGAAATCACGATTCACAGGTTCCAGGCGCGATGCCAAATTCACGGGATCGCCGAGCACCGTATATTGAAATTTCAGCTCTGACCCCATATTGCCCGCCGTGACTTCACCAGAATTAATTCCCATTCGCACGCGTAGTCGGAAACCATAAGTCTCTTGAATCGCCTCATTCAACCCCGTGATAATGCGTTGTTGCTCTAATGCAGAGCGGCATGCCCTCAACGCGTGGTCACTGTCTGAGTAAGGGGCACCCCATACCGCCATAACTTCGTCACCCACATATTTATCGAGATACCCGCCTCCCTGTAGAACACTATCCGTCACGGGGGTAAGGTACATATTCATAAGTTGAATGATCTTCGCGGGAGGGAGATGCTCGCTCAGCGTTGTGAACTCTTCAACATCCGTAAACAGGATCGATGCATCCGCTGCATGTCCCTCAAGCGAGAAACTCTCAGGATTATCCTCAAGAAACGAAAGCACCTTTCCAGAAACCATAGAGGAGAACATATTGCGAATACGATGCCGGGCTCGTGATTCCGTAAAATAGCGAAATGACAACACCCAAAACGTCGACAGCACCACAAAGAGAATCGGCCCTACCACCGGCAACGCAATAATGCCAACATGCACACCAACATAGGCAAGCATGCAGTAGACCAGCAAATATATAAACACCGCCAAAACGACCCGTTCACCACGTACCGCCAGACAAAGCAGAATAAACCCAATCAACAAGAAAGCCATAAGCGCCCAGACAACGGCTGAGGTAATGGGTCGCAAGAAAGAACGGGTGAGGATATTATTAATTGCCGTAAGCTGGACGTAAACAAGCGGTGTATTGGGCTTAATCGGCGTCGCGCCAACATCTACCCCCGTGGCTGTTACCCCGACAACTGCAATGCGGTCTCGCAGTAACCCCACCCACTTCTTGGCCTTTGTCAGACGAGATTCAACAGTTGTGGTCTGCTCTGAAGGTGCAAGTTGAGCAAAGCTAACTTCAGAAAAGTCCTTTTGCTGCCAGCGATAATTCAGTCGCATACGGCCTAATGCATCAATTGGAATGCGGTACACTTCATCACCCGTCCGAACGAGAATTTCCTTACCAAAAAAGACATCAACAACATTCGGTTTCAACGGAAATGTATCCGCACCAAGGTGTAGCAAAACAGAGAGCAACGCAAAGGAGGGAACAAACACAAGCTGCGATTCATCCTCTGGCGTATTCTGGTGCAAGAACCCCATCACCAACGGAACCCGGCGTACCACCCCATCCAAATCGCGAGGAATATTCAAAGCTCCCAAATACGAATAGTCCCACAGATCAGAAGAGGGAAGATTTGCATTCTGAGATGGACGATAGCGTGATCTCGCTTCGGGCGAGGAAAAATGAATGCAACCCTCTGGAATAGCAATATCACGAAGGTAGGCAACCCCTCTGGCTCCTGCCCCGTTTCCATCCACCCAAGGGGGGATGGGAACGGATTGCACATCACTCCAACCGCCTCGAAAATTAAACCCCAGAACAGGAGCAAAACGAGTGTCCTCCCAAACACTCGCAAAGCCATGCGTCAGCACAATATTTCCCTGCTCAAGAGCTAACTGACTCAGATCAGAGAGAATCGTATCCGAAACACAATCCACCGTTTCGGTTGCTAACTCAGCAATAGCATCAGAGATTCGCCCCGTGCGGGCAGGCACTTCGGATATGCGCTCCCCATCCTGGATCAGATAGCCCTGTGTATCCTTGAAAATGATGTCATACGCCAGAACTGTGGGTCGAAAATAGGCGCGAAGAAATCGCAGTTGATCCAGAAATGGGCCACGCGACAACCAGCGTCCTGCTCCAAAACGACCAAGGGCATCTTCACTTTTCTGATCAATCGCCAGCAGCACAACATCAGTGGTATCGGTTCGCTTCTCCTCAGGAATAAGAGCAAGCCTCCAACGCATACGGAAGTCGACGGACATTTCTTCCATAGGCTGAAGGGTCGTCCAAACCCCCATCGTCACAGCAAAGCAAACCAACGAGATGCCCACCACAGCAATACTACCCGAGCGTTTACGAAGACCTGCTAGATTCAAGACTTTTACCACTCCCTTCAGTAGACATCCTATACCACCTCTACCGAAACTTTACCACGGCTTTTGCGGCGAGTACAACACATGGAATGCCTTGGGCGATTCCGTGGCGGGCTTCAGCAGGCGAAGACAAAGGCAAAATTAAGGTAAAGACAAGAGGTATATCTGCGGCTACCGTTTGGCTTGACGTTGTCCGAAAAGGGGAACAGGTTTGAGAGAAGAATTGACAAAGCTTGCGACAAAGCTCGCGACAAAGATTAGGAAATTTGGAGATTCTGGTGCCTCCGACCTTTTCGAACAGGCTCTAACTAGCGCACAGTCTTCGCGCCCCAACTACCACGCTGGTGACCACTGCTGGCAAGAAAGGCATACATCTCATCGGCGCTACAACACGCCAGCAGAGACGCTCGCCCCTGATCGGTGAGCGTCTGACCAATCGTAGCCAGAAATCGAATGTGCGGTCCCGTAACATCTTTCGGAGAAAGCACCATCACAAAGATCCGAGAAGGCTCCCCATCAAGCGAATCAAAATCAACGCCTTCTGGAATCAGGCCGATAGCACACACAATCTGCTCAACTGCCGTCGTCTTACCGTGGGGCAATGCAACCCCGTACTGCATTCCCGTTGACCCCGTTGCCTCACGCGCCATAACAGCAGCAACCGCTTCGTCCACATCTGAGATCAGACCACTCTTTTCCGCTAACGCCACCAACTCCTTAATAATTTCCGGTTTTGTCCGAAATGACAAATGGGGATTCAACACAGCGGCATCAAGATGAGAAGCAAGCGAGAGTGACACCGTAGAGCTCCTGCTCCCTTGGTTCTTTCCACCCGTAATCGCCGATTGCTCAATCGGTTTTGCAAGCTCAGCGGCCATCCGGCGAAGATCGCTGATAACCTCCAACACGACCGTATGCACAAACGTTCGGTCAGGATCCTTGCAATCAAACACGATATCCATCACATCACGTCGCATCGTAACACTTGAATCGTCTTTTCGCATCTGAAAGATGCCAACCGAGCGATCCAATGCATGAACAAAAAAACCATCATCCTCAAAGGCATCAATAATCTTAGACGTAAGAATCTCAACCGCATCCTCAGACGGAAAAGAAAACCGCATCGGTTCCTCTGTGCTCGCAGGTGCAGGATTTCTCAATGCCGGGGCATCCCCCTTCAGCAGGGCCAGAAGAACGGGAGGCGCAATGACCGTGGTTGCTAGCGTCATCAAAACGCCAACGCCAAACACCTCTGGGCCAACAACGCCGGCAGAAAGACCAATTCCTGCCACAATCAAGGCAACCTCCCCACGTGGCAACATCCCTACACCCACGCGCAATGCACCGCGCACATTAAAGCCGTATGCAAGCGCCGGAAGGGAACAGCCAGCCACCTTCGAAAAGATCGCAATCAAAGTATAAAGCCCCCCAAATGCTAATACCTTTGGCGACGTTATGAGGTGAACATCAACAAGCATTCCCATAACGACGAAAAAGATTGGCACCAAAAATGCCGATATTGGCTCAAGCTTCTCACGGATCAAGTGACAGATATCCGTTCGGGATAACGACAGCCCCATCACATAGGCACCAATAATCATCGCCAAGCCCGCCTCTTCAAACAGCCCCGCCAGAATCAATGCCAATCCCAATGCCATGATTGCAATCGTGCGCCGATCCCGGAAGTGCTTGAGCAAAAGGCTGATCTTGTGTGACGCCACCAAGCCCACCACAGTCGCCACCAACCAGATCCCAATCGCCTTGGCAGAGATCAACCCAATATGCCCCCAATCGATGGTACCCGTTGCTCGCGAGGCCGAAATCACACCCATCGTCACGGCCAACAAAATGATACCAAGGACATCGTCAATAACCGCCCCGGCCATGATCGTCACACCCTCTGGGGAATCAATCTTTCCACGCTCGGAAAGCAGACGTGCCGTAATTCCCACAGACGTTGCCGTCGACATTACCCCAAGAAAAAGGGCTGCTGGAGAGAAAAAAGTGAGGGGCGTTTCGAAAAGCAGCTGCGAAAACCAAACAGCCGTGAAGTCTCCAAGGAGAAACGAAACAATCACCCCTCCAATGCCAACCATTCCCCCCACAACAGAATACCGCATAAAGAGCCCCACATCTGTCTCCAGCCCTGCATCAAAAAGGAGCACAATGGCGGCCACTGAACAAAACCCATAAAGTTCAGGTGAAATAGGAAATCCTACGGCAGCAGGGAAAAGTCCATACGGCAAGCTGGGCAACGGAAGCGCCCCCAGCAAAAAGGGGCCTACCAAAATTCCGCCAGCAATCTCTCCGAGAACTCCTGGCATCTTCATCTTGACAAAGAGCAGGGAACTCAGTTTAGCAACAAACAGAATCGCACCAAGTTGAAGCGCAAGAATCATCATACGATGCGTCATCGAAACCTCGCCCTGACCAGCAGAGCCAACGTGTTCTGCAGCCCAAGCCGTTCCAACAAGTAAAAACGGAAAAAGCAGTGCCAAGCTAATCCGTTTCAAGTCGTATTTCATGATGCTATCCCTTTATAAATCAGACTATCCACAAACTTTATGACTATAGGAAGGCGCGTTGGAAAGTCAACCCCAGCGAGGAGCAATGCACCAATTATTCATTTCAGAAACGCGTGCTTGCATACATGAGTACCCACCCATAACATACAACCTGTGCAAAGTAGTATGCACCACCCTATTTGAGGATAATAATGGCAGACAAGATCAACCCCAGCACGGCAACCAGCCCGACACTCATTCTGTCGAGTCGGGATGAGAGCAATCGCATCCTTGTGCAGAAGTGTAAACTCCTCGCCGTCAGTGGACCATTAAAAGGGCGTGAATTTGTTGTCACCAGCGATACGTTCACGATGGGTTCCGGGCGTACAAACGACCTGATGCTTGAAGACTCCACCGTATCGCGTCGACACTGCGAAATTCAGCTCATTCCAGAGGGCTATAGTATCCGAGACCTGGGTAGCACCAACGGCACCTATGTTCAAGGGGTCCGAATCAAATCCGCATTTCTTGATGAAGGTACCGAGTTCCAATTGGGGAGCACCCGCCTTGTATTCTGCCCTCTACAAGAAATGATGGAATACAAACTCAGCAACGAAGAAGCGTTTGGAAAACTGCTTGGAAGAAGCGTTCCCATGCGCCGCGTTTTTTACGTTGCTGAGCGTTTCGCAAAAACCGATTCGACAATCATGATTGAAGGCGAGACAGGAACAGGGAAAGAAGTCCTGGCGGAAGAGATTCATCGTCACAGCACCCGCAGCGATAAACCTTTCATCGTGATTGACTGTGCATCCCTTGCCAAAGATCTTGTGGCCAGCGAACTGTTCGGGCACGGAAAGGGAGCTTTCACCGGAGCCATAACCGATCGTGTCGGTGCATTTGAGCACGCAGAGGGCGGCACGGTCTTTCTCGATGAAATTGGCGATCTCACTCCAGAGCTTCAACCGCAACTGCTCCGTGTTATTGAAAAACGCGAGGTAAAGCGCGTTGGAAGCAATACAATTCGCAAGATCAACGTTCGTATCATCTCTGCCACAAACAAAAAGCTCCAAAACGAAGTCAACTCCGGAAACTTCCGTGAAGATCTCTATTTTCGGCTTTCTGTAATCAACATGGAGTTGCCCCCGCTCCGTAAGCGCAAAGATGATATTGCCATGCTGGCAGAGGCCTTTCTAAAAGAATTTATAGGGTCTAAAGCCCCGCTTGAAGTCGCCAACATTGACGAAGCTGCGCGCGCATTCCGAAATCATGATTGGCCGGGAAACGTACGAGAACTTCGAAATCTGGTCGAAATAGCATCTCACAGTGAACAACGTCCCATTGACCTTGCTGCATTCCTCTATCTGGCTCGAACCCGCCGGTCTCACAACAACGAACCCAACAGTCGCTTCACCGCAGACCGACCGTTCAAAGTGGTAAAGCAAGAATTGATTCAAGAGTTCGAAATGCACTACATTGCCGACCTGCTTAAACGCCACAGTGACAATGTTTCACAAGCGGCACGTCACGCTGACATTGAACGCGCCTATCTCCAACGGCTGATCCGGAAATACGGGTTACGGTAGCAGCGAAGGCTTCCTTAGATTGGCGCTTCAGGGATTTGTGTGGGTACGCCCACCATCTTGTGGATATCCAGACAGTATGAGGTTGCAAGTGAGTCGGTTAAGGGTATCCGAGACCTTATGTTAGCTCGTGGTTCAAAATAATTCTTGCATAGAAAAGA
>CAZNWT010000171.1:0-7271 GCA_964576795.1 uncultured Victivallales bacterium
TGGTGAGCGGGAGGGCTGTGGAGTCGGCAAACAGCCCGCCGTTGAATTTCAAAATGTTCATCCGCATCGTTGTCGAGAATCCTCCGCGATTCATGCGGTCCCACAGTTCCTCAACCATCGGCACAAAGTGTTCCGGTGTGTCGCGTAGGCTTTCAAGCAGCTTTGTAAATCCACCACGCATGAGCAGACCGACATCCTCGGCAAACATTGTGAATAGGCATCGCATGAGAAATGCGGATGCGATCTCTGCTGAGTGACCGGCCTTTTCCAACGAGACGGCAAGCTTTGCAAGCTGTGAAGCGATTTCGCGAGTAACGCGGGCGCTGCGTTTGGTCGGGTCGAGCTGCGCGGGTGTCGTCCAAACCGCTTTGAGGCGATCCCGGACATCAGGCCGTTTGAGGTCTGCCAGAAAGATTCGGTGGCTCCCCGGTGCAGGAAACGGAATGTAGGTCCCGCCCGTACAGGAGAATTCGGAGAACAGCTCAATTGAATGGCCAACATCAACGACAACTAGAAATGGCGGTCGCCCTTCGTCGGTTGAAAGTGCCCGGATATACTGCTCGGCCTGGCCGCGTGCGCGAAGCATGGCAACATCCCAAGCACCGGTGCCGCGCTTGCCATGGCCGATCTTGAGGCTGCGTTTGATTTTCCGCATTTCTTCGGAAAGCTTGTCATCTTCAGCGGGGACATCTGCACCCTGCTTGGCTTCGAGCACAAAGCATCCGCGCTTGTAGAGGTCGATTCGACCGGTGGTGGTCTTACCATCACCATGATGAAACGTTACAGCCCGCTCGAAAACATAGGCGTTCTGTGTGGTATCGGGAGTCGCCGGATCTGGCCGGGGTGCGCCGATTAGATCGCACAGCTCTGAGAGAAAGAGCTGATAGTTTGCACGCTCGGCCGCACCGGAGTTCTGCCAGCGCTCGATGAATACTGAAGCTGATGGTGGCGAACCTGAAAGCACACCGTTGAGGCTATGTAGCCCTTCGTCAATCAGATCGGGAACAAACGAATCATCTAGGACGACCTCGTCGCCCGCTGGGGCCTGTTCGCGTTTTTCAGGTGATGTTTCCATTGTCTCCTGTGTTCTTTCCCGTCTGATTTTCTGTGCTCAACAGCCGCACTCGGCTCACCCTGATTCCATGAGAACTACCTCCGACAGCGCAGGGCTTCTCTTCAGGCGTACAGGCCGTTTAGCTCAATATTGCTAATACCAGATTAACAGCCGCGAAGACTTATGCAAAGCCAGATAATTATTTACTCCTGATCTGCCACAGCGGCCACAGAGCATAGCGGAAATGGCGTACTTTGCCGCATGGTATGTGCCGTGACCTACCTCGGCAAGAGTGACGGGTTTTCGTGCATTTTACGCCGATAACTCCAATGAGATCGGCGCAGGCGAAAATAATTAAAGGTTACATGAGAATCCACGAAGAAAAAACATAACGGACAGCCGGAAATGCTGGCCATTGGTAGAGGTCTTTCAACGCGAAAGCGGGAAAGAAGGAGTTTTTGAAAACATATATAGGAGATTTGAAGATGACATATTTCGATATGATGCTCGTCTTAATCGTCGTGACGATGCTGTTGGCATTGATTCGTCGATAGGAACGAGGGAAGAAAATTGAGCCATGTCGCAAATGTGGGGTGGAACGAGAGAGTGGATCGTTGGTCGCTGTCTGGCATCACCAAAGGTGGTGCCAGACAAGGGAGGGAGATGAGTTCTGTTTTCAGCAAACATCTTGAAGGCGGTTATTGCCCCAGACCCTGTGCTATGATGCCCCACAACACTTCTTGAATTTATTTCCGCTCCCGCACGGACACGGAGCGTTGCGTCCAACCCGGGCCGTCCGGCGAATCGGCTGCAATTGTGATGCAGATAACGCCGTGGTAAGTTCTCTGCTGGCTGCCTCCGCATCGACGCTTCCGTTCTTGAAATGCTTACGCTTGATGCTGTATACGAGGTCGGCCATTTGCAGGTGATACTGCAACTGGGGAGAATCCCGAAGGATCTTGCGAATATTTGGGATGAGATCCTTCTCCCACACCCGCTTCGAGTCGGGCAGAAAAAGTATGCGCGTCTCCCCATCGTCCTTCGGGGTTACGTCGATAAGCGTGCCTTTTGCGTCTCGCCAGACTGCGTGAAATTCCGCATCCAACAGGACATCTGGCGTTTCCCAAATAGTCCATCCGTACTGAACGGTGCCGCCGTGCATGGCGGTGTGAGCGTTAGTGGTTTCGAAGCATTCTTTCGCCACACCCGAGGCCGAAGGGATGACCTCGACGAATTCAGGACTGGTTGTCGGGTCGATGCTTCGGCAGAAAGCAACGATCTCATCGCTAATTTTCGGCGGTGTTGTGGTTGTCAAATTCATATTTGTGTTCCTGATTCTGTTCGGTACTTTCTCTGCCCAACCTCTTGTGCTCCTCGCACACAGACTCAAGCTCCGGCGGTTCCTCAATAGAGAAACGGTCAATGACAGGTTCCATCGACAGTAGGATGAGTTCCGCCAGAGTGACGAGGAGTGAATCAATTCCCTCATCTGACACTCCGTACCGAATCTCCTTCAACTCCTCTGGGGTGACAGCGTCAAGATGACTATGGAGATCCTGAGCCCCAGTGTGTACAGCACCGCAAAACACGGTGTATGCCGTATAGTAGACTTCCTTCATTCCGGCGGCTTCGGAGTACAGCTCGAGAGAAGGACCATTCTTAGCCCCGCCAAGCTCCTCCCTGATACGCGTCCTCTCTGCTGCCGGGTCAAACTCCGGCAGTTTGCGCTGTAGGAAATCTGAGCGACTGACCTTGCCCGCCATTCGTATACGTTCACGGTCATGCTGTTTCACGTAATGCCACATAAGCCACTTGCTGGTGTGGATCGCCCGAAGATAAACGACAAGCTCAATGAGTGAACGAAGTACGATGCGTGTTTCGTTTGTCATCCCGTTCGCGCATAGCAGCAGCGCGGCCTGAGCTTGTGAAAGGCCTCGGACAAACAGCGTTGCAGCAACGACCGCTTGTCCATCAAACTGCCTGGGCTTCATAGAAGGGATTAGGTCGTGTGCTACGAGAAGTGCGTCTTCCACGTTCTTGAACCACTTGGCTTTACCGCAGCGAATCTTGCGACAGAGATCCTGTCCATGGTCACCCAAGATTCCGTATCTATCAACGAGATGGATCATTTATACTCCAACCGAACATATGCATTAGACGGCTCGTGTTGTGCATCCTATGTGATGCGTAAAACGAGATACAACACGGTTGCAATCACGGCGGTTGCAAGCGTGCCGTATGCTGTGTAGATGAGCTTCAGCCGAACTGTACTGAGTTTTTCGTATCGACTCCAATCAGGCTCTTCTTGTTCATGAGTCTTCGCGCCACTGAAAAATCGTCGCGAATTGATATGAAGTTCAACGAGGCAGATGATTACGGTGATGGCAAAAAAGAGGAGCCCCGCAAGGAGGAACGCTTGCTCAGCCGGTGACAAGGAAAGCGTCCCGGTGCACAGAGTGGCAAAAAAGAGACCTGTCCCAGCCGCAGCCAAGGAGAACACGTAGGCTTTAAGCTTGTCGCCTTCCGCCTTCGCGCGATTGTGAAACTCATTGCTCTTGGCAGGATAGCTCACAGCACTCAACCGCCTTGCTTTTCATTGCATCCGGTCGGTGCATATGCCTCGGGGTTACCAGCAAGAAGATCTTCCTCTTCGGCAAGCCTTGTAGCTTCATCTGGGTTCAGGTGGACGTGAACCTGCGTCGCACCTTTTGACTGGACACATTGCCACTTGTGATGAGCTTCGCCAATGCGATCACCGAGATCACCTTGACCGATGTAAATGGCGGGACATACATTTCCCTCTTCCTTTGTGAAAATGTAGTTTCCATTCTGCTCAGATTCAAATGATTGCGGCAAAGAATATACATGAAAAGAGTACTGCTTGCCACTTGCTCCGACCCACGTGCATTTTTTATTTTGATTCATTTTTAAACCCCTTGGGAATAAGCATTTTAGATGTCTACATTTCGACGATCAGACTAGCAGCAATGAAGTTCTGTGCAAAGACGGATAATTAATTTTGGTGTCCATTTAATATGGAACGAATGCGTGGATCGTTGGACGCTCTGGCACGGTCGTAGACGGTGGCGGCATGGGAGAAGGGTTCCGTGAGCTTTGCGAATGGGAAGAGGGAACGGTAGTTTCCTTTTCTGGATGGGGGGTGAGGCTCCGCCAGTCCACGTGTGGACTGGTGGAGGACGGGGGGAAACCTTTAAGGACAATCCGTTGTGTGTTCTAGCTACCTAACGGCATGTCGGAAAGTTTGATTCTGTCGTATGCTCCGCGCTTCTTATCTTCGGGGTGCGGCTCGATTCCAAGGATGGTTATGTCCTTGCGATCCGGGCCATAGACCCAAAATAGGCGGCCAGCCGCAGGCTTGCGATTCTCAAGGTACGATTGCCAGACCTTGACGCCGTAGCGCTTTGACAGATCCGAAATGTCGTGAGTCTCGAGACCGGGATGCCTGGGGTTGCTTTGAAGATGACCGAGCGTCTTCGTCAGCTTTTTGAAAAGCTTCTTGTCGTCACCCTTCAGGGTTTTGTTGTCGGCTTTTGCCGTGAGGTCATTCCAGAGATCTTCCATCTCAGGAATGCCCATTCTGATGGTGAACATGTAAACGTCTCCTAGAGATACCGGTCGAGGTCTATAGGCTTTGACACTTTACCCTTTTTGAAGTTCGCGGCGGCCGTGTCCAACATCTTCAGCGTACGCTTGGATATCATCTCCGGCGGAACCAGCACACGTGGCTCAAGCACGATGTGCCCGTCATCGAACATTCGAACGGCATAGTATTCAGCCTCAGCTCCTCGCAAGGTGACGCGCTTCTTTATGTCGATATGCGCATCGTACTCTTTGACTACAGTAGTCAGCATAATATTCCCGTCCTTTCGGCGCTCGGGGCCTCATGGGGCCTCTGGTGCTCTTTGGACGAGGGTTCCTAACCCCCAGCTCCAATATATAATATCGCCCAGCTCAATAAGTGGGATATCCCACACCGCAACTGTACCGCTACCCCACCTCAGATGCAACTGAAAAGTTTTTTCTTGGCGGGGCCAGCCCCAGCCTCGCGGTCCAGATGGGGCTATGACGGGCGAAGAATCTCATGGGGCGACTTGTCCTTCGCAGCCCGAAGAGTGAAGTAGAAAGCACGATGGAACGAAGGCGTGGCTCGCTCGTGCTACGTAGCGAAGCTACTTCGCAGAGTAGTATTGGACGCTCCGGCACGGTCGTAGACGGTGGCGGCATGGGTGAAGGGTTCCGTTTACGGGAAGAGGGAACCCGCTGTAAGCTGCGAAAGCAAGCGGGCAGGCGGGCAGGCGGGAGTTTTCTTTTCTGGAGGGGGGCGTCCGGGGGGGGGGGGAACCTTTGTCGGCGGCGATTGCTTTGCCTTCACTCCGAAAATCGCTGCACGGGCTTCCTAAGGCGGATCACGGCCTAGTAATTTGTACACCTGAACGTCAGTCAACTGCCTTCGATCCTCGAGGGCGTTTGCCAGCATTTCAACGTCATCGCGATTAAGCAGGTGGATGGCACTCTCAATGTCACTTTCCCAATTAGCAGGACGACCCTGTAGAAATTGCGCCTGAAATTGTGAGTGCATCTCTCTATCCTGGCGGGATGCATAGGCTCTATAACTGCCGCAGAGCAAAGTCTCTCCAGCCGCACCTGCGGCATAGAATTGTTGCCACTGCAATATTTCTTTCTCAGTGCAGCTGTCAGGCTCATCAAGAGGGCCGCAAGTGATATCCACCGCACCACACCCGCCTTTACTGATTTCAACGTGATTGAATGGGATATCCAAAATCGTTGCCACGATAGCGTGGCCCGCTTCGTGGCAGAGGGATGGCCATTCAATCTCACGCATATTGGGTGTTGTTTCAGTAGATGTCATTCCTGCTCCTAATCAGCATCAGGTTCAAAACGGGGCGCTCGCCGGAATGTTTTTGTCCGCCATTATTCTTTTTCATTTACGAATGGTGGATCACGGTAATGTGTTAGTTTGCTTGAAACGGCAAACATTCTGTTCTCCTTGACGGACACACTCAATATAGTCCTTTGCTCGACTCATTGAGGCATCAAGATTTGACATTGCAACAGGATTAAGCTCTGGGACTGCAGCCTCAATCAATGCTTTAAGCTCGCGCTTAGTGAACACTTTGCTGCCGACAAGCTTTCGGAGATCTATGATTGCTTCTCGAACTGATGGCTTTTTGACGATCTTCACCTTGTTGGGATCGTCAGAAAGATCGGCAATGAGCTTCTCAAGTTGTGGATTAATTCCGGGCTGTTTCTTCATTGAATTGGCACCTTCGCTCGTTGGTTGATGTCGTCATCACAATTCATGCACAACTGGCGTTTTGGACCTCTTCATTGCGCTAACGCAAGTTAGCAGCAATCAAGTTCTGTGCAAAGGTGAATGATTGATTGAGGTATTCATTGGAGATGGAACGAAGGCGTGGATCGTTGGACGCTCCGTCACGGTCGTAGACGGTGGCGGCATGGGTGAAGGGTTCCATTTATGGGAAGAGGGAACGAAGTTTCCTTTTCTGGATGGGGGGTGAGGCTCCGCCAGTCCACGTGTGGACTGGTGGAGGACGGGGGGAAACCTTTACGCCGGAGGTGTAGAGGTGCTGGAGAATTCCGCGAAGCCGCGTAGCGGCGACGGCAGTGCGGGCACGCTTGCGTGACCGTGCGTCTGGCATTTGGGGGGATATGGTTGGTGTGCAGAATGAGGGTCGGGGCTTGCCAATTGGGTGTGTTGTGGAAATGCGGCGGCTGATTACGCGCGCGCAAAAGGGGGTAAGGGGCACGCCCCTTCCTTTCTTGCAGGTGCTCCCCGCGCGCGAGCCGCGCACCGAAGCAAGACAACGGGCCCGCCCCTTGGGGGGCGACAGGCCCAAAGGGGGAGTTTGTTTGCCGCCGGAGGCATTCCTTTTTGTATTTCAGTTGGGGCTGGCGTGGAAGGTGCTCCGCAACTTGCATGACAGCTTTGGGGGAGAGGTTGGCCGGCCACTTGGAGCTGCTTCGTTTGCTGCTCGATGTGGCCGGTTCAGGGGAACCGGGCCCGGGGGTTCCCTTGCTGGTGATTCAAATCAGGCCGATTGCGGAGGCCGGTTTGAGATGCCTTCCGACAGGCAACTAAAAACAGAAGCAGCTCGAATTGGACTCGGCAAGTTCGGCCTGTTCCGCTTTGGGAAAGGGGGACAAGGATTCTTTG
>CAZNWT010000172.1:0-7201 GCA_964576795.1 uncultured Victivallales bacterium
CGTCGCCGATTTTGCCGCCAAAAGCGGCGAAAACCGCAAAAACTCAAAATGGCGGAGGGTGAGGGATTCGAACCCCCGGATACCTTGCGGCATCACATGATTTCGAGTCATGCGCATTCAACCGGACTCTGCCAACCCTCCGACAGGGTGTAAATCAGTCGTGAACACTAAGTAAGGTGCTCTCAAAAGTCAAGCTACCGCCTACAAAAAGGGCTATATCAGTTGCAGAAAGCGTTCTGGATCTGGTAGGGTAATCCGTGAATCTTGCGCAGGGGAAGGTGTTCTCCTGTGTACTTCTTGCGATGGAGACAGGCACCGATGACGGACATCCAGATTACTGGCTTTGATTTGATGCACAAGCTTGGCGAGGGTGGCATGGCTACCGTGTGGCAGGCACGTCAGGTGAGTCTCGACAGAATCGTTGCAATAAAGATCCTCTCGTCCAAATTTGCGTCCGACCCAGACGATATTCAACGCTTTCAGCAGGAGGCCCAATCTGCAGCCAAACTCAAGCATCCCGGCATTGTTCAGGTTTACGATGCCAATATTGAGAATGGTGTCTATTTCATCGTGATGGAGTTTGTGGATGGGTACACCTGTGAAGACTGGCTGAAGCGGAAAGGCGCTCTCTCTGAGAAGGATGTGCTGCTGATTGCCGACTGCGTGTCAGATTCCCTCCGTTATGCGTGGGAAAGGCAGAATATCATTCACTGTGACATCAAGCCCGACAACGTAATGGTTGATGAGGATGGAACCGTAAAGGTTACGGACCTAGGCCTGTCACGGACCATCAACGCGATGAATGTGGCCGAAGAGACCGATGAGATTCTCGGAACACCTGCATATATGGCTCCTGAGCAGGCAATGGGAGAGGCCGGACAGGATTGTCGCCTCGATATGTATGCGCTTGGCGCCATGATGTATCACCTTTCGACAGGAAAACTTCTGTTTGAAGGCTCCTCCGTGCTTGAGGTTATGGAGCGGCAGGTTAATGACACGGTTGAGAATCCCAAAGATTTGAATCCTGCACTGTCACGAGGTTTTTGCCGGCTCGTGGAAGTTCTGATGGCGAAAGATAAGGCGGGGCGCCCAGAGGACTGGAGCCAAGTGCGGGATGCAATCAAGCGGGTAAAGAAGGGGCATATACCTTGGCGAAGCTTGCCTGAGGGTATCCAGAGCACAGTTAGGAACAGTGCTGCCGATGAGGCTGCTTCACACGCGCTTCAAAGCCACACTGCAGCTGCCAGATCTACTGTGACCAGCAAAGCGGGATCCAAAAATAATCCGTTGGGGTTGATTCTTGCTGGCGTAGTGTCGCTTATCGTGATCGTCGTAATCGCTGCAACGCTGATTGAACCTCCGAAAAGTCGACCGCCAGCTGGTGGAGTTCGTAGGCAGCCTTCTGGCGCACCTGCCATTCCATCAGAGTCTCGCGTTGCAGAGCAAAAGGGGCGTACGCTCTATCTTGCGGCAGCCAACAGGAAGAAGTCATCGTCCGCATCCTATACTCAGGCAATCACCATGTATCGTCGAGTCGTGAGTGAGGCCCCCGATACGAGATACGCGGCGAATGCAATAAAGGATATTGCACGTCTTGAAGCGGCTAGGAAGAAAAATGCCCAGGTAAGCATTATGGTCGGATTGAATCGTCGGGCCGCTCAATTAATGGGTCAGAATGCATTTGATAAGGCGATCCGTGTTTACGCTAATTATACAGGTACCGCGGCGAGTGATCTTCAATCTCAACGAGATGCCAAGATTTCGAAGATTAGAGAACAGAAGCGGGCATGGATGGCGTCAGAGAAGCGTCGTGCGGATGCTGAGCGTGCTTCCGCATATGCTGAGCGTGCTTCCGAATATGCTTCTCTAATAGATAAGGTTGTTGATCTGGTGCTCAAAGCGGATTTCAGGAATGCCAAGAACGCTGTGGAAACTGTATCGATAGCCGGCAGTCTGCCTGATCATGCAAATGATCTGCGGAATTTGGCTTCGGTTCTTTCTGAAGCTGCAGATATGGACACGAGAATCGAGGATTCTTTCAGGAACCAAGTGGGCACAAAGGTTAGTGTGAGGCTGGTGTCGGGTACTAGGACTCTCGTCATACGGGATGTGAAGGATGGAGTCGTGCGCGGAGGTGAGACAATCCGGGTGGGTGCAGCTTCAGCCACCATGGCACGCGATTTCAAGTTGGCTGATCTCTCTTTCGCAGAAAGGCTGGGCCGAATGGGTAGAGACGATGATCCGCCCGTGGCACTTGTGAAAGGTGTGATGGCGTATTGCTCGCAGTCTCTATCGCACGCCAAAAGGTATTTTGGAGCGGCTCCGAATTCAATCTCGCAGAAGTTACTGGATAAACTCGATTCGGCGATTGCGTCTGCACCTTCATCTCCGTCCCCGGTAGAGGTCGCTGATGTGCCTCCGGTAGTAGAGCCTGTGCAACCCGTCCCCATGAATCCTCCGCCTGATGCTCCGCCAGCTGCTGCTGACAATATTGATGGTTTTATAAATAAGTTTATTACCGAGAATCCGGGTCTTGATTCCGAGCGGATTCAAATAAAGGAGGGCCGATCAGGGGAGGTGATCTCTGTGACAGTAATAAGAGCGCCTGAGTTAAGTGATCTCTCCGCGTTAGCCTCCTTAAAGAGTCTGCAGGAGTTCAACTATGTCGGGCACAGGTATCATGTGGCTCGTATACGTGATCTGACTCCTCTGGCCGAACTTCCTCTTGTCTCGCTCAGAATGAGCAGTACGAAGGTGGTTAGTGTGGAGCCAATCAAGTCTATGGTGAGACTGAAGCATCTTTCTATGACTCAGTGCCCGCTTAAAGACATCAGCCCTTTGCGGGACTTAAAGCTCGAGTCTATAGATTTGTCAGGGACAAAGGTTTTTGATTTCTCCAATATAAAGCGTATGCCGCTCAAATCCTTCGCGGCCAATAGCACAAGTCTCAAGAATGTATCTTTCCTCAGGGGAATGAATCTCGAATCGGTTTCGCTGGCCGACACTCCGGTTTACGACTTTTCAGTTTTTGCTCGGATGCCGATTAATGAGCTGAATGTCTCCGAAACTCAGTTCAAGTATTTGGAGTCTTTGAAGAACTTGCCACTGGAGACGCTTCGCGCGAATGACAGTAATATAACAGACCTGACAGCGCTGAAGTATTTTGCTAAGACCCTCAAGGTTCTTGACCTCAACAGCGTTAAAGCAACAAAATTTGATACCCTTGAGGATTTGGACCTGTCGCATCTGTCGCTCCAAGACACACAGTTCTCTAACACTGCACTCCTGCGTGACATGGAGCTCGTTTATCTTAATCTGAACCGAACCAAAGTGGATTTAATTGATGCCCTGAATCCTGTTGCGATGACGGTGCTTAGTATAGAGGATACGGGAGTTGAATCTATCGTGAAACTTGAGGGATGTAAGCTGAAAAGGTTCTTTTGCAAGGGGGCGCCTATCCGTAACTTTAGGCCTATTTATGGGGCTCCCATTCGCTATATGAGCATCAGTAGTCCAGAAGAAAAGCAGCAGCTTTTCGGTGAACTGTCAAAGCTTACAATAGTGAATGGGCAGAACATTCATGACAATCCCCTGTGGAACTAAGACTATGAATTTTCTTAGGACAGTTGATACGAACCATAAACACTAAAATGATTTATCGCCGGTTTGGAAAAACAGAACTTCAGATGCCCGTATTGACCTGTGGCGGCATGCGCTACCAACAGTCATGGAAGGATCTTCAGGACAACGGTCTCGACGCCAAGGGCCAGGCCAATCTTGAAGCCTGTATCCATCAGGCCATTGCGCACGGCATCAATCACATTGAAACCGCACGGGGCTATGGCTCCAGCGAGGAGCAACTCGGCCTAGTTCTGCCATCGCTGCCACGCAACGAAATCATCGTACAAACCAAGATCGCCCCGGCGGACAGCGAAGCGGCATTTCTCAAGACCTTTGATTTCTCCATGAAGAACCTTCAGCTCGACTATGTTGATCTCTTGGGTGTCCACGGCATCAATAACCCCATCCTGCTCCGAAAGACGCTCAAAGGGGGGACGCTCAAAGCAATCCAAAAACTCCAGAACGAAGGCCGCGTTCGACATGTGGGATTTTCAACACACGGCCCAACTCAAACCATTGTAGATGCCATCGAAACGGGTGAGTTCAGCTATGTTAATCTACATTGGTACTACTTTGACCAGTGCAACTGGCGCGCCATTGAAGCTGCAACCCAGCGGGATATGGGAGTATTCATCATCAGTCCAAATGATAAAGGTGGAAAACTATATGCGCCCCCCAAGAAGCTCGTAAATCTCTGCACTCCCTTAACACCAATGGGCTTCAATGATCTTTTTTGTCTCTCTCATAAACAGATACACACCATCAGCCTGGGGGTTACGCATCCCAGTGATTTTGATGCCCATGTTGAGATTCTGCCGCAGCTTGCCAACAGCAAAGATGTGATCGCACCTGCGTTACAGCGCCTCCACGATGAAGCCGTCAGTCAACTCGGGGCCGATTGGGCCAACCAGTGGCAGGAAGGGCTTCCCGACATCAAGGAGACACCAGGCAACCTTCCACTCTATCATATTCTACGTATGCTCAACATGGCCCGAGCCTACGACATGGTGGAGTATGGCAAGATGCGATACAATCTTCTCGGCAACGGAGACCATTGGTTCCCCGGTGCAAAGGCAGATAGTGTTGACTGGCCGGCACTTGCCGCTTGCCTCACGGGTTATCGCTTTGCTGACCGTATTCCCGATGCCCTCAGAGAGGCCCACGCCCTCTTCAACGCTGAAGACAAAAAGCGTTTGAGTGAAGAGCGTTAACCGAGATCGGCGCCGCCCACACAATATAGCGCTCCGGGGCCGGGCCAATGTAGCGGAATGGAAAACAGGTAAATATTGCAATCCATCCCGGCTGCGTGTTTGCTGCTAGGCAGTCAACAAGCCGTTCTTGTGCCACTGTTTCTATGTCAACAATTCGATACCGCACGCTACTGCCATCCGCGTGACGCAACGTCAATTCACTCCCTGGAGCAACACGCTGTAACCGCCTAAAATGCGTATCCCGATGCCCGGAGAAAACCTGCAACGGGGTTCCATTCTCCCGGTAAAATGCTTCTGAACAAATAGATCGACCTAAGTTGGCTCGGTTGTTTCCCATAAGAACCAACGCGTCAATATCACAATCTGGAATCGTCAGCCAATAACTTGGTTGCCCCGTCTGAGGAATGCGAGAAGGTTCACGACACCATGCACGCCAGCGCCAATGGGATTGCATATGCGTGACGACCCGCCCCCCCCACCGCCACGCAGGGGGAGCAAGCAAGATACCACTGCCGACAAATAACAGCAGCATCACGCTCACCCAACAGAATCTAAGACCTTTCACCTAACACCTCTCTCCTAACACCTAGCCTGAAACTTCACTCGCTGCACTCGTTTGTTTTGAACATCGAACATTCAACGCCCAACATCGATGAAGGACCGGTTCGATGTTGAGTGTTCGATGTTCATTCTCAAGTTTCACCCCTGTATAATCCGGTGGGGGCGCGACGCCGGGGGCGGCCGATTGTCCTCACTCGCACACTTGGAAATTGGACATTCCTTGTTGGGCGTTGGATATTGAATTGGTCCAGTCAGAACATAGGTGACCTCCCTCCTAGCAACTACAACCTAAGCCATCCCCCCCCCTTCAACTTCCCACCTAGTGCGGCGCAACCGCAACACCACCCCCATCCCCATGGCGATTGCCAAGCAGACAGCCCCAGCTAGCAGTAACGCCACATCTTGAGTAGCCGTGGCATTGAACATGGTCCACCCCTTTGCTGGAGCAACGGGAACACGCACCGATTGCAACGAACCATCTGCTGTGCGCGATACGATCTCCTCTACGGCAACCCTCGAAGTAAAGGGTGTGACAAGCTGATAAGACAACGCTGTCATCAATGCCTCGCGTTTCAAATCAATTCTCTCTTCAGGTGTCTCCGGGCGTAGCATCCTAAACATCAACTCATCAATTCGCTCAGAACCAAACAAACGCTCCACGGAGGGATACACCTTCTCGCATGGAGCAAAAATCTCTCGAAAGGTCTTAGATTCACCATTTAGCATCCCGCAGATCTCAACACCTGAAACATTGCCTGTGAACGCTCCCACAACCTGCAGGGGGCGGCCTGCGAAAACATCGGGGCAAGGCTGTGGATAGCATTCATACCCACTCATCATCTCCCCCACTTCATCCAACCACTTCACTCTCACATCCGTGAGTACTGGCGTGGCCAGAGTTTCAAAGAAATCCGACATCACAGCTCCGATGTCTTCGTGAGAACGTATATATCGCGATTCACCCCGTCCAATTTCTGCAGCCTTATTCAATAGCAACGCATTCGGAGCGCTACCGATACCGAAGGAGAACAATCGCCCACGATGCAGCCGATTGGCTAGCAAAGCCATCAATGACTCCTCGTTTCCTACGCATCCATCCGTGAGAAACACAATCATTGGCATCTGTTGGCTCTCCGTCAGAAGATCCAGGACGTAACTAAGCGCCTTCTGCATTTCCGTACCCCCATCGGCAACAAAACCATCCACATACTCAGTCGCCGCCTGAATGCGCTCCTCTGTTGCGGGTCGAAGATCTGGTGTGAACCATGAGAATTCACTGGAAAACCGTACGACAGAAAACCGATCCTCTGGTCTCAGCATGTGTAGACACCGCTTCAGCCCCGACTTGGCCTGACCAATGGACTCCCCACCCATTGATCCACTCGTATCAACCAGGAAGACAACATCGCGAGCCGGCGCCTCCCAGCCCTCCTCCACTGCTGGTGTTGGAGGAAAAACGGTCAGCAGCCCATGCACTTTACCACCATGTTCAGCAGACATGAATGAAGTCTTAAGCTCAACACTCGGTTTCAACTCAATGCGGGCATTGAAATCAGAGTTTGGAACCGTCACATCATCAGCCAGGCTTACGCGACAACCATACGGTGTTCCCGCAATCTCGCACACATCAATCCGGTGTGTATTTGATACAATCTTATCCACCGGAACACCGCAGACATCCAGCACTAACGACAGACGGTGTTCCGGATCAATCGTAGGGCGCAACACCGGTGGATTCACATGCAGCGAATCATTAGAGCAGTTCACGTTTGAGATGCCGTAATATAGCACGAGAAAAACCACCCTTG
>CAZNWT010000173.1:0-7104 GCA_964576795.1 uncultured Victivallales bacterium
TTTCCTCGCGACAGGATCAGACCCCCGGCATTGCCGCCTATTTGGAACCGCTGATATCCACACTTTGCGTTTTGCATTCTCAAAAGATTGCGCTATTATGGGATGCTTGTTTCTACAGAAAATTCCAGCTCAGGGTGGTGTCTGTCGTGTCCATGAAATCGGGTAAACTCATATCTTCAGAGACCCTTCCGCTTACCTATAAGCGGCTAATGGACTGGGCCGGACACCAAGTTGTACGTGATGCAAAGGTGCTCACTCAGCAGGGTTTGGTTCTCACGGCCGAGTATGATCCGCCTTATATCAAAGGGTCGCTCCTGCACAATAACCGCGAATTTCACACCCAAATGCGAATATTGCCGGATGGTAACGTAGAAAGCGAGTGCCCCTGCTATGCAAATCGCGAGCGTGGCATCATCTGCGCACATGTTATTGCAATTGGACTCACACTCGTAAAACGGGCCGCCGATCCAGAGCGAAACGCAAAGTATAAAGAAGAAGCAAGGCGCGCATCACGACTCGCTTCCGTAGATGAGGATGCTTATATCAAGCGAGCTCCGGTGGGTACCCTTGGCGCCTATCCCGCGCGACTGCATATCACATTGGATCCCGCCTGGATGGATGGTGTTGCCAATAATGCCATTCCACTTCACTGTGCTGTTGTCTATCAGGGACAGCCCCGTCTACTCGATGCCGTTCCGCACAACACCAAGCTCATCCTGTGCAAGCAAGATGAGAGCCTTCTCTTTGTCCTTGAGGACATCTGCGAAGGCCCGGCCAAAGGTCACATATCGCTCAATAGACGCGATTTTCTGAATCTTCTGAAACTCCTTGGCGGGCGTGCTCTCTTCGATCCCGATGACAACGAACTGTTGGTTCATGGAAGTCCAGTAACAACATTTCTCAAGATGGAAATGAACAGCACCAATGGACATCTTCTACTCAGTGCACATACCGAGCTCCCTTTTCTCCCGCCGGGCGATGAGCCCTTTTACATCGTGGCAGGAAAATCGGGATGGGCATACGGAGCCGATCACTTCTGGCCCATGGAAAACCTGCTCCCCGAGCCCTACCATGAGATCTATGACAACCCCATTGTCGTTCCCCGGAAGGATGTACTCCGGTTTATGCAGGGCGAAATGCCGCTACTGATGAAACACGCGCGCATCGAATCCAACCTCTCTCTCGACCTCTTCTCCGTTGAACCTGCCACACCCATCTTTCGCGTGGAAGTCCACGGCAGCCCAGCCTCACTTTCAGCGATCCTCTATGCCCGCTACAATGATATTGAGATGGTAGCAAACAAACCCGACCCGAAAGATCACTTCGCCATTCCAGATCCGGATGACTTAATGCGCTACATGGCTCGCAACCGACCTGCCGAAAAGGCTGCCCTTAGTATCCTCGGAGAAATCGGACTCCGTGGCGCGATCGGTGACGCCTTAACCAGCATTGTGGGTGCTCGCAATGTGTTGAATTTCCTGGGTGGCAGCATACCCGCGTTACGACGACGAGGCTGGATGATCGGGCTCCATGGCCGTATTGAACCCCAATTCGAATCCTTGGCTTTTGCAACACCCATTGTAAAAGTAAATGATGATGAAAGTGGCCGGTGGTTTGATGTCGGCTTCGATTTTGAAGATTCCGACGGAGCCAGCATCTCAAATGCTGATATTCAATTGGCTCTTCGTAAAGGCGACGCCTTTGTCGAGCGGGATGGACGGCATATCCTCATCGACAGCGATGCCGTTGAATCCATGCTCAAGGTCTTCGAAGACTGCGACAGCGCCGAGGGCAAGGCCCCTGGACACTTCCGACTATCCAACATCTATGCACCATTCGTAAAATCCTCACTCGATGCACTGGATGGTGTCGACGTCGATGAATCCGAGTCCTGGCGTAAACATGCCGGCCAGTCTAATCGCAAAATGCAAGTCGAACGCGTCCCCCTCTCCAAATACCATATAAAAACGCTTCGCCCCTATCAGCGCGATGGCGTGGATTGGCTGCGCTTCCTCGAGCAAAACGGATTCTGCGGGCTATTGGCTGACGAAATGGGCCTCGGAAAGACACTCCAGACCCTTGTCTGGATCCAACTTGAGCGCATCAATCCAGAGGCACAAAACAAACCCACTCTCATTGTCTGCCCCACCAGCCTTGTACACAATTGGGCCGAAGAGGCCGCCAAGTTCACCCCTGACCTGAAAGTTATACCCGTTAGTGGAGCCCACCGCCATGAACTTTGGGATGATCTACCAAAGGCAGATCTCATCGTAACCTCCTACTCCCTGCTTCGCCGAGATATAGCGCGCTACGAAGATTTTAATTTTGCGGCGGCGGTGCTCGACGAGGCACAGCACATAAAGAACCGGTCCACACGAAATGCCGTTGCTGCCAAACAAATTCAAGCCCATCACAAAGTTGTGCTAACAGGTACACCGGTTGAGAATGGAGTCTCAGACATCTGGTCCATCATGGATTTCCTCATGCCAGGCTATCTGGGGCACCACGAAAACTTCCGCGCCACCTACGAACTCCCGATTGCCAGAGGCGGCCCTGATGCCGACATCGCCCAGCTCAAACTCCGCCGAAAGCTCCATCCCTTTCTGCTCCGCCGCCTGAAACGGGACGTCGCTAAAGAATTGCCACCCAAGATCCAAAGCGTCCAGTCCTGCGAACTTTCTGCCGATCAACGCATTGTCTACAAAGAGCTTCTTGAGCGATCCAAACGCCGCATTGCTGATCTGGTGGCCACTCAAGGCTTCAACCGTTGCCGAATGGAAATTCTGACCACCCTCCTGAAACTCCGCCAAGTTTGCTGCCATCTCGACTTGCTGAAGCTCCCCGACCTTAAAGCGGAACACCCCTCCGCCAAGATGGATCTTTTCTTCGAGCTTGTTGACGAAGCCATCGACGGCGGACACCGTATTCTTGTCTTCAGCCAATTTGTGACCATGCTCCACATCCTGCGGGACCGATTGAAAGAACAGGGCATTGACTACTGCTATCTGGATGGATCGACAAAGGATCGCATGAAGGAAGTACACCGGTTCAACACCCAACGCAGTGTCCCAATTTTTCTCATTAGCCTAAAAGCCGGTGGCACCGGACTGAATCTGACCGGGGCTGACATGGTGATCCACTACGACCCCTGGTGGAACCCCGCCGTAGAAGATCAGGCAACGGACCGAGCCTATCGTATCGGACAGAAACGCACCGTCTACAGCGTGAAGCTCATTGCCAAAGGTACTGTAGAAGAAAAGGTGGTGGAGATGCAGAAGAAAAAGAAAGCCGTGATCAATGCCACCGTTGAATCCGATGAAGAAATGGTGAAATCCATGACCTGGAACGACGTACAAAAACTGCTGGAACTCTAGGGCGTGTTACCCAAATCGAGATTCCTCGACTTCGCTCGGAATGACACCCACTGATAGCTTGGGTTTCCTAAGGATCTATCATCCTGAGCTTGCCGAAAGTCTCGCGAATCTGTCATCCTGAGCTTGCCGAAGGATCTCGCCGAAGGCGCTCTTTCGATTTAAAAATACAAGTCCTCTAAACATATCTGAAATTAAAACAGGAAATTAAAATGAAAACGCCGCTACAAAGAGTTTACTGGGATCAGATTTCGGACGACTATCAGCAGCTGACCACTATCACCACTGACGACTTCCACTTCGGCCCCCTCCTTCCCGGAAACCGTGAACTCAAACTTCTGCCAGAGATCACGCCCGGAACCACCTGTCTCGAACTCGGATGTGGGGGTGCCCAAAACAGCATTCATCTTGCATCACAAGGCGCCGATTGCACTGCAATCGACATTTCTTCTGAACAGATCAAGCATGCGAAAGCCTTGTCGGCAGAACACGGCGTGAATATCGACTTACGCTGCATGACGCTTGAGAATTTGTCTGCATGGCCGGAGGGGCAATACGATTTCGTACACTCTGTCTATGCACTGCCCTTCATTGCAGAGCCCGAAACCTTCATCAAAAATGCTGCCGCCTGTGTGGCACCCGGCGGAACGTTTCTACTGGTAACCCAACACCCCGTCTTTAGTGCCGAATGGTTGGAATTGGAAGACGAGGAAATGGGGCTGTTTATGCCCTCCTACTTTGAACCCCCAGAGGATATACGGCAGACAAGTGACGGCGAAATCATCGGTTCAAGCGCCTATCCCATATCGACGATATCCGAATGGATCCACACCGCCGGACTCCGTGACCTACGGCTATGGGAACCAAAGCCTTTGCCAATCGAATCCGTGGACCAAGCCCCTTACTACAGTCCGGCATGGATTGAAATCCACGACAAACTTTCTGTTAGCCCCGTCGCCATCATCTACTCAGCAACCGCACCACTGTAGCCGACCGTCTATAACCCCCTCAGCCTTTGTAGTCCCAGACTGCGTCTGGTCTTCCGTGCTTCAGCCTGGCCCACCTTGACTAGTCCTCCGTAGCCTTTGGCGGAGTAGGTTCCTCTTTGTTCAAACCAGCAGTGCCCAGAACCCCGAACTCGGAACCCGCTACAGGCGAACCCATTTCAGCCTCTTCCTCACTCACTCATATATCCGCCAGCAAAACCTTCGAGCCCATTAAGAAGCTGCTCATTGAAATCAAGAGGACTCTCAGCCTCCTTGAGCGTGCGACTGCGTACCGTATGTGTATAAATCATCGTCGTCCGAATATCCCCATGCCCAAGCAACTGCTGAATAGTTCGTAAGTCATAGTTTGCTCGTAGTAAGTGGCTTGCAAACGTATGTCGGTTATGCCGAGCTCGGCATAAGAGGCATAGTCTGGCCACACATATGCTCCGCAACGGAGCCACGCTCACTGAGATCGGCCAGATCCTCCATCACGCCAACCCTGACACTACTTCTATCTACGCCAAGGTAGACCTCGACGGCCTGCGTGCTCTTGCGATGCCTTGGCCCGGAGATTACCCATGAAAACACTTCTTAAATCATTGGATCGGTATTTGACTTTTCGACGCAGCCTGGGCTTCAAGCTTAGAGACCATGCAAGCGCATTGCCTAAGTTCATCGCGTTTTTGCACAGTCAGGGATCGGAGTTTATAACCACGGCGCTGGCCTTGGCATGGGCGCAACAGCCTCAGCAGGTCACGCAAGCACATCACGCGAAGCGGCTCAGTATGGTTCGTGATTTTGCTCGTTTTCTCCATGCGAGTGACCCCCGTACGCAGGTTCCGCCATGCGGCTTGTTACCAGCGCGAACGCAGCGGGCACAACCCTATATCTACAGCAACAAGGAGATTCTTGATCTAATCAGGGAAGCCTCCCGGCTGCAACCGTGCGGGGCGCTTCGTCCTTACACCTATTCGATACTCTTCGGGTTGCTTGCCGTAACAGGAATGCGGATCAGTGAGGTAGTGGCCTTGGATTGCGATGACGTGGATTTGACGCAGGGCGTCCTCACCGTCAGAAAGGGTAAGTTCAACAAGGCACGGTTTATCCCCGTGCATGGCTCAACACAGCGCAGGCTAAAAGCCTATGAACGCCGCCGGGACAAGCGGATACCTGTTCGGATCACCGGCGGTTTCTTTATCTCCGACCGCGGTGTGCGTCTCAGCACGTTTGCCGTGCGCGCCACCTTCATCAAGATATCTCGGCTGATCGGGCTGCGCGAAGCCACCGACAGCCACGGTCCACGGTTGCACGATTTGCGTCATACATTCGCGGTTCGTACCCTGACCAACTGGTATCGTTCCGGCATCAACCCAGAGCAGCGGTTGCCATTGCTCTCTGCGTATCTCGGCCACGCCAAGGTCAGCGACACGTATTGGTACCTCAGTGCCGTACCCGAACTACTTGGTGCTGTCAGCACTCGTTTGGACAACTTATTTGGAGACTTATCATGAAATCTGCTTTGAACTTTCCTGCCTTGTTGCAGGCTTTCTTTACCGACCGACTCATCGCACAGCGCAATGCCAGCCCCCATACCATCGCAGCTTATCGCGACACATTCCGTTTGCTTTTCGATTATGCTCGGGAGCAACTTGGCAAGGCCCCCTCCGTATTGACGATGCAAGACCTGAACAGCTCTTTCATCGGCGCGTTTCTTGACCATCTTGAACGGGATCGGGGCAATAGCGCACGGAGCCGCAATGCCCGCCTGGCTGCGGTCCATTCGTTCTTCAACTATGCTGCCTATCAGCTGCCCGAACACAGTTCACTCGTGCAGCGGGTCCTGGCGATCCCCGGAAAAAGGTACGAGCGTGCCTTGGTCGATTACCTGAACGAAGAGGAGGCGAATGCACTCGTTGATGCTCCGGACCGTAGCACGTTCTCCGGACGCAGGGACCATGCTCTGATATTGGTGGGGATCCAAACCGGCCTGCGGGTCTCCGAACTAACCAGCATCTGTTGCGGTGATGTCACGTTCGGTACCGGCGCGCATGTTCGTTGTGTGGGTAAAGGGCGTAAGGCGCGTTGCACACCTTTAACTCGCTCGGTTGCCGCTGTCGTCAAGGTATGGATTAAAGAACGCGATGCTCAGCCGCATGATCCGCTCTTCCCTAACCGTCGCGGCGGAGCGCTCAGCACGGATGGTGTCCAGTTCATCTTAACGAAGCATGTCACTGTTGCTCAGCAGCTCTGTCGCTCGTTAGAAGAGAAGAAAATATCTCCTCATGTACTACGGCATACGGCCGCAATGAATCTGCTTCATGCAGGTGCGGACACTACCGCCATCGCCTTGTGGTTGGGCCACGAACGACTTGACTCGGTCAACGTCTATGTAAACGCTGATCTCGTCGCAAAGGAAAAGATCCTCGCAAGAACCACTATGCCAGAGGGCAAGGCGAGCCGATTCCGACCTGATGACGCACTCATGGCGTTCCTGAAGGGCCTATGATTATGCCGAGCAGATGCTCCGCGATAGCCAGCAATTACGCGGCCATCGAAAGTCTACTCGGCATAATCCGGTACTCGGCATAATGTCGGAAGGTATGACACGTTACCCGTTTCGAAACACCGCTGTTGAGCCTTGCGCCACGTAAGGCGCGCTGCAGATTACTGGGATGGAGGTGGTAACCCTGTTCAAACGGGAAGTCTAATTGTCGCTAGACGGGAAATGTAATTGTCGCTGTACA
>CAZNWT010000174.1:0-7017 GCA_964576795.1 uncultured Victivallales bacterium
AATGGAGGCGTTGATTATCAACGACTTACGACTTAAAGTGCGAAACTCGGGCTAGCCGAGAAAACAAAGTCGAAAAGCACATGGCATACGCCGGGGTTTGTTCAACGAGCGGATGATCCTGTTGTCTGTATCTCATGGATAGATGCCGCATCCTATTGCAACTGGCGCAGCGAGCAGACAGATTTGGAGCGGTGTTATACATTCACAGTTAATGCATTCTCAAAGACAGACCGCACCGCGTCAGGATATCGGCTTCCCACGGAGGCGGAATGGGAATTTGCAGCATGCACCCGCGGCCAAGACCACATCTACCCTTGGAAAACAATTTACAGGAGCAGCGAGTCCCATCTCGCCAACTATCGCCAGCAAGACACCGATGCAAATGACGGTTGGGAATGGACAAATCCAGTCAAAACGTTTCCCGCAAACGCTCTCGGCATTTATGGCCTCGGAGGAAATGTGTGGGAGTGGTGCGAGGACTGGTACTTTAATCGCGCCTACGCATCCCTACTGAACCGGAATATCACCAATCCATGCTTTAGGTTTAACAGCGCACCAAACATAACACACCGTGTCATGCGGGGGGGTTCTTTCCGAAACGATCTTGACCTACTTCGCTGTGCAAGCCGTGGCAGCGGAAACCCCTATGCCTTTTCAAATCACGTTGGATTCCGCTGCGTCCGCAATGCGGAATAGTCAAATGCGATGTCTGAACAGAAGATAGCAAAGGTAACGAAGGTGATTCGAACCAAAGCTCACAGGCTTCTATCCGAATCGCATTCGCTCTTCGTTTTCTTCGCTTCCTTCTGTTCAAATACGCTTCCCGCTTTCGCGCTTCTCATGCTCATTCTCTCAAACGGCTGTGTCTCGCCTCCGCGCAACGCCACCCTCATCAATGTTCCATTTATCCCGCAAGAACAGACAAACCAATGTGGCGTTGTCTCACTGGCAATGGCGATGGACTTTCACCAAGTCCCCTATAACTTTGATGCACTTACAGACAACGCCTACATCCCAGCTGTCGGCGGCACGCCCATTAACCTCCTGGCCCTCGTAGCCGAGGGCTACGGGCTTCAGGCCAAATCCATGACCTCGGATATTTCTGAGTTGCACACAGCCATCGCCGCACACAATGTACCCATTATCTACCTAGCCCCTATTGATGACTCGAAAATTGGTCATTTCGTTGTTGTGACAGGCGTCTCACTTGATAACAAAAAGCTCCGGATCCACGACTTACACAGGAAAGACCGGTGGGTAAGATCATCGACACTCGTAAAAAGCAGAAGTAACGGACGCTTCCCCTCTGTCATCATAAGCAAAACCCTTACCCCATAATCAGCAAATCCCTGACTACCAAAGGGTTGACATTCATCCCATGCTATCGCAAAATAGTTCCCATTCCTGAGTAATACACCACAGTTTTTAGGTTTGCATCATGAGAACGGTCACGTTAACGTTATTGCTTGTTTTCAGTGTTTCAGTTGCCTCTGGTTTGAATGCATATGCTACTGAAAACGCTTTGGATACACGTTTAAAACAACATACAATAGACAATCGGATTTCGGCACCAAGGCTTGAGCTAAAGCCCATGTCCGAAGAAAAAGAAATGAATGCGCTCGTTGTTTCTAAAAAACGGACGCATAAAGGAACAGCAGCTCAAAGGGTGACAAAGGCTCGGCTCGAAAGAAGCAACAAGACAAGGCGTGTTGTGGCGGGACAATAGAAAATTTCAGGAAGGAAAGACCTTCTTTAAATAAAATAAATATACAAGAACTAGTAACTAAGGAGAGATTATGAAGAAAATGGTCACATGGATGAGTGTCGCAGTCATCGCTTCTGCGCTGACAGTGTCCGCAACCGAACAGCAGAAAATCAACATTCCATCACTGACATCAGGAACGTGCTCAATCACACTTCTTGAAGCCGATGGCATCAAACCGATGGCTGCAGCCAATGTAAAAATCATCGACGCCAGAGAAACCACAAAAGTGGTCGCATCGACAACTGACGCCTCAGGCAAATGCATCGTCAAACTCGAAGATGGTCGCTACGTGCTCAGCGTCAACGACAAGAATATCACTCTTCTTGATGCATCAAAGAATGGCGCCATGGCATGGTGTCGCATTGTTGTTTCCGAGACCCCGATGCTTGTCGGCGGACAGGTTGCAGGCGAAGTTGTTGCTATTTCTGGTGGTCTTTTTGGAACCGGTACAGTTGGAACAATCGCAATTGTGGCAGGAGCTACAATTGTAACGGTCGCTGGCGTAGACTACGCTGTTGATGAATACGAAGACGATGGTGATGGAATCGCAACAGTGACAGTGACAGTGCCGGTTACAGCGCCGGTTATTCCTCCTAGCCCAGCCAGTCCATGATGTGAATCCAGGTTTCCACGTTTCTTAGATTATGAACATGCGGCTTCCTCTCGGATGCCGCATGTTTTGTTTATAGACCTTCTCGTCAATTGATTGTATCTTCCTAACTTCAGTTTTAGTCTTTTTCTGAATCGAATTTGAACCGCACATTTCACAACCCTCCAATGATAATGAGGCCGACTATGCGACACGCAACCCATTTTTGTCTCCTATTCCTTCTTGCTTCCCTGACGGGGTGTGCAACACACGGGCGCCGCTCCCCATCGCGCATGGCGCTCACTCCCCCAGGGGCAACCGGGTCTGTTGCCTTCAGTGATGACATCAGCCGAGACCTCGTACTTCAAACACGGCAGTTGCTGAGCCTTCGCGAAACCGACTATCTCGTTGGCCCGGATGATGTGCTCGAAGTCAGTATCTTTGAATGGGAAATGAGTGAGGAAACGAAAACACTGGAGTTTCGCGTTTCAGAGTCAGGTATGATTTCGCTCCCCGCTCTGGGTTCCGTCAGAGTAGGTGGCAAGAGCATCGAGACCATTCAGACACTGATTGAATCGGCACTTTCAACCAAAGGCGTGCTTCAGAACCCCCGTGTTGGCGTTTCGGTGAAAGAATACCGTAGCCGCCGTATCGCCGTGATCGGCGAAGTCAATGCTCCCGGCGTTTATGCAATTCATGAAAACGTAACAACCTTGATGGATATGCTAACACTCGCCGGGGGGCCCACAAGCGGTGCCGGTCAGATTGCCCATGTGCTCCGCAAAGAAAAGGGCAAGTTTGATCCTGTCAGAATCACCGTTGATCTACAGGAACTCTTTGACGCGGGAAAGTTCGATCTCAATGCAGTCCTCCAAGGGGATGACGTTATCTATGTTCCAAAAGCACCGCTGATTTACGTTTATGGCAGCGTTAGCGCGCCAGGAGGATACGCCATCAGCCGCTCAATGCGAGGGCTTGAGGCTATCGCGCTTGCCGGGGGGCTCACACGTGAAGCAGACAAACGAGCCTGCTTCGTGGTTAGGCGCAAGAGTACAGCTGGCACTGAACTTGTAATCGGGTTGGATCTTTTCGATATCGAGCGAGGCAAAGATCAGGACGTATTTCTTCAGGAAGGCGACGTGGTGCATGTCCCCGACTCACCAAGCCGCATTGCAGGGCGTGAGCTCTGGGAATTCTTCAGAGGCATTTTTACGTTCACATACCGACTTGACGACTACTAACGTGGCAATTCGTGTTTCGCCACATTCTCTATTATGTTTTGAAATGACACCTCTGGCTTAGGAGATAGTGATCCATGCCCAATGATCCACAGCAACCTCAGATCATCTATCAGCTTGCAGAACCGGAAGATTCGTCGGTCTCAATGAGTCCCGAAGTACACCTATGGGACTATGTTGAGATCGTGCTGCAACGACTCCCACTCGCCCTGCTTGCGGGTGCAGTCGTTATGATTATCGCCATTCTTTACACTTGGACGCGAACGCCGCTCTACACATCAACAGCGCGTCTGCTTGTTGAGCCCGGTCAGGTAAATCTCACCGGCATGAAGAGTGCAATCGATCCTGTCGCTGCGAGCATGGGAAAGCGGGAGTACATGCAAACACAGGCAACGCTTATGACCTCCCGTCCTGTTATGGAATCTGTTATTGATAAACTTAATTTGCGGGCTACAAAAGCTTTTTCCTCATCCAAGGAACCCGCTGCAAAGCTCAAAAGCATGATTACGGTCAGCCCCGTCAGAAACACACAGCTCATTGATGTATCAATTGAACGGGCCAAACCCGCAGAGGCCCAAAACATGCTCAACGCCGTGCTTTCCGCATACATGGAGGGAAACCGCCAACGTCGCCTTGGGGTGTCGGAAGAAGGCCTGACACAACTTCGTAAAAAAGCGGAGACCTTACGTAACAAGCTGGCAGCATCAACCGAGGCCCTACAAGCATTCATGGTCGAGAACGACATGGTTTCCTTTGAAAAAACCCAGAATGTTGTCATTGATCGGCTTCGCGATCTCAGTAAAGGACTCACCGTGCTTCAGCCGCAACGCATTACCTTACAAGCGCGAGTAGAATCAGCAAATAAAGCCATTTCAGAAGGAAAGTCCGTTAACTCACTCCCGGATGTTATCGACAACCCCGTTGTAAAATCACTTAAACTAGAGCTCTCACGATTGGGAAACGAATACTCGCAACTCGTACAGCGTCTGGGTGAAAATCATCCCAATCTTCAGGCAATTGAAACGCAGATTCAAGCGCTTCAAACCAAATTGGCAATGGAAGCAAATGCAATCCTTGCATCCCTTGGAACTCAACTCGAACAGGCCGTCACGGAAGAACGCCTTTTGGCCGAAGCCATTGAAGCACAGGAGAAAAGGGTCTATCGGTTCAATCGTCTTGCAATGCAATATGACGTTTTGAGTCGTGCAAAGAAATCCATCGAAGGCCCTTATTCAACCGTCTCACGCCGTATCGAAGAGATTGACATTAATCGTATTGGCGGACAGGGCGAAAGCGTTTTCATCATATCAAAAGCGTCCCTCCCCACGCTTAAGTCATGGCCTAGCAAATCCAAGAATTTGTTGGTGGCTTTTGTGCTCGCAGGCGGACTTGCCGTTGGCCTCTGCTTCTTTCTTGACTACATGGACACCACAATCAAGGGGGATGCAGATGTGCGACGCATCCTGAAAAGCAAGGTGCTTGCAGCCATTCCAGATGTGAACCAAAAGAGTGAAGATGCAAGAAATCCTGACTTGATTGTTTTCGAAAAGCCTCGAAGCCTCACCGCAGAAGCATTCCGGGCGCTACGAACAGCCTTGGCATTTAGCATTCCAGGCGAGCATATTTCCACTGTTGTTATTTCCAGCGCACTACCCTCAGAAGGAAAATCACTCACAGCCGTTAATCTTGCTATTGCTCAAGCTCAAGCCAACAAGCGCACGCTTATCATTGATGCAGACATGCGTAAACCCAGACTTCATCGAATCTTCAATGTCACATCCGACGAGGGACTCAGCAGTCTTTTAAGTAACACAGACTGCAAACTTGAAAATGTTGTTCATAAAACCAAGATTGAAAATCTTGATTTTCTTCCCTGCGGTTCTATACCGCGTAATCCAGCCGAATTGCTCGAAGCCGATGCATTCAAAACAAGACTCGACGAAACGCACGAAAAATATGATTTCGTCATTTTCGATTCCCCTCCCGGATTTGCACTCGTGGATTCCCTGATTATTGGAAGGTATACAGATGGCCTGATTCTGGTATCCCGTAGTTTCTCCACGCCAAAAACAGCTGTGCAGCAGTTTGTGATGCGCTTGGCAGAAGCAAATGTTCGCCTATTAGGAGTGGCTCTCAATAATGTAGACCTGCCTCACGGAGGACGCTACTACGGTTACTATGGCGGAAAACGGTACGAGAAGTACTACCGCGAAGAAGACACCGCGAGTTGAGCCCCATCTTATCCATCTGGGGTGCATCGCGCGGCGAGAAGACGCGAACGTGAGAATTACAGCCAGAAAACTACTGCCAGCAGCTCTCATTGCCACAATAATAGTTGCAGCTTTGATCCCCTACGGTGGCGTTGCGGAGTGGGCACAAACATTGGTGGGGGGACTCATATTGGCGCTCGCCCTTTTTGTCTCAATTGCCCTACCCTCTGGACAACAAAAACCGCGACTTTCAACCCGTATAAAGCTCGTATTGGGCATGCTTTTCGCCTGGATCGGTATTCACACCGTACTCGTCCATATGGGAATGCTTAAGATCCCTGCAATAGGAAACGGCCCCCTCCTGTGCGCTAAGATTTATATATGGATAGCGTATGCTTTGCTGACTTGGGTTGTCTGTCGTTGCTGTGAAAGCCGACGGTTCATAAAAACGCTCGGTGTCGCCATCATCATCATAGGATCAGCAGAGGCCGCTTTCGGCATCGCGGCCCTCTACACTGATGTTGGAATCTACAGTCGATTTGGAGGTGGTGGGCGCGTGGTGGGCACCTTCTCCGGAAGCAACACATTCGGAGCATTCCTCTCCCTAACGCTACTCGTATCACTCAGTCGCACGCTAACATCTGTCTTACACGCCATAGAGCACGTTCGAAAACGCGGACGCCATATCTTACACATGGCCACGCGAGAGGACTACACCCTTCTAAGCACAACAGCGCTCATTGGGGCAACAAGTCTTCAGATTGTGGCTCTATTGCTATCAGGGTCGCGGGGCGCAATGCTATCGGCGACCCCTGCGGTGCTTATCCTGTTGACGTGGTTTGCCGTGAGCAAACGCGGAAAGCAGGCGACTCAACTTACAATTCCCCTCGCGATCCTCATAACTACCATTGTCATTTTCATGGGCGTAGGCGGTACATTTGCATTGTCCATAGGTCGCATCCAATCCCTTTCCAATACGCCACACGAGGCATTGCCCCGCCTTGCAATATGGAAGGGAGCTCTTGATTTGATCAAAACCTATCCCTTTGGGGTAGGGCTAGGTCGGTTTTATACAGCATTTCCTGCATTCCAGCCCGAGGGTTTTAATGTCAGCAGAGTATACCATGCTCACAACGATTACCTCGAACTTTGCGCCGAGTTACAGCGGTTCCAAATAGGCGGCAATGCCGGGGGTCTGATCCTGTCGCGAGGAAA
>CAZNWT010000175.1:0-6909 GCA_964576795.1 uncultured Victivallales bacterium
CCACGCTGGTTTTCTGCCCCACTCCTGCTATTCTACCCCGTGAACGGTTACGATTTTTCATAACGAGCCTGAGTGGCAGGAATATCAGTAAGATTTGAGGATTCATGGGGTACGATCTAAAAGCTATATGTGGTGCGTTTCAGGTTGAGGGTGAGTTTGTTGATGGCGCTCCTTACGGGAGTGGTCATATCAATGATACCTATGCGGTGACATTGTCTCAGACGACGGGTTCTGTTCGCTATATTCTACAGCGCATTAACCACAATGTGTTTCGTCAACCTAAAGCGTTGATGGAAAACATTGATCGTGTGACGAAGCATCTTCGACAGACGTTAGAATCTGCGGGGGCCTCTGACATTGATCGTCGCACTCTGACTTTGATGGCTGCAAATGATGGTCGGCCTTTTTATGTTGATGGAGATGGCAATACTTGGCGACTGTATATTTTCATTGAGCAGGCGCTGACGTATGATGTTCTTGAGTCGACAGATCAGGCATATGAAGCGGCCAAAGCGTTTGGTAATTTCATGAAGCAACTTGCAAGTCTTCCTGGGGAGCCCCTGGTAGAGACTATTCCTGGGTTCCATGATACACGCGGCCGTTTTGATGCACTTCAGCGGGCAATTGAAGCTGACGTTTGTAATCGCGCGGCTTTGGTGAAGACCGAGATCGACTTTGCCCGTGCTCGTGAGTCTATCGTTGACACACTAATCACGCTTCAACAGCGCGGGGATATCCCTCTGGTGACGGTACACAACGATACCAAGCTGAATAATGTTATGCTTGATGTTGCTACCGGGGAGGGCCTCTGTGTGATCGACCTCGATACCGTTATGCCGGGACTCTCTCTCTATGACTTTGGAGATATGGTTCGTACAGCGTCTCGACCTTGCCCTGAGGATGAGGTTGATTTATCCAAAGTGGTGGCTCGGCAGGATATGTTTGAAGCAGTCGCTCGGGGATATCTGACTTCTGCAGGAAGTGTACTCAATGCGGTTGAACGGGATCACCTTGCGTTTTCAGCACAGCTCATCACATTTGAGATTGGGCTCCGTTTTCTGACGGACTATCTTGAGGGTGACGTTTACTTCAAGACGCATCGTGATGGGCAAAATCTTGACCGTTGTCGCGTGCAGTTCACTATGACGGAATCCCTTGAATCTCAGATGGATGCCATGAATACGTTCATTCAGCAGTGTGACTAGGGACTGTTTTGTGTTGCCGGAAGAGCGTGACACTAGCTCCTTGAGAAACCTGTCCCAGGCCCCTCTCAGTAGGGGAACTTAAAGTTGTAGTGTGCCATTTACCATTTATGGAACACGCAAGGACCACGTGATCTGTCAACCCGAGTTTGGCGAGGGATCTGGAGGTTCTGGTTGGGCAGAGATGCTTCGACAAGCTCAGCATGACAGGACGTCTGTCTAGTATGACAGAAGTGTATGTGTGTTATTATGGAAAGTGAGAGTGTCATCTCGAGCTTGCCGCGGGATCTCAGGCCTCCAGTTATGCTGGAGATTGCCGCTTCACTCCAGATCCTGCGTATCTGGTTGTCTTCCCGTTGGTCGTCTCCTCGGCAAGCTCGGAATGACATTAGTCACTTTCGTATGGGCAGTGTTCACGCCCGTGAAAACTCTAGCCCTGTGCAGCGGGGCTGAGGCCCGACTTAACACACGAGACCTGACACCAGACTCTTTGTTCGATAGAGCAAAAGTCGTATTATTGAATGGTATATATTATACACTCGGCGTATCGTGCTTTCATGGATGAGATTATCAGTTACGGTCGATTTCGGTGTAATGAACTCGGGCCCCATAAGAATAAGGGGATGGAGATTACCTTTGTCGAAAAGGGGATGCTGGAATGGATGGTCGCAGGGGCTCTGGAGCGAGTAACAGCAGGCTCGATCTTCTTTACGCTACCTTGGCAGGTGCATGGCAGCGTTCATCCACGTGAGCCAGATAACATGCTTTGTCATGTCCTGTTTCACCTCGCGGAGGATTATCCTGAACCGCGGCCTTTTTTTGGTTTTCCTGCCTGCTTAGGGCTTTCGAAATCCGAGATGAAGATCCTTAGTGGCGTCTTTTCTGCGAGTCCGGGGCATTGTTTTCGAGCGACACCTACAATGCGATTTCTCATTCCGGTGTTGATTGGGGAGTTGCAGGGATCACATCCATTGAGAGATACGCAAGTGGTTAGCCTTCTGCGCAGTGTGTTGATTGAACTTAAGCGGATTGTGGCGGGTGAAGCTGTAGATGCCGATGTTCATAGCTGGTCGGAGCGGCGGGTTGATGCATTACTTGTTAAGTTTGCCGAGACGTGTGATCAGGGGTGGAGCTTGGCTCAAATGGCACTGGAGTGTGGGTTGCAACGTACGCAGTTGACGTCGATTGTCCGCAAGCTAACAGGGTGCACCCCCATGGAGTACCTTGGCCGGGTTCGAATTGAACGTGCAAAGAATTTGCTGCGCGAGACGGATATGAAGATTATTGATATCGCCCTTGAGTGCGGCTTCAGTACCAGCCAGTATTTTGCAAATACGTTTCACCGCTCCACAGAGCTCACGCCTTCGGTATACCGTGCGCAGAGTAGTGGGCTCTCGCAAGCGGATGTACGAAAATTGAAGCGTCTTGGATTTCGTTCAGAGCGTGAAGAGCGTGAACGGATCGAACAGTTCAGCGGGACCTGATTCCAATGACTGTTACTTGACCTGAGAAGGCAGTTCGGCAAGAGTGTGCGCGAGATTTTTGAAATAACAGCATACGGATACAAGTTGAGAGGATAGGTTTATGTTACGATTGTTAGATCGACTGGGAGCGCTACTGCCTCGACGGGCATTGCGGCTTGAGGGCTCGCTTGTAGATGTAGGCATTGATGCGGATGGTGTGGCCGCTCAGGTTGGACGTTCCGAGCTCTTCTGCAATTTGGAATCCAATGAAATTCGTACACTGATTGAGGCCATGGATATCAGCCGTATACGTGCAGGTTCTCATATCTTCAAGCAAGGCGATCGGGGTGATGCCTATTTTGTTTTGGCTCGTGGTACAGCCGTCGTAACGCACCGGGGCCGTGAGAAGGCCGTGGCAAATACCCTCGCAGAATTACATAAACCCACGGGGCTTGGAGAAGAGGCTTTACTTGGTGTGCAACCGCGAACGGTCACCGTGACGATGCAGACGGATGGCATCGTTTTACGCATTAGACGCGATGCATTTTCCGCATTTATTGCAAAAAACGCAGTCACATGGAAATCGAAGGATGAGATAATAGAGACTTCAGATGGTGAAGACGGCGTATGGATTTGGGTGGGCTCGCGAAAAGATCGGACACCGACTGGGGCAAATGTACTTGCCGTACCTTTGTGTCAGCTTCGTGAACGCCTCGAGGAATTGAATCGGAACCAGTGCTATTATTGTTGCTGCCGTGATGATAAAGACACCGCTATTGCTGCTTATTTTCTCACCCAAAGAGGCTTTAATGCAAAAGGTGTGCGAGATGGGAAGAACGTTGCAGCAACGTTGGGATAGCATTGTCCCCTTATCTGCCATCTTTAATATTCGATTCTGCTTGCCTTCTCGTTTCATGATGTTTACAACGCACAGCAAGCACGGGTGTATCTAAAATCAATTCAGGGCGGGGTTTATCTGCATGGCGACGTCGAAATCAGCAAAAAATGCGACTACGAAGGCTAAGTCAACCAACGTGAAGTCATCGAAGAATACCGGAAAGGCTAAGCCGAATAAAACGACGGCCGCCAAGGAAACCACGGCGAAAAAAGTAAAAGCGATATCTGCAAAAACAAAGAGCACACCGAAGACGCCTGCAAAGAAGGCTGCAAAGAAGGCTGCACCGAAAGCTACGGCTAAGGCAGCGAAACCTGTGGCAAGCAAAGGTGCTGTCAAGAAAGCGAATGCAAAGCTGACAAAGGCTGAGGAAGAGGCTATACAGAAGGCTGCCAAGGCTGCTGTCCCAGAGGGTGCCGAAAAAGTTGAGGGTGAGGAAGAGATTGAGCTGACGCCAGAGGAGAAAGCGCATAAGCTTTTTGAGTCCGAGTCTGTTCGGCAGGAAGATATTGAGGCACAGATTCTCGCTGAGACTGAAAAAGCCGAAAAGGCTGAGAAGGAAAAGGACAAGCGCGAATCTCGAAACCACAAAATCAAAGAGTTGATTGCCTTGGCAGAGGATCAAGGTTATCTCACATTCGAAGATATCAACGAGGCGATTCCTGAGGCCGTAATAGCGCCCGAAGAACTCGAGTCATATCTCGCGCTGTTGCGTGGTATGGACATTGACATCGTACAGTCTCAGGATGTGGATAAGCTAAAGGTTACGAAAAAGAAGGGCAAAGCTGCTAAAGGTGGACGGCTTGATTTCTTTGATGACCCGATTCGTATGTATCTGCATCAGATGGGACAAGTTCCGCTGCTGACTCGTGAGCAAGAGGTTGAGATTTGCAAACGCATTGAAGAGGCTGAGGTCACCACTCGTGAGATCTTCAATCATGTTGGGATTGCAGGGGATATGTATCTCGCCCTTGCCGACCGCTTGGAGAATGGTAAGGAACGTTTTGACCGCATCGTCGTTGATAAGTTTGTGGACAGTCGTGAGGACTATCTCAATTCACTTCCAAAGGTTTGCCGCAAAATCCTGAAGGCTCAGGAAAAGCTGCATTCGACATTTGCTGAGGCCGTAAAGAGTCGAACGAGCAAGGTAGAGGGGCAAAAGCTTCTTGTGGCAAGCGAGAAACTGCGAATCAAACAAGCCGGAATACTCAAAGAACTCCATTTTAAGCAGAAAGTCATCGAGACAATGGCATCGGATGCCGAGCAGCAATTCATGCAATTCCGTAATGCAGTGGTTTCACGCGAGCGACTTGAAAAAGCGCGAAAAAGCAAGCGTCGCGATGAGGAAATCAAGGAATTGCGCAAGCAGATCGTAGATTTTCAGCGCAGTTTTTGTATTCAATCCGAGGAATGTGTTGCGGGCTTCGAAGGGCTCCGCGATGCTATGCGTCGGGGGCAACAGGCTCGCACAGAAATGGTGGAAGCCAACCTGCGACTCGTCATCAGTATTGTGAAGAAGTACATGAACCGGGGGCTCTCATTCTTGGATCTCATTCAAGAGGGAAACACCGGGCTTATGAAAGCGGTCGAGAAATTCGAGTACAGACGTGGCTATAAATTCAGCACCTATGCCACGTGGTGGATTCGTCAAGCTGCCACGCGTGCCATTGCTGATCAGGCCCGAACCATCCGTATTCCGGTTCATATGATTGAAACAATCAACAAGTTGTTGCGCGTTCAGAAGAAGCTTGTGCAGCAGTTTGGTCGCGAACCCACGGCAGAAGAGGCGGCAGAAGAGATGGACATGCCGGTGGAGCGGGTTCGTGCTGTTTACAAGATGGCGCAGCAACCCATCTCGCTTCAAAGCCCTGTGGGCGATGGTGAAGATGCCCATTTCGGCGATTTTATTGAGGACAAGTCAGCGGAAAATCCTTCGGAGATGACAGCATACAGCATGCTGAAGGATCGTCTCCAGGATGTTCTCGATACGTTAACCGACCGTGAACGCCAAGTGCTTGACTATCGTTTTGGTCTGACTGATGGCTATTCTCGAACCCTGGAAGAGGTTGGAAAGAAATTTACTGTTACGCGTGAGCGTATTCGCCAGATTGAGGCGAAGGCGCTACGCAAGCTGAGACATCCCACCCGTATTCGGAAGCTAGAAGGCTTCCTTGAAATGAAGTAGCTGGGGCTTCTGCTATTTTCGTAGAAGAAACGAGCTACCCGTATCCCAAGAGAGAAGGAGAATCCCATGGACCCCAAGATGCTTATGGACCCCCAAGTGATGATGATTGCAAGTGGTGCAGCTGTAGTTGGCGTTGCTGTTGGCTTTTTACTCGGACGTATAAGTCGAAACGCTCCTAGTTCCAACCAAGAAGAGAGTGACCTTGAGCCCGGTGAAGGTGTAGAACTCTACGTTGGTAACCTATCATATGACCTCGACGAGAATGCCTTGATGAAGGTGTTTGCAAAGCATGGCAAGGTGCTTTCGGCGCGCATTATCAAGAACAAGTTCAATAACCGTTCGAAGGGCTATGGCTTTCTCGAGATGGCAACACCTGCAGGAGCGAAGAAGGCCGTTTCAGCCATGCACGGCAATGAAGTTGATGGACGTAAACTTGTCGTCAACGAGGCCCGCTCCCGTTCTCGGGATTAGGTCTGAACCAACAGGCTTCCACTTAACTACTGTAGACTATGGCAGGATCAACCCTTGCTCGACTTCGGTTGCAATGTTGGTGCCGAGCAAGTGGCTGATGATCGCAAGTGCAAACTCAAAAGCTGTGCCTGGGCCCTGACTTGTGATTAGGTTTCGATCCTGTACAACCCGTTCATTTTGACGGGAGGTCGCAACAAGTTGCGAGGCAACTGCCGGATGACAGGTGACGGCGCGTTTGTGCAAAATGCCCGCTGCCTGTAGCACAAGCGGGCCTGCGCATATGGCACCAATAAGCTTGTCGTTTTTTTCAAATGCTTGAAGCGCCTCAATGAGTGATGTGTGGCGACTTAGTCGTTTACTTCCTCCTGCGCCACCAGGAAGCAGAATTGCATCATAGTGGTTTGGGTCAATCTCACTCCATAACGTGTCGGCCACAAGTGACACGCCTCGAGAGCAGGTAATGGTTTGAGTGTCTTCGATAGACGCTGAGACGACATTCAGTTCTGATCGCCGAAGGGTGTCAATTATTATGACAGCCTCCATCTCTTCAACTCCATTGGCAAGAGGAACAAGAACAGTTGGCATGGTTTGTCTCCAGAATGGGTGTAATTATCAATAGTATACTACGCGTTGGGCAGTCTTTCAGCGGTTCCAAATTAGGAAATCTTCGAGTTGCGGGAGGGGCTTCGGACA
>CAZNWT010000176.1:0-6584 GCA_964576795.1 uncultured Victivallales bacterium
CGCTGGTTTTCTGCCCCACTCCTGCTATTCTACCCCGTGAACGGTTACCTGCAAAGGAACAGTGCCACCTGCGGCACCGGCTCTGCTTTGTGGCAAACCGCTTCACGCGCCCGACAGAAAGCACCAGTCTCCGCCATCAGCTTCATCTGCCACGGGAAAATTGAGCCATCGCGCTTCTGTTTGAAGTACGCCTGAAATCCTCCGCCAAGAGCAAGTACGATTGCGGCTTCCTGCTGCAGCTGTGGAATCGTTTTGGTGCTGTGGCAGGGATCTTTCCATCGCCCGGCAAAGGCCCAAGCCATCAAATCCCATGGCATGCCCTGCGGCGCAATGCAGCGCGCTTCGAAACGTGCTGCATTCACACTGTTCTGCATCGGGTAATCGCCAGAGATATAGTCCACATCCGTTGTCACCGGTTCCGGCATGAACGAGGAGTAGGCCCAGTTGCTGGCGACTTCGAAATCCGGATTGTGCTTATGGATGGCGGCGACGTAATGTTGCAGATACTTGCGAAATCCCTCCCGGCAGAACTCGGTGAATTCCTGAAATCCCTTATCACCCATCTTCTTGGGAACAGTGCGAATGCCAGTCTTCTTGCGAAACTCAGCCAATACTTCCTTGCCATAGTCTTGGCACGTCGCCCAGCACTCGCCGTCAACCCAGACGCCGTCCACGCCGTAGACATCGGACAGCTCTTTCAGCTGGGGGATCAGGAGTTTGTCAACGTACGGGCCAAACACGGATGTGTTGTTCTTGTTCTTCTTGCCGTCAGGATCGATCGCCGCCCATGATGGATGATGCTTCAGTGCTTCCGTATCCCACACGCCGGAGTAGTGCATAAACAGAGCCACACCGTGTTTCGCCGTGATGTCGCGCCAGATCTTCAGCTGATCGCGAACAAAGCCCGGTGCAGGGTACGCCGCCTTCGTCGGATAACTGGAGAAGCCACCATGCCCTTTGCAGTCACACTGGATGTAGTCTGGCTGTACCTGCTTAACAATATCCTCAATCATCTTCCGAGTGACCCCGGCACCGACTTTGTTGCAGTCCAGTCCCGCATGGAAGTCAAAGTGGATCCCCAGAAAACTCTCTGCCCGTTTCTTGCGCTTCGGCAACCCCTTGGCCATGGCATTCACCATCTTGTTGAATTGGCATTCTGGAAGCAAATCCAGCGTTGTTGCAACTGTAGGGGAACTGATCTCTAATACAAGCGTGAAATCTGGTAACGAACACAACTACCCAGACGATGAAGCCAGGGAAACCGCAGGTGGCCAATACTCTATATTCAAAGTGCCCGGTCCCGGCAAAGATCACGATGGTATTCACGGCAATGAACACCAGTCGCAACTCGATCAGACCGAAGCCGTAATAGTAGATCTCAAGCTTGTTTGTGGCAGCAAAGAACAGAAATGAGTTTACCATGAAGCACCCGAGGAGACCCATCAGCACCAGATACCACCACAGCGAGATCTGCGGTGCAATCAACGCCCGATCCAAATACATTCGGTGGTCCGGTGCGCGTATTCCGTCCGGAAAATGAGGGCTGAAGGGACGCCGCCTTCACGCATGCCTACAGGATGCAGTGTTTTCGTCTGAAACCTGCCGGCGCTTCGCCCGTGACTTTCTTGAACACACGACTGAAGTAGTCCCGATCGGGGAAGCCGGTGGATTCAGCGATGGTTTCGATGCTCTCTCGAGTCTGTAGCAGCAAGCGACTAGCCTCCCGTACACGAACATCCGTAACATACTGCGCCGGTGTCGTTCCAAAATGTCGCTTGAAGGCGCGCTCGAAGCCAGTCACGCTCATGGCGGCTTCGCGAGCCAGAAGCGAATTGGACATCTTTTCACCGATGTGTGCATTGATGAAAGCGTGCACGCGTTGCAGAACATCGGGAACCGGCGGTTGCCAGATTAGCTCTGGGCGCGCAAGGACGACGTGCAGCAGGGCAAGCGATGTGCGGTAGATCGCATCGGTCGGCTCCCACGTCGCATTCACGCTGATCAACTTTTGCAACTCCTCCATTAGACATAGCTCCACATCCCGGACCGGAAGCACAATCGGTATGGAGATACCACGATACAGCTGTCGCGTAAAGCTGAACGCCTGCCACCACGTTGGCACAGGCTGCTGCCCGAGACAGTGGAACAGATGGTGATCGGGAATCAAGACGAGGTGATCGGGCGTAAGTTCGATCATCTTATCGCCAAACACCACACAATGCCCCGCCTCTGCATTATAGTTCAGTCGCCAAAAAGGACTGAAGACACTCGGAAAATTCCAGTCTGAGTTGGCAGAGAGATAGCCGCTCTCATGAAGGGTTAACCCCGAGCGGCCCGGATTAATACCCAGTGGATAGTATTCGATGCCTACGCCCGAAAACGGTTTATCATAAGCGCCTACATTGGCTCGCCCATGTGTCGAATCAGACATAAACTAAACGCTAGCGCACATAGACTCTCGGGTCAAGAATACGCAATAATTTCAATATAGCCACTAAACCGCAGACACTTGGATGCATTGTAACGAAAGGAGCAGATCATGGGTATGTTTGAAACCACGGGCAAAACAATCACCACGGAACGCAAACCCAACACGCTGAAAAAGCTCGAACGGATGAACAAGGCGCTCAGCCACGAGGAACCGGATCGTGTGCCGATCAGCGATTTCTTTTGGGGCAGCTTCATCGAGCAGTGGCGCAAGGATCTCGGATTACCAGACGACGCCAATCCGTACTACCATTATGATCTCGACTGGATCACTACAGTCCCAAACATGGACCCGTGGATCCGCCCGTTTGAAACGTTGAAGGAGACCACCGAGGAAGTCGTCGTGAAAACCGGCTTCGGCGCAATCATGCGCAAGAAGTTCGACTACCCCATGCCGGAAATGGCCGAATGGGAAATCGACACCTTCGAGAAACTCGAAGAAGCCCAGTTTGACGCCCCCGATGATCCGCGTCGCTTTTTCGAAGCGGGGGACAACCAGATTGCGGGTGTAGGCGACGGCTTCGAGCGCAACTCCCCAGCCTGGATTGATACGGTCAAAAGCCTGCGTCCTGACTTTCCGGTCTACGGCAGCATGATTGAGACGGCCGAATGCTTCACCCGATTGATCGGACAACAAAACACGATGTTGTGGATGGGGCTCTATCCCGAACGCATGGGTGTCATCATCAACCGAATCGGCGAGTTCTATCTCAACTGCGCCAAGGCCTCCATGGATGCTGCCGATGGACTGCTGGATGGCTATGTCATCTGGGGCGATGTCGCGTATCGCAATGGGCCCTTTTTCTCGCCCGACTACTGGCGGGAATATTTCAAGCCATGGGTCAAAGCGATCACGACCGAAGCCCATTCGCGCGGCCTGCCTGTGATCTATCACGGCTGCGGCTGCGTGCACAAGCTACTGGAAGACTTCATTGAGATCGGCACCGACTCGTACAATCCGTTTGAAGCCAAGGCCGATATGGATGCCGTTGAGCTGCGCCGCCAATACGGACATCGCCTCGGAATTTGCGGCAACAGCGACATCCGAGTGTGGGAGCGTGGCGACAAGAATGAGATCAAACGCGAGGTACTGCGCAAGCTCAACGCAGCCAAGGGTGGTGGATACATCTTCCAATCCGACCACTCCGTCGCTAACGATGTATCCGGGCACACCTACGATTACATCGTGAAGCTTGTGCGCAAGTATGGGGCCTATCCGCTGGAGTTGGGCGAGTACAACGAAGACGTGGCCCAATGATTGCAGCCAATCCCATTCTCGGTGTTATGCTTCACGCTGTTCTGATGCTCACTTATGGCGGTCGCTTGGCCCAATTTGCAGCAACGGAACACTAATACTTCTTGACTCATATTCCTGATTTGGAGTCTATACCAGCTTAACAGAAGAAAGGAATGAGATGATGCAACGATATGGTTCGGTGTTGGGTGTTAAAGAAGAGAAGATTCCTTACTACAAGGAACTACATGCAGCCGTCTGGCCCGATGTGCTTCAGATGATCAAGAACTGCCACATTGAAAACTACTCAATCTACCTGCGCAAACTGCCGGATGGAAAGTACTACCTGTTCAGCTACTTTGAGTACACGGGCAAGGATTTTGCCGCCGACAGCGCCAAGATGGCAGTCGACCCCACAACACAGAAGTGGTGGAATGAGTGTATACCTTGCCAGGAACCGCTACCCGATCTCGCGGAAGGCGAGTGGTGGGCTGATATGGAAGAGGTCTTCCACCAAGACTAGGCTGAAACTTCATTCACGTTTCTCGTTCGTTTTGAACGTCCAACATTGAACATTCAACGCCCAACATCGAATTGGGAATCCCGATGACAACGAGAGAACTCCCAACTTCAATGTGCTTGCATCTGCTCGCATCCCGGACTCGCTTCGGGACCAGACTCGCCCCGACATTCGTCGGGATGACCAGCACTTCGGAGTTCAATGTTGAGTGTTTAAGATAGCGATCCAAAGTTGATAAAGGGGTTACTCATCACTCGCAGAATTATTATTTTTCTCGCGGAAAGGACAGAAAAGACTGATAACCTCAAGTGTGGTACTCTTTGCAGTAACGGTACCGTCAAAAAGTTCTATAAAAGGGCATGAAAAAGGGAGGAAGCACTATGACATCACGTGAACGCGTTCTCGCCGCCATCAACCACCAGCAACCGGATCGTTGCCCCATCGACCTGGGAGCAACCCCAAGTTCTGGAATCTCTGCCATTGCCTACGGCAATCTAATGCAGCATCTCGGCATCTCAGGGGGACATACGCGAATCTATGATGTGGTGCAGCAGCTCGCCCAACCTGAAGATGCCGTTCTGGATCGTCTCGGAGTTGACGTGATCGACGTGGGACGTGCTTTCAATACGGCAGACACCGACTGGTATGATATCAAAATCGCCGACGGCCAAACTGCTCAGTACCCGGTCTGGTTCCACCCCGAACAGAAGGAAGACGGATCATGGATAGCGCGCACGCCGGACGGCACCGATGTGGCACACATGCCATCAGGGGGCACGTTCTACGATCAAAGTCTTTTCCCTTGGCTGGATGGATATCCGGATGACATGCAGGCAGCACTCCCCGATGCGATGGAAAAAGTGCTCTGGTCTGCCCTCGTGCACAGCCCGTGGGATCACGCCAGCGACGATGGTTTCTGGGAAGATCTCCGTGCCCGCACCATCGCCCTGCGCGAATCCTCCGACCGGGCTCTGATGATCGTCTGCGGATGCAACCTCTTCGAGTGGGGAACATTCCTGCGCCGCATGGACAACTTTCTGATGGATCTCTTCATAGATGAAGCCAACGTGGAAAAACTATTGGACGTATTGATGGAGTCTCACCTGGCGACACTGGAAAAGGTCTGTGCTGCGGTCGGCGACGTCTGTGATATTCTGCGCTTCGGCGACGACCTCGGCATCGACACCGGTCCCTTTATGCCGCCCGAGCTCTATCGCAAACTCTTCAAGCCCCACCACACCCAGCTCTGTTCCTATGTGCATGAACACAGCAACATGAAGACCTTCCTCCACTCCTGCGGGTCGATCTACAAGATCATGCCAGACCTAATTGAGGCGGGCTACGACGTCATCAACCCGGTCCAAACCAACTGCGTCGACATGGAGCCCGAGAAGCTGAAGAAGCAATTTGGCAAAGACATCTGCTTCTGGGGCGGAGGCTGCGATACACGCGGAGTTCTCAACCGGGCTACGCCAGCAGAGGTGAAAGCCCATGTGCTGGAGCGACTGAAAATCCTGTCCCCCGGCGGCGGATTCGTGTTCAACACGGTGCACAATATTCTACCTGAAGTTCCACCAGCCAATGTCATGGCCATGTTTGAGGCCTTAAGTGAATTTGCAGGCAAGCCACCCCCTCCCCCCCCCGGAGAGTAGTGCCTTTATCTTTCCTGCAACCGGCAACTTCACCGCTTCCATGTTCGCATAAACAATCGGCATCCCAACCCCCTCATGTACAACGATACCCAGATGGGCTCATCGACTGACTAGCCCGGACCGTGGGTGGTGCACACTAGTAGTTATACTTCACCAGTTCCTCGGCGAAGAAATTAAAGTCGTGCTCTTCCGTGTCAGTCTTCCATCGCCCAACCAATTCCGGACGGACCTCGATCTTTGCCATAGGTATCCCCAGAAACTCTCCTATCTTCGCTAGCGTCTCATCCTGTTTCATAACGAAATCCTCAAACCTGACTTCGAGCAGGTGCTTGGGGCGCGAGGACCTTAAAAACTTCTGACTGATATTTCCAGCTTGTCGCACGACAGAGACGCAGATTATCGGTCTTGTCATAAGGCACGCAAAAGTCAGCGAGATCATCGGTCACATGTCCACCAATGACAGAGTCTCTGGGGTCACACTCATTGCCGTGATAAAACATCCGGTCATAAGGCGCTAGAGGCATGTATGGCGAGTGAGGATCCATGTGGTGAAGAAGCATGAAGAACGGTTTATTGAAGCGCGAGGGCCGCTCAATCTCCGGCACAGTCACCTCGTTCAGCTTGTGCGCATTAGGAAGGTGTACAGCGACAATTACATTTCCCGTCTAGCGACAATTAGACTTCCCGTCTG
>CAZNWT010000177.1:0-6571 GCA_964576795.1 uncultured Victivallales bacterium
CTGTCTGTCTATCGTTTCTGCTGGTGCTTATGATGTGCAACGGGGTAGACTCCCCAGATGTTAGCGACAGTATTTTCAGGTGCCGTGCAGGGGGTGGATGCTTACTCGGTTGAGATTGAGGTCAACGCGGGGCATGGGGATCCGCAGGTGGTGACGGTGGGGTTGCCGGATGTGGCGGTCAAGGAGAGTAAGGATCGCGTTCATACGGCGATGATTAACTCGGGTTTCAAAACTCATGTGGGTCGAACCACCATTAATCTTGCTCCCGCTGATATCAAGAAGGAAGGACCCATCTACGATCTTCCGATTGCCATTGGGATGCTAGCCGCTCAGGAGGAGATTGCCGCAGACCTGCTGCCGGATTTGGTGATGTTGGGAGAGTTGGCGCTAAGCGGAGAGGTTCGCCGTGTAAAGGGTGTGCTTCCTATTGCGCTCAACGCAAAGGCCTCTGGTAAGCGTGGCATCCTAGTTCCAGTCGATAATGCTGAAGAGGCTGCGGTGGTTGAGGGGCTTGAGGTGTATGCAATTCACACCCTGCGGCAGGCTGCCGATTTTCTTGATGGAAAGATTCAGCTTAGTCCCAGCTACGTGAATTTGAGTCGTATTTTTAGCTCAATCAAGGAGCACGAGGATGATTACGAGGATGTAAAGGGGCAGGAGCAGGCTAAGCGGGCAATCGAAGTTGCGGTTTCCGGTGGACACAATATTTTGATGATTGGCCCCCCTGGGACAGGTAAATCGATGCTCGCCAAGCGGATTCCGTCAATTTTGCCCGAGATGAATCTGGAAGAGGCTTTGCAGGCTACGAAGATTCACAGTATTGCGGGAACGTTGACCCCTCATGCCGCGTTGATTGAACGACGACCCTTTCGGTCGCCGCATCATACCATTTCAGATGCAGGGCTGTTGGGTGGGGGCGCACACCCCATTCCTGGCGAAGTAAGTCTGGCGCATCGCGGGGTTTTGTTCCTGGATGAACTCCCCGAGTTTCATCGTAACGTGCTTGAGGTCCTCCGTCAGCCACTTGAAGATGGTGTTGTGACAATTTCGCGAGCGGCATCTAGTGTGACCTTTCCTTGCAATTTTATGTTAGTTGCGGCGATGAACCCCTGCCCCTGCGGTTATTTTGGAGATTCTCAGCGTGAATGTCGCTGTTCTCAGCGTCAGATCCTGAAGTATCGCAACAAGATTTCCGGGCCGTTGCTGGATCGGATTGACATCCACATTGAAGTTCCCTCGATGGCTTACAACGAACTTGTAGCGCTTGATGCAGGGGAGCCGTCAGTGGATATTCGTGAGCGGGCAACGGAGGCACGACAACGACAGCGCGATCGGTTTAATGAGGATGGGCATGTGCATTGCAATGCAGAGATGGGAGAGAAGCAGGTGCAGAAGCATTGTCGACTTCAGGAAGATGCTCAGGAACTCCTGAAAATGGCAATCTCAGAGTTGCACTTCAGTGCACGTGCCTACAATCGCATCCTCAAAGTGTCGCGTACGATAGCTGATCTGGAGGGTTCTGAGCAGATTGAGACGCATCACATTACTGAGGCAATCCAATACCGAACGCTTGACCGCCAACTCTGGGCCTAAAGAGTAAATTCGAGAACTGAAATTGAAAATCCTGAAAATATGAGTTTCAGGTTCAAGATTTCGAGTCGAGGGAGATAGCTCTATTGTGGCTGTTGAAAAACTCGAGATTCCTCGACTTCGCTCGGAATGACACTCTCGGTGCTGTCGTATTTCCTAACGAATTGTCATGCTGAGCTTGTTGAAGCATCTCGCCGAAGGCGTCACTTGGGGGGCGTAACCGCCTCTATTGTTTTAGCTTTTGTCCCGTTTGAGAATGAGTGCGGTTCGGCAGGGAAGATAGAGCTTTAGCATGTGGCGGAGCAGATTATTGTGTTTGATGGGCTGTGTAGTAAACGTCTGATCTTGCGTTATACGGGACTGTCCTCCGAAACGCTCTTCATCCGTATCCATCAGAAGTTGATAATTTCCAGGTATCACTTCTATTCCGTAATCGGTGAATGATTGTTCTGGGTTAAAGTTGAACACGAAATAGAGGCTATTTCGCTCGAAAACTAGAATTTTGTCCCCATCGTGTGCGTATAGGAAGCGTGGTGGTCTATCTTCTTGAGTGCTGGTATCGGGTGAGATGAGATTGAGCATTGCTGCGTCGAAGTCACCCAAGTAATGAAACCGGAGATCTGGGTTGTCTCTCAGGCTCCATTGTCGACGGGCATAGTGATAGGACCAGTTGTTTCCTTCCCGAGGGAAGTCAATCCACTCCGGGTGTCCAAATTCATTTCCCATAAAGTTGAGATAGCCGCCGCTGGCAGTGGATGCGGTTATAAGGCGTAGCATTTTATGAAGCGCCATTCCTCGGTCGACAATTAGGTTCTCTGCTTGAGTTGACATGCTGTCGTACATGGCGGATTCGACGAGTTCAAACATCATGGTCTTGTCGCCGACAATTGCCTGATCATGACTCTCAACGTAGCTGATTGTGCGCTCTTCGGGGCGGTGGTCTGTGAGTTGATGCCAGATGTGTTGCATACTCCAGTCTTGATCCTTTACCTTGCGGACGAGCTGGAACCAGGTGTCCGGCATTCCCATGGCGAGTCTGAAATCAAATCCACACCCGCCGTCTTGGATTGAAGCGCATAGCCCTGGCATTCCACTGACATCTTCAGCAATGGTGATTCCATGTGGAGATACCTCGTGAATGAGCTTGTTTGCCAGCGTGAGATAGGCGAGAGCATCATTATCTACAGTTCCGCCAAAATAGGCATCATAGGAGCCGAACGACGTTCCAAGTCCCCGGTGGTGATACATCATGCTGGTGACACCATCGAAACGGAACCCGTCAATGCGGTATTCTTGGAGCCAGAACTTACAGTTTGAAAGGAGGAAGTGGAGTACTTGGGGTTTTCCATAATCGAAGCACTTTGAATCCCAGGCTTCGTGATGGCCCCGGGCTCCTGCATGAAAGTATTGATGGGGAGAACCATCAAAGCAGGATAGGCCTTCAATTTCATTACTGACCGAGTGGGAGTGTACGAGGTCCACAATAACGGCAATGTCCAGTCGGTGAGCCTCATCAATAAGGGCTTTAAGGGCTTCCGGGGTCCCGAAGCGTGAGGATGCGGCAAAAAAGTTGGAAACGTGGTAGCCAAATGAGCCGTAGTAGGGGTGCTCAAGAATAGCCATGAGTTGGATTGTATTATAACCCGCTTTTTTGATTCGAGGGAGCACATGCTCACGAAACTCGTCGTAGGTTCCAACGCGTCCCTCCTCTTGAGCCATGCCCACATGACTTTCATAGATGGTCTTGCGTTGATGAGGTGTGGGTGAGGGGTTTTGCCAGACATACGGATCTTCTGGTGCCCAGATCTGTGCGCAGAATATCTTGGTGTCATCATCTTGAACGACGCGGCGGGCATAGGCGGGGATGCGATCGCCTTCGCCCCCCTCCCAGCACATGCAGAGTTTAAATAAATTGCCGTGCGCTAAGTTGCTGAGGGGGAGTTGTATTTCCCAATCTCCGGTAGCATTGATGCGCATCAGGGCAAACGCGTCATGTCGCTCCCAGTTTGAAAAATCTCCAACAAGGAAGATTGCTGTCGCATTTGGTGCCCATTCTCTAAAGATCCAGCCTGTTTCCGTGCGGTGCAGGCCGTAGTATTCGTGAGCGGATGCGAAGTCCGAAAGTGAAATGCATCCTTCGGTGAGCTTCTGCTCCACATAGTTGGCATGATTAGCCCGATGTTGAATTGCATCCGCAAAGGGGACGAGGTAAGGGTCGCTGTTGATAAACGTGGAGTGTGGCACGGGACGTGTATTCATGGTGTATCTTTGGGCGCTTCGCGGCCTGTTTTTGCGGGTGGTAGCATGTCGCCAGCAACTGTCCGAATCAGTTTGATTGTCTGGTTGACCTGCATGATCAGAGTGTCCTGTTTTCGATCCCATCGGTCAATCGTTCGTTCGACACGGCTTGCCGATAACGCTTTTTCTATATCAGATTTCCATGTGGATTCAGGGAGTGTGTTGAGAAGGTGTTTGCGGTTCTGGATTGCGGGACCTAATGCCGCCAATGATGCTTCTGTGGCGAGTAGTGATTCACCCGATGTGATTGGAATTCTTAGGTCTTGCATAATTTCATGCTCCGTTGCAAACGCATCAGCAACGACTAAAGGATCGCTGACAGCCGCGATTCGGAAGAGCACGGAATCGTCTCCTGCTGCGAGGCCTTTAGCATCTTCAAGGTAAGCTTTCATTTGCTGACGAACGTCTAGGGGATATCGCCGTGCTTGTTCTTCGATGGTGTATAACCCATCAAACCATTTGCCCTGTGTGGCGGAGGACCATACTTTCTGTAGGGTGTCAAAGTACACATTCATTGTGTCTGCGGCGGGGCCATATGCGCTTTTGCAAAATTGCTTCTGTAACGCGAGGGGATTAAGTTGGGGGTTCTCGATAAGCTTTTCAACAATCCAGGGAAGTGGGCCATCAATCCACTTTACCCAAGTGTTTTCAATGTAGAAGTGCTTTATGCCGTGTTGAGAAGCGTATCGAATGTTGGCCGCCAGCTCGTCGCGGCAATATCGAGGGAAAATCCATGACGCGAGTCCAGCGTAGCCATAGAGCCCAACATCACTACAGACCGAGACCCAGCCATCGAGATATTCGTTATCGCGAATTCGTTCCCGCTCATCAAAGTGGCTGCCAGCATCCTGACACAAGAACACCGTAATATTGTCTGCCAATTTAAAGCTTGGAGGTCTGGCGACGTTGGAATAAGCGAGGGCACCAATGCGCTTATCGGGATGCGTTTTTTGAATTTCGAGGGCGACGCGATTGACAAACGTCCAGTAGGGTTCACTCCACCACCGTTGTCGAGCTGGTTGTTTTCGATCTTCCGGCAGGCATAGCTCACGGCACGTGTCACATTCACACCAATCCTGTCCATCATTGATGCCAAGCGAAAACATAGTTTTGTTTGGGTTCGCTTCAAACGCCTTCCGTGCTGATGCAACGGCTTTGTCGACAATGCCTGTTGTGCTAAGACAGGGTTGCCATGTGGGGGGTGATGTGGTTTTGCGCTCCACCCCCAGCAGTGGGTAGTAGTGTGGTGTGTTGAAGATACGACTCAGGTTATGTGAAAAGTGCGGGCGGGTGTAGATGCCGTTAAGTCCGAAGGCTCCGAGTATACTGGGAGAGGGTGCGATCTGATCTCGAAATTCGTGACGTCTGTAAAAGAGGGAGAACCAATCCGATATTTCACAATAGGGTAGATTCTCGGAGCTGTAGACCCAACGGTGAGTTGACTTATGCCGCAGGCCCAAAATCAATCTGCTGCTTTTGCTGACGCGTGCTGGAAGTGGGAAGTCTACGTTGAAGATTGTTCCCGGGGTAGGGCGTCCGCTGCCGAAGAAGAGGGTGTTGTTTTTCGAGAAATCAATAGCGCGTGCATAGTGTTTTTTTCCAGATTTATCTTTGAAGATAACGAGAACCTGAAGGTCTGATGGGACAAAGGATCTGAATCGCCAATACGTTTTCAGAATATCTGGGTCAACGGTGACCCCCATCAACTCACACCGGGAACCCAGATACTGCATCCCAATGTAATTGGCAGGAGTGATTTCTTTTAAGTGCCTGAGGGCCGTGTTGCGCTCTGAGGTGCTGAGCTCTAGGGTGTTTGCGTGTCTAATCACAAGAGCAGGAATGTCCGGATCTAGAGGATTATCTTTTTGGAGTGTATCCAGGTCGAGTTTTGTCTGCTCTCCATTGCCTTGCAGAAGCTTCTGCTCCAGGTCGTCCAAGACCATGCGATGTTTAAAGGCTGTGGGAATTTCGAAACTTAAAAGAAATTTAGTGGTTTCTTTTGACGGATCTCCAAACAGCGTAACAGGGCTTAGAATCGTCATAAGGCGTGTGTTTTCCACGCCTTGCTGCTTAGCGAGTTTGTAGAACTCAAGTGTGTGTTCACGATCCAGCCCCCGTTCGTTCCAAAGCCGTTCAAGCGTGAGAAAGCGGAAGTGAGAGTCGGTGTTTTTTTTGCCTTTTTGGGCATTGAGTTGTGTGCTTATGAAAGCGTTGAGATTTGCTTCTCGGTCGGATAGGGCGCGTGTGTATTCTGTGAATTGATGTGTTCGCAGCTGCCACTTGGAGCGCTGTTGCAAGGCAAGTGATCTATAGCGTGCCCTTTGTGCTTTATGCACATTCTTAGAAAAGCGTAGTCGTGAGTTGTCGTCGCTTTCAGTGGCTTCATGTAGCGTTGTCAGTGCGTGCAGTGCTGCGGATGCGTCATTTGCTTTGTCATAGTGTTGATAGATTTTCCAGATTACATCCAGAGGGAGGTTGTTGGTGTCAAGGATGTCTCGAGGCTCGACGTCAGATTCCATGAATCCTTCTAACACGTGTGTTACTTCATTTGCACTGAGCTGCATTACATGGAGTCCGCGAAAAAGGAACTGTGCTTTCAGCTTGGCCTGAAGCGAAGGGAAATTGGGTGCGTATTGGGAGTACGTTGCGTCCTTTAGTGCGTCGAAAAGCAAACCGTTTACCA
>CAZNWT010000178.1:0-6515 GCA_964576795.1 uncultured Victivallales bacterium
GCACGGCCACGCAAGCGTGCCCGCACTGCCGTCGCCGCTACGCGGCTTCGCGGAAATTACCATCAAAGGTTTCCCCCCTTCCTCCACCGGTCCACACGTGGACCGGCGGAGCCTCACCCCCCTTCCAGAAAAGGAAACTCCGTTCCCTCTTCCCATAAATGGAACCCTTCTCCCTCCTTCAAATTTCAAACCCCGCAGAGGCCAGTCCCGCCATCGTGCAACGGCGGATCCATTCCGCTTCGCGCCATGAATGTCTTCGGATCTCACAAAATCAGGTTGGTCTTGTTCAGCCGACAAAAAAAGGCCCACAACGTAAGTTGCGAGCCTTTTTGCTAATTATTAGAATGGATGACCGCCCTTCTGTTTCTTCATGGAAAATGATCGACATTGTCGCACGTCAATTAACCATTCATATTGCGCTCAAACGGATCTCCGCTTCTTCCAACCACGGGGGGGATTCTCCGAGTTCCTCCCATGTCGTGCCGTATGCAAATCCGGCAGGTGTATAACCGGCGATGTAGGCGAAGGTCTCATCTGAGTCGGGATATTCATCGACATCTGCGAGCTCCTTCTTTCTCTCTTTGCGCCCTGCGGAAGTTATGGTTCGGCGGGCTGCCTTCTGGCGGAGCTCAGCTTCGCGTTCCGCCGTGATGGGCACAACGTCGGCTCGCTCTGCAGCCAGGAGATGTAGTTCATGAAGGGATCCGCGTCACCTGAGAACTTGTACCGGTTGCTTGTGCTGAGCTGTTCAGCAAATGCGATCAACGGATTCTGACGGGAAAGCTTGGGTGTCGGCATGTCACGGACGGATTTCGGCACGGAGCCACGTGAAAAGAGAGGATACACTTTGTCGCAGCATATGGCGGCCAATTTATGGTCGTGTGCTGAAATGGCGAGTAAGTTGGCCGAGTTCATCTCCCGCTCACTCCGAAATCCTTCCGCTACAGTCCATATCGTGCCCGGATCGCATTAACCTGTTCATCAATCTCTTTCCGGAGCTTGCGACTGATCGCGTCTCTGGAACGCAATTCATCAGAGTACTTCTCGGGGTTCACAACTCTGTCCCAGTAAAAGCTCTCTTCGCTCTGACAAATCGCAAAACCATTATAGAGTTTCACGCGCAGCAGGTTGTTCCGATACAATGACAGGAACACTTCTTCATTGGTTAGCACTTCTTCAATGGAGTAATCCTTGCTCCTTGGATCATTGGCATGGATTGCGATCTGTAGTTGACGGGCACGTTCCGCTTGGTCAATTTCGTCGAAGGTGTCGAAATACAGATACAAGAGAGGAAATTCTTTCAGAGGAGACGCTGGGCCGGGGCCTGTTCGTGCCGTGAGTGCGGTAAGGTCTGTAAACTCAATATTCTCACGCCACTTGACGAAACCCGGGCTTAAGCGTGCACTCTGCTTCAGCTTGGGATCTAGCTCAATCGCCTTGCCCAAGTCGGCAAGCATATCTCGTTTGCTGCCCAGTAATGCATGCGCAAGGGATCGGTTGAAGTATCCTTCCGCATAGCCCTCTTTCAACATCACAGCCCGCGAGAAGTCTGTGAGGGCGCTCACGTATTTCCGTTGCTGAAGCGACACCAGGCCTCGGCTGTTATAAGCGTCAGCCTGCCTTGGGTCCAAATCCAGCGCTTTGTTGATATCGGCCAAAGTTTTGTCGTATTCCCCAGCGCTTAAGTGGGAGGTCCCTCTGCCGCAATAGGCCTTTGCATAGTTCGGGTCAAATGATAACGCCGTGTCAAAATCTGCCAACGCTTTCTCGCTTTGTCCAAGAATGGCATGCACTGCACCACGATTGTTGTAGGCTGTGGGGTTCTTGGGGTGTAGAGCAATCGAAGCACTGTAGTCCGCTAACGCTTTGTAATGCTCCCCTCGATCATCAAGTAGTTGCCCACGATTGGTCAGCATTGCAGCAAGAACGTCCCGTTTGGAAAGGATATCCAGGAACACTCCTCGTCTTAGAGATGTGGGAGAGACCTTTAGCCATGCAATAATCTCCTCATCGGTCAATGATTTGCCTCCGCCCGTCGTCTCGATGTTGATTGTAGTTTTATTGTCCTTGTAACGGACAAACAAATGCTCAGGGGCCGCGACGGCAAAGAGTGGGATATTCAGTCGTTCGGCCAAGGACAGGTAAAGGCAGGTCAATCCAATGCAGTTGCCGCCGTGCTCGTCGATCACGGTATCTAGGAAGGACTTGCCTTCGCTGATATCGTTTGGCTTGAAGCCCTTCTTAACGAAGATGTAATTGTTCAAAGTGGCGATAACCTGCTGCGGCCCCATGTCGTGCCTGAGTTGGGTTCTGAGTTCTGCAGCGAAGGAATCAATTGTCTTCAGATACTCCCCAACCTGCGTGTTTGGATGAATCCCTTTCGCAATGATAAGCGCTCCCTCAGCGATGTTTATGTTGACTTCGGGTAGCCTCAGGTATTCCTTCTCGGTAAGACCCCGTTCGGATGCAGATGCGAAGGCCCTGCTTTTGATGGGGGACTCTGCCCGTGGGGTGTGCCCAGGATGTGATCTCTCCTCGCCGAAAACCGGCGAGTACATTAGTGCCGCGGCCAGGAATGAGAGCATCAGATCCTGAACGCATCTGTCACGTATTGGCAATAGTCCTGCCATCCTTCCCCCTTGGCCAACGTTTGCGTTTACACTTGATTCACAGTGTATTCGCTGTGAATCATAGTTTCCGGGTAGGGGCCGGGGTTACCCCCAACGCCCCCCACAGATCCGTACGTGAACGATTCGCTCATACGGTTCCTCGGTAATCAGAGCATGAGCACAGCTCTAACGTATGACTTCGCTACCCTACAGGTCAGATTTGATGGACGATCCTAGGTTTCGGCAACGGGAATATCACCCGATGATGCGTCTCAAACGTTTCCCAGTCTATGAACCCATTCCGATGTCTGCGACCTAACCAGGTTCTCCATGCCCGTTCAGTGTACTCATAGTACACCTCCATGGGCTTGAAGTTGCCTCGTATACCAAAGTACTGGTAGTGCCCTCGCAGTTTCTGACACAACGTCTTCCACTGCTCCTTTATCGGCTTGTGCCGATTGTACTTGCACCAGTTCCAGATAGCTTTGGTGACCACACTCATCTTCTTGCGCTTGGTCTTCCGTTTGATTACCCAGTATCCTTGCTTCGATCGAGCCCAGTAGTGGGTAAATCCGAGAAAATCGAATGTGCCTTTACCTTTGCCGGACAACTGCGCCCGGTTGGGTCTACCAAACTCTATCAGCTTCGTCTTCGTTGGATGGATCGTCAATCCATATCTGCCAAACCGTTTTGGCAATATATCCATCACCCGGCGGGCATCGGACTCCAACTCGCAGCCAATGACAAAGTCGTCGGCAAAGCGAATCAGAAATCCACGCCCTTTCATGCGCGGCTTGATTTCCTGCTCAAACCACTCATCCAGCACATAGTGCAGGAATACGTTGCTGAGCATTGGCGAAATCACGCCACCCTGTGGGGTACCAGTTTCAGAGGAGGTCCACTTCCCCTCCTCCATCACCCCCGCATTCAGCCACTTCCCGATGAAACATATCAGTGTTCCATCGTTCATCTTCTTGCGAAGAAACTCCCGTAGGAGGTCGTGTCGAATACTATCGAAGAAACCACTTATGTCTGCGTCCAGTATCCATCGGATGCCCATGCTCATGCACTTCTCACGGATTTCCCGTAAGGCATGATGCGCACTCCTCTTGCGGCGGAACCCATGGGAACAGGCGTAGAACACCTGCTCGTAGATTTCCTCAAGAAGCATCGTAACGGCCCGTTGGAGGATCTTATCCTCTAACGCCGGTATGCCTATCGGCCTCGGCTTACCATCATCCTTCTCTAACCACACACGCCTCACCGGTGGCGCTTTGTAGCGTCCGGATCGCATGCGCTGATAAAGGTCAGCGATGTTCGCGTCTAGGGCCTGAGCATACTCCTTTGCCGTCACGCCATCCACGCCCGCTGCCGCATTCTTCTTGATACGCCCGAAGGCTTCCCGAAGGAAGTCCTCGTCAATCAGGTGCGCTAGTGTCGTGAATTGCATCTCTGGATTCTGGACAGCCTGTTCTGCTATCCTATCCAGTTTCGTTGATACGGTTTCTGATCTCAATGTATCTTCCGTCTTTCCCTATCAAGGGCGTCATACCCGGCTTCACCTTCCCGCTATATACAGTGGGTCGCTTGGGCTACATCACTTCCCCACCTACTCGGTTGCAGTTTTCTCACCGCCACCATCGGTAATAAGTTCCACTAAGACTGCCTCTCGTCCATCTCGGGTCGGTTCGCTTTCACTCCCTTCCCAATACCTTGCTGCTGCCTTTGTTTGTGTCCTGCCCTTTCGGACAGCTCGTCGACTGAGCAGGTGCGGCTCATTCGACGCCAGGGCTCTTGATACGCCGGTACCCCATATCTTCCGGCTATGGTTTTGTCCAAGGAGACAAGTAGGCTCTCCCAAGTTCGTGAGCTGCCCCTTTATGCGCATGCCCCGGTCTAAGACCCCGGTGGTGTCCCTCGCACTTGCCATGACGCGCTTGGAACTAATGCCTTCCAGACTATGCAATTCTGTCGGCTTTCACTGCCTTGCGACAGCTTATCCTTTCGGACCACAATCATACATGTTTCGGGATTCAATGTCGCGGCCTGCGCATTCGCTTCCCCTCTGCTTCGCACACCCCCTCTCAGGGATCGCACTTCGGTTCCGCTACCCGCCTCTGTGGCTATATTCTGACGGGACGGGATTCTCACCCGCTGAGCAACATCAACAAATTTCAATGCCGATAGGCACCTCCCAATGTTTCACATTTCACTTGGCACGAGCAACGCTTTGTTGGGCATCCTCATTTCTTCTTGTGACTCCTGAGAAGATGATACTCATACTCTTGCTGAGTCAGAGCCTTCCTCGTCTTGAACTTGAAATGGTGTTTCAGGATGGGCTCCTCGTCGTACAGCATTTCGAGGGAACCATCGTCATGCATTAGGAATGGCTTGAGCCAGAACGGACGATCATCGGGTTGGTTCTTAACGAAGACCTTGAGCTTCGCATCGTCCGTGTAGGGGAACCGCTTTCCCAATCCCATCTGCATCACGAGTCGTTGGTGGTTCTTACCGTATTTCTCTAACTTCTGGGCGTCCTCTGCTACATCGAGCCCCTCTTTCACCGCTTGACGCTTTGGGTTCGGGTAGATGTACGCAATATAGTGGGTGTTGTCATCGACGATAAATGACAGGCAGATGTTGTTATCGCGGTCTTCCTTCTCACGATAGTTCCACTCGCGAAGCAGCTCAAAGAACTTATGAGCATATTCTGGTGTTGCGAAGGCACATCCGACGACGTTCAGAAGTTTCGGGTCAGGCTCCTCGGGAAAGGCGAACACCATACCCTTCCATTCCTCGGGCTTGAGCGCGAAGTCGGCCCCAGGCTGGACGTAGATCGAGGTGTACTCAAGGATCGCCTTCTCGATGAACAGCTCTACCAGAAACATGACGACCGCAAAGATCAGGCTAAAATACCATGCGGGGAAGGCGATTACGCTGCCCAAGATAGCGACGGCGGTGATACTTCGCGCGACGCACTTCGCTTGCTTCTCGAACTTCTCGTGAAGCACCAGTCGTGGAATGTGGTTCTTCCACCGGACAGAGATTAAGCTCCGAACCGATACGTCCCAGTCGCCAACTTTCATCGTTTTCTCATGCCCAACGCTTGGCTCTCCCTTTTCAGCCCGCGTCCGCGCGGTCTGAAAAGGGATGGTCTGTTGTTGGGCGTCCCTTTGTTATTGCGAACACAGAGCTCCGGCAGTCGTCACAAGAGACTCATTTGAGTTTTGTCTTCAAGCCACTAATTAGAAGCTCAAAACCAAGAGCTGATTCGCATTGCAAGAATTGCCTTGTGTTGCATAGTGTTATCTTATCCTCCTCTGCCGTGTGCAGAACCTCCCAGACTCGGAGGTTCATTAGTCGTACAGAGTTGGAAACCGTGAAATCATAAGATGAGAGTCTAATGCGATGAGCGAACCTTGCAAGAGGTTCAGCAAATACATAATCAAATGCATCGTCTCGCGGCCAGTAAAGTCTACTGTCTGATAGTGAGAGATTGAGCATTTCATCAAGAGTTAGTTTTGTGCCAGTTTCTTCGAAATAGTCTGATATATAAAGAACGACACTGAGATTGATTTCTTCGTTTCGCGATAATGTAATCCGTAAACCATAAATTCCTTTGCTTCGAATTTGCCCGTTTGGATACCAGCAAATGAAGTCTCCGCCAATAAGTGAATTTGATTTAAAGCACGCTTCCTTTTGGCCGCTTGAGTACCATGTGGTATAACTCAAGGTTGGAAACTCTTTGGGTAAATCATATTCGATCCGATCAATGGAATTATCATCCCCATCTGCCAAATTCAGATGTATCTGTTTGCCATGCGCTTTCCCATGTCTATATGTCTTGATAAAGTCGTCAACGACAATAACACTTCCCGGGTGACGACAACTATACTTCCCGTCTCG
>CAZNWT010000179.1:0-6450 GCA_964576795.1 uncultured Victivallales bacterium
TCCAGATATTGGTTGAGGCGGTTGGATCGATTAAGGTCAGCGAATAGCCTTCGCCATCAGTAATGTCGTACCAACTGTCGTTGTATTCGAAATCCAGAATGGTGTTGCCAAGTCCGTCGACCAGCGTGATGTTTTCACCGCCATTGTCGAGTGCGCCGGTGGCGATGAAAAATTTACCGTGATATTCCCCAGCAATCTTGATGGACGCCCAGTTGGAGTAGCGGTTGGTGAAGGCCTCGTAGTTGTTCACCAGTACCGCATATTCGCCGGGATCGAGTGTGCTTTCATCCCCCTCGGTGAAATCAAACTGAACGCCTTCCAAAAACTCGGTTCCGGCCAGTCCAACGGTTCCGGTACTCGTGTTGAGCAATTCGATAAACTCGAAGTCGGATGAGCTGTAGTTGGTGTCCGATCCAGATGTCGGATTGTACATAATTTCAGTAACCCGAAGCGGCGATTCCTTATTTAGCACAAAAGTAGCTTTGGTCAATGCGCTCCAGGTGGTTCCGCTCAAGACGCGGGCTTTTACCTGTATGGATTCTGTCAGCGTGATGGCTGAGCTATAGGTCGTGCCGACCGCGGTTCCACCGACTTCGCGCGGATCAGAGCCGTCGGTCGTGTAGTAAATGGTTTCATTATCCGAGGTGGAGATGGACAGCGAAAAACCGGAATTGATGCTTCCGCCGTGCTGACTGAACTCAGGTGCCTCTACCGTTGGATACCAGCCTTCGTCTTCAATCTGGCTTAAAACGACATCTCTTCGGGTACTGGGTGAAGCTTGCAGATAACTGGCGAGAATGCCGTCATCGACCGCCGGGAGCCAGTCGTCGTTCTTTGTACGTGGCGTCGATGTCACATAGTCACCCCAACGGGCGGACTCGGCGATAATCGCCATCGCCATCTCCGTTTTTCGGGCAGACAGGAGCGCTGCCGCGTTTTCCGCGGTCAATATGCCGTCGTTGAAGAGATGGCGATGCACGTGGTCGGCGAAACGCAGCTTGTATTCAGCATTGTTCATGAGCTCGAGATGGAGCCACCAGGGGTTAAAGTAAGCCTGCGTTCCCAACGTGGAACTGGCTGCCACGGATTCCGAGCGCTCGCCTAAATGGTCGTAGTCAACGCCATCGGTGAGGTGATAGCCGAGGGCATGTTCGGCGTCATGGGCGATAAACTTGAATCCGTCTGGAGAGGTTCGGTTGTAGAGGGTAAACAGGTTGCGCGGTTGTCTTCCGAATTCCGGTGGCCCGAGCGGTGAATCGCGGTTGCCCACGTAGAATACGAGAAGCATATAGTCAATCACGTTATCCACATCCAGCAGTCGTGTGTAGGTGTCGCTTTCTGTGCCATCGGCATTCATGCCCTGAATGGCAAAATAGTCGGCATCGGAAACAACTCCGTCGTTCACTTCAGTCCAAAGTTCCTGATAGGCATCGATTACGCCGTCCGTCGCTTCCATAAGCCCTTGATCATCACCTGATTTAACGATGTCGTAGTTATCGCTATCATCGCCGTAGTAGGATTCTCCGAAGCGTGCGTCGGGGCGCTCTTCGGTTTGGTAGAGTCCCCAGTATTGGCCGTTGAGGTAGAGATGATAGAACCGTCCGCGGGTATAGGGCTGCCCCATCTCGCGGTGGGCATCGCGTACAAAGATGTCGTAGAGCCACGTGCTGTTGGCTCCCTCGCCACCCATGTGCCAGGAAAAATTCTGGCCGGTCCGTAGATCTATGCGCTTGAAGCTGTTGGCACCTTCATCGTCAAACAGTTCATAGTTCAGGCGCGAGGTGCCATATTCGGAACGGAAAAACAGCCGGAAGGAGTGTTTCGGGTTGCTTGATGTGCGGCTCGCTCCTCCCCTGATACGAACCCCGCCGTTGATTTGAAACCCAGCAGTTCCGTCGGGATTAATCAACTCCACCGAGGTTTCGCGCTCCCAGAGCGCCCCATCGTTCATGGCATTCACATAGATGCCGCTGGTGGTGTCGAAGAGATTGTCGGGGTCGGTTACGATGGAGATGGAGGGAATATCCAGCAGGGCGTCTTCGATCTGGTTGGAATAGTCGGCACTGTTGACAACATCCGGATCCATTTCATAGTCGAACACTTGCCCGTTCACTGAAGTTGAGGGCCATTCAGGGGCCAGTGCGCTGGCATCCGCGGACTGGACAACAATATCGCTCAGAAAAATATAGGTCTGGGTGTCGACGTCGCTCGGTTGATAGCCTGTCACAAATGCCGCCGCCCGAAGGACCGTCGTTTTGTCAATCGTAACAGCGCCGGAATAAAGCGTGCCGTTGTCTGTGGATGGGGTGGTGCCGTCAACTGTGTAGTAGATGGAGGCCCCTTCGGTGCCACAGCTGATGTCGACATCGAACGTGTTAGTGTAGAATCCGCGGTCGACACTAAACGTCGTATCTGCTACATAGCCCAGGAACCCCGAAACATTCGCGGAGCCCGGAGTGGGTGTGGGGAGGTAGTTTAGCGTATTCGTCTGTAGTGTGCCAGCCACCGCCGCGTTCAGTTCGGTCATGAATATCATGTCGGAGCTGCCTACGGGAGTATTGAAGCTCTGAATTGCTAGCACGTTGGTTCCGTCTTGAAGTGCTCCGGCAAAGTCGCTGACATCAAAATCCTCATACGTATCGATGTCGGCCTCGTGCCTGCTGGTGGCGAGCGAATTCCAAGCTGGGGAGGCGGGAGCATTCGCTCTGGCAATTTCAACGCCGTTCAGGTAGACCACGAAACCGTCGTCATACTTGATGCGCAGCGAAAGAGCGGCCATTGAGTCGGTGTCGCTGACGTCAAAAGGAATCCGTATGTAGACCGATCCATTCTGGCTTTGCATGGAGATGACGTCCAACCCAATCAGACTGTCGTAACCACTTGAGGCTTCGTACCCTACTCCTTGGTATCCCGTTAGCCAGCCAGTATCGTCGTACGAGACGAAGTACCAGTTCGTCGATGCTGCATCACTCGCAGGGATCAGAGCCTTTGCGTCTTCGTCGGAGGCAACCAGCGTGGTGTAGGTCGAGTCGCGAGGAATACCGTATGAGATGTCATCGGATTGAATGGGATAGTCAGAGATTTGATGTTCAACCGTCACCCCGTCTGCACGCGTAAGCACGACACTCTCGCCGTCGCCACTGAGCTTGAACGTGGTGTGGAGGTAGCCGAGGCCATCCACGTAGCCTACGGTCTCTTGGCCCGATGCGAAGACGACCCGATAACCGCCGGCCTCGATGCTTGTGGCAGGGAATGACCATTTTTGAAGGTCATTCGTGTCGTCGCTGAGAGACCAGCCCGTAAGATCGACTGTGTTCGTTCCCGTGTTGTACAGCTCGATCCAGTCCGAGGCGTTGCCATCGCCGTCGACCAGCGTGCCATCGTTCTTAGCCATAAACTCGCTGATCATAACCTGTGAGTGCGCGCAGGGCGTCAACATGGAAAACAGAATCGCAATAATAGCGGGAATGGCCTTCCTCAATGCAAACATCACTATGGTCATTGCTTTTCCTTATGGCTCGGAAGAAGTATCTCAGCACACTAGCAGATATCCAGTCCCAATCAAAACCTAACGACATGAAACATCATCTAGATGACATAATCGGGGGTGCATAGATTACAGCAATGTCATAATAACGTCGTGCCAAGACACGGGGTTCTCCGATGTGTTGGGGAAGTTTGTCCTACACAAACAACTCAACACAACTCTTGTAGGACGTGCTTCCCAGTATTCCGGGAGCGCGTGCATCCTCTCCTCCCTGGCCATACACGGGCTCCTGAATACAGGAAGCCCGTCCTACAAGGGCCCTGCAAGCAACTGACGTGTGACATGACACTAGCCGTGTGATTGCAGGAGGGAGAAAGAGAGTCGGACGACCTTCTGAATATCGGTCTCCATTCTTGAACCGCCGTAGCCAGAAGCCATCCCCGACAGCAAGTGCTGATGTGTTACTGTTCGATTGGTCAGTAAATGCTCCGAGTAACTAGACCCTATCCGAAAAGGGGTTGAACCGAAGTGAGGCGAAAATATGAGAAAACAGACCGGAAACAAGGTCCCCCTTGTCCCTTTGTCGCGAGCTTTGTCGAAAAGGGGAACAGGTTTGAGAGAAGAATTGAAAAAGCTTGCGACAAAGCTCGCGACAAAGATAAGGAAATTTGGAGATTTTGGTGCCTCCGACCTTTTCGGATGACCTCTAATTAGTGGGAGGTGGGCAGCCGTCTGCAATGATGCTCTAGAGCGTCAGTCCCGAGAGCATCATTGCAATATCGGCCAATACACGGAAAAGGTCGTGCCTTCCCCGGGAATACTTCTCACGTCAAGGGCACCTTTACACTCTTCAACGATTGAATGGACAGTGGCCAATCCTAGCCCTGTACCTGTCTTCTTGGTAGTGAAGTAGGGATTGAATATCTGCTCCACAATCTGTGGGTCAATTCCAGGCCCAGTATCCGTCACACTCAGCTCAATATAGTCCCCCGGCGGAATCTCCAAACCGAAGCGCTCGCTCTGATCATCCGCTTTAATTCGCTTTGTTTCTATAGCGACAGTGCCACTTCCTTCCGTCGCTTCGCACGCATTAGCAACCAGATTCAGGATCACTTGCTCCACATGCCCCTGACTTGCGAGAATACGGCACTCCTCTGAATTGCGAAAAGTTTCAAGGATAACATCATCCTTCTTGGTAAGATGTTTCAATACCTGCATCATATCGGAAACGACCTCATTGATATCCAAATCAGATTTCGGCTCGGGCGTCCGCCCGCCCAGCCGCATTAGCTGAACGGCCAGCCTTGTGGCCTTGCCAACTGCTTGCTTAGCTGGTGATAACGTTTTTAGAACAGACGTAGGGCAGTTGTCGTCCGTCCTAGCCAACTCAATGCGTCCTCCGATTACCGTCATCAGATTGTTGAAATCATGAGCAACCCCAGCAGCCATACGCCCCACCGCTCCAACGGTCCGCGCTGTGCTTAGCTCTTCCTCAATCGCGGCGCGCTCACTCATAGCTGATCTTAAGTCATAGAGTCTGCGAAGTGTGAATATACCAATCATCCAGACGGCATAGATTAGTACAGGTACGAACCCTTCGACCTCCCTGATCTCAGGTCTGCCAAACCATTGGGCAACGGCGTCCTGCAAGGAGAAGAGGTATGAGACAGAAGAGAAGAGAACGGTCAGAACAGTGCATAAAAGAATATCCCTCAGAATTCGGAGCTCCAGCCGTTTCGCTGCGCGGCTGGTGTTGTTCAGTTGCGTTTCTGATCCCAACTTGTTTGATTTGTCCTGAGTCGACATATGCTCTGCCCCCCCTTTTTAACCCCTTTGCGTCTAAGTGCACCTTTTTGCCATTATTTTACACATTTGGGAAGCTATTTATTTGAATGCAAGGAATCAAGAATCCGCTACGCTTTCTGCTATGATGTCACCCGTTCAACTAGTAAAGGAGCAAAATAGCTACCGAGTGAACCAAAGAATGTCCGTGAAGGCTTTTGCCTTTGTAAGAAAAATGGCTACATTTTCTTACAGGCAAAGGCGGCCGAGAAGGCTCTTCGCTACTTTGAATGGGTAATACTCCCCTAGCCGGTTCATTTCAGCTACGAACACCATGGAAAAGGAGGTGTTGCCTGAACGTTGCCGGATAAGGTTCTTGGATGTTACCGTTCTGCTTTGCTTGACCTCGATTGAGAGGCCGTCCTTGCCCCATTCTCCAGAGCCTTGGCGGTTTTTCGCAAGCGGCACAAACGGCGTATGGACCGCATGCCGGAATTGCATGTGCTTGCCGAAAGCATGCCTCTTCCTACTCGTTGTCGACCGTGATGCGATAGAATCGACAGCTGACTTCAGCCGACGTGGTCGTGTGCGTATTCAACGGCGGTGTGGCAGCAATCGACGCTTGCAGCAACCCGAACCCCGTGGGCAGATTGGTTGACGCCCAGAGTGAATATGCTCTACCGGTCTCACTCTGCCATGAAATGACATCCCCCGTCGTGATCTCTATGAACGTGAGCACGAGAAGAGAGGCTGCATTGGTTGGATTACTTCCCGCGATTGATTCGTGTAGGTTGCAGAATCCGTCCTCATCCCAATCGTCGTATGCCCCGGCATTCAGCTCGTCCGTGCCGTTGAAATTCAACAACTCCCAGTCGTCATCCATGCCGTCGCCGTCTGCGTCTGCCTGAATGCCGTCTAGACCGTAGGCCATCGTACGATCATTGTAGGTAAAGACGTAAACTCCTTCCAGTGTGCCATTTACAACGATATTGGACCCGAACCAGTCCGCCGTTCCACTCAGGGGGAGATCCTGACCGTCAGGATTACTATCCCCCCAATTGGCATCCCACGCTCCGTCTGCCGTGAAACTGAATGCCACGCTGGTTTCGTTGGTGAAGGTGGCGGACCACTCCCATGAGAAATTATCTGTTAGCGTCATGTTGGCCCCCGCCGCGTCCCAG
>CAZNWT010000180.1:0-6443 GCA_964576795.1 uncultured Victivallales bacterium
TCCGAAGCCCCTCCCGCAACTCGAAGATTTCCTAATTTGGAACCGCTGGGTTAAATGAAAAAACGTATTCTGATTCCGATGGTCTGCCTGCCGTTCCTCGTTGTCGGCATCTCGCTATTCTTGAAAGCAAGAGAAGAGTCGCGGCGCGACGATTGTCTGAACAATCTAAAACCGATTGATTCAGCATCCTCCTCATGGGCGATGGCCTTCGGCAAGAACGAAGGGGATTCCATAGATCAGAAGGTGATCAGCACATACATAAATGGGGGATTAAGAATGAAGAAAGCAATTATACTTCAACTGAGCACAGCCTGCCTCTGGCTTTATTGCTCTTGCTCCCGCTCTGAGCTTCCATTCGCCCTCTTTGCCAATGTGAGTGAGACACCAACCTGAGAAAGCAAAGGGCGGGCCTTCTTCTTTGGCATTACAAACGTCCGAAAATTGTTCAAAGGGACCCTCATTGCGCATGCCTATTTTGATAGGGCCGCCGATCATCAACTTTGACCCCACTTCCATGCTCATCCACAGCGTTACCGGTGAAGTCACATCCACCACACTAACCGTCACGAATAACGGCGTCATGCAACTGGACTGGGCAGCTTCAACATTGGTCGACATGCATGAGTCTTCCAGCAATGTCCTGAAAAGTTTCTCTGCCCCGATCTACATGTACATCCCAAACTCCGCGTTTGACGGTCAGTACTTGTACTGGATGCAATTGGGCATCCTTTACGTCCAGGATCCACTCACCGGAGAAACGGTGGATACCATCGACCTCTACAACCGTGTACTCGGATACGCGGGCTGGGATTTGATTGGCCATGACGGTCAGTATTTCTGGTTCGACTCCGTGATTCCGAGTCCGGAGGACGAAGAAAAGAATTACCATGTGCTGAAGGCCGTCGATCTGGAGCTGGGCGTTGAGGTCAAGAGTCGGGAAGTCGATCATGCAGTCTTCGACACCGTCAGCGGCACTACATCAACCCCGCTCTGGGGCGGCGGAGAGTGCAAGACGCTCGGGGGAACTTGTGCTCCAGTGGTCAAGTACGACAGAGAGGTTGTACCAGATCATGAGCTGTACGAACCTTGGCCCCCCTAACTGGCAAGCGCCTGCGTCTATGACGGGGATCGCCGCCACCCCACCCGTGAACACGATGACCGTGACCGTCGACTGCGTGAAGGGCTTTTACCAGATCGGGGTGGAGTAGAGGGGAAAGTGGTGGTAGCTGATCGGTCGATTAAGCGTATCCGATTAAAGGTGGCGTTTAAGTGCTTGCATCTGCTCGCATCCCGGACTCGTTTCGGGACCGACGAATGTCGGGGAGTACGGTTAATCGACTTCATCAGAGCACCCCCAGAAAATGGCGAATCAAGCGCGCGACATTAATAACGGAAGGACCGCCGCGTCCGTTTTGAATTCACGAGAAGGGACATAAGGTGCGCCACGCATCAAAAATGCTTAAGTTCCACCCATTACCCCCCCCCCGCAACTCCTGGAACTCAAGAATAAGGATTATTAGGGAATACTGGTGCACTTTTCGAGCGCATGTGATACAAGGAGCGTCATACCGAACAAGATAATGTTTTACGGAATTTCTGGCATTTTCCGGCCATGGAGAAAGCAAGTAGTCAGTCGTAAGTGAAGCGTCAAGTGTAGTAAGGAGAACAATATGTATAGCGCGAGTTGGGGGCTTGGAGTTCTTGGTATTATCTTCTTCTTGGTCATCATTCTTGGACTACAGATACAAATCACCTCCTTATCCCGAGAGATGGACGAATTGCGAAAGAAGCTGAGAGACAAATAGCGGAAAGCACTTGCCTGCGCGGGGAGATTGGGGAGATTGAAGCACGTCTCACCACGTTACGTCAGCCATGAAGAAACCGTTAAGGTTTATGTTTAGGACTGACTCCAACTTCCACTCGCTATAACCGTTCGTGTTTTAAACAGCGGTCCTCGCTTCACCGTGCCGCTGGCACTTAAAAACCTACTTCCGCAGGCGCCGAGTGACAATGGTCACCATGGGGATGAGCAAAAAGAAAAAAAATGGTCCGATAAGATAGATGGCACGCACCCCGAAAGCGGCCGCAATTCCGCCACTGACCAGGGGAGCGAAGATCCAGCCAGTGGCTTTGGCAGTGGCGGCCCAGCCGAAGACCGATCCGCGCTTTTCTTCCGGCGTGACCTTGGCGAGCCATACTTGAAAAACTGGATCCAGACCACCCGCGCAGAAAATCATGCCAAAACGCATGCCGAACAAAAGCAGGAACCCATGGGCTAGCCCTTGAGGAATCATTAAGAGCCCAGCTCCCAGCGAGGAAAGCTTAGCGATTTTGGGTGGGGAAACTCGATCGGCAATCCGCCCCAAAATGATTCCGGCCAACAACCCGGCAATCCCCACAAAGGCGGACAGAGAACCGGTAACCGAAGCCGCGCCCTTAATACCCCCATTGATATCCTGCACCAAAAGCGGTAGCATTGGAGTGTCGAACTGCCGGGCAAAGGCCATAGCCATGATCATCATCAAAAGAGGCAGGGCAGATCCAATCTGCGGAAGCCGGATTCGGGGCCGCCCAGGGTTTTCCGGCAGGGTTGTCTTGGTCGGCATTACAAAGTCCTCGTTGGTGCCGAACATTATAAGTAACGCCGCGATCATAAGCAGTCCACTGGCCGCATAAAATGCACGTCTGTATCCAAACATGTCAGCGAAAAGACCACCGCAAAAAGCTCCGAGCATGGAACCAGAATAAAGTGCTGAACTCAACGCCCCTAGCGCCAACCCAGTCTTATCCTTGGGAGTGTTCACCGACACCATTGTTTGCGCCGCAGTCACTGTTCCGGTCATCACCCCTTGCAAAAGGCGCAGTACGATCAGAGCGCTGACACTGTGCACTAGGCCCATGCATAGCAAGACGATCACGCCCCCAAAATTGGCACGCAGCAACATGATTCGGCGACCATAGCGATCCGCCAAAGTCCCCCAGATCGGCGAAAACACCGCCAGCGTGAGCGGTGCGGCAGCGCCGAAAATGGCTACAACCATCTTCAACTTGACCGGATCGTTCACTCCCAAATCCTGCTGCAAATAGTACGGCACAAAGGGAAGCGCGAAGGCAAACCCCATGATCGACAGCAGCTGGGACAGCCAAATGACAACCAAATTGCGTTTCCAATTGACCATTACCAAAAAACTTTCTGATCCCACTGCCCCGCTACAATATGTAGGCAGACGAATGTGGAGAGCACGCACTGTCAAAGCTCTTGAGGGACGACGTGTTCACCGCCAGACAGATCCCGCTTTCCCCCGTCACGCTTTCAACAAGCTGAAATCTTAGCGTGTTGAATGCACGTTTAACCACTTTGCTCTGGAATAAACCTGTGGTCTGACCCCGAACGACAGTGACTAGGCACGCCGGTGCTTTTCAATGATATCGTAGGCGGCATTCACCTTGGCCAACTGCTCGTTGGCATACTTCATAAACTCTTCAGGCAACCCTTTTGATGCCAGCTTATCGGGATGAAACTTGATGCATTTCTCCCGGTATGCTTTCTTGATTTCAAGATCTGACATCTCTGGAGAGACCTCAAGTGTCTTGTAGGCCTCTTCCACCACACTAGCCTTTGAGGTTCCCAGCAACGCATCAGCCGCGCCTGCTGGAAGCCGAAAAGCCCGTTCGGCCTGCAACAGAATTTGTCGCTCGTTGGGATGAATTAATCCATCGGCTTGCGCCACGGCATGAAGTGCAACAAGAAAGGTCACCGCAATTTGTGGATTAAACTGCACGACTGAGGCGAGCTGTGAAAGATATTCCTCTGCCGTATGCGGATCATCTTTTGCTTCACGAAAGATGGCAATAGCGGCTTCGCGCATCTGAGGCGTATAGCCAAGCCCTCGAATCACCTGCTCAACAGCCCGGATCTCATCCTGAGTAATCTGTCCATCAGACTTTGCCAGCTTGGAAAGACACCCAAAAAAGGCAACTTGCAGTACCATTTTAGAGGTTTGTACCTGATCCGCACCCTTATCGAACTGGTGTCCAATGCCCACCCCAATTGCAGCTCCCCAAGGCCCTAAAAAGGATCCCAGCGCACCCCCTATCAGTTTTCCTGTCCACGCCATAACCCTCTCCTCAATTTTGTTGTGTAAGCAATAAGTCGAACAGCTTCACCAACGCATTGCAAGTCATACGGCGCCAGATGCAGAAAACCGGGCGCATATCAATTTGTAATCAGAACCTAGAACTCAAAACTCGGAACCCATAACCTTTCAACTTTCAGCGGTCCTCCCCGTCAAAGGCCCGGATCTCAGCATCATCCGGCCTCTTCTACGGTCCAATTCAGCCCCACCGCCAAATGCGACGGCAGAATGTGCCCGGCCGCTACAGCGGCTCTCACTCTGTCCCGATTCTTCCTTTCTGCCAACCTTCCTGCGGCATGGAATCAAAGCATGTCGGCTTCGGGTTTATCCATTCACCTTCTGGCGTAATCTGCCATTTCGTATAGATGTCCATTAGCGAGGCTGTTTTGTCTATACGGTAGCCCTTAGGATGAAACCCTATCTGGATATCTCTGGCTTTCAATTCGTCATTCATTATGTTCACTCCTCGTTCTCTCTCTGATTACAACACATATTTCAATGCATCATATACACGGTCATAGTCAAGCTGGAAGTCGTCGGCCCAACAGTCCCTGGCAGTCACAAAACTGCGGCAGAAAGGTCGAATCTAAAGATTCAAGAGTATGCATGCTCGCGTCTCGATTGCTCCATTTTTGGAGTTGAAACGCCAGAGCAAAAACAGGAGCTCTTTGCAGGTCGCGTTCCGCTCACTTGAAATTCGCCGAAATAACTGAAAGGAATTATGCAAAATATTCTTTGGAAACACATCCTCGCCGTTCGCGCCCACGCCCCGCTGGTGCATAATATTACTAACTACGTAGTCATGAATAATACCGCCAATGCTTTGCTGGCAATCGGCGCTTCGCCAATCATGGCCCATGCCCGGCAAGAGATGGACCAGATGGTCGCGCTCTGCCACGTTTTGGTGGCGAACATCGGAACGCTGGACGAGGTGTGGGGTGATGCTATGCTGCAGGCGGCCCGCCAAGCTCAGACCCTCAACAAGCCTTGGATATTGGATCCCGTTGGTGCAGGAGCCACCTCCTATCGGGATCAGGTCTTGACGCAGCTCATCGCGCTGCGCCCGACAGCTATCCGCGGCAACGCCTCTGAGATTCTGGCGCTGGCCCATGCCAACCGGAGCCAGACAAGGGGCGTCGACAGTACCGCGCAAAGCCAGGAAGCCCTGACGGCCGCACAAGCCCTGCGCGAACTGACTGGAGCGGGGATCGGAATTTCCGGCGCAACGGATTTTATCGTGTTGGACCAACCCATCATGCAAGTGCATAACGACACGCCCCTGATGACGCGCGTCATGGGACTCGGTTGCACTGCGACCGCCCTGATTGGCGCATTTCTAGCCGTGGTCGAAAATAAGACCGAAGCAATGGTCGCAGCCTCTGCACTGCTGAGCGTCGCGGACGAGCTCGCCGAAAGAATAAGCAGTGGCCCCGGCAGTCTACAAATGAACCTGCTCGACAAGCTTCACAATCTGACCGCCGCCGAGTTTGAAAACACGCTGCAAATTGAGTTCTAACAATGTCCAGCCCGTTTCCCTATCGTTTGTATCTGGTGATCTCGGAGGCGGATTGCGCGGGTCGCGATTTTGTCCGCGTCGCCGAGCAAGCCGTGCGGGGTGGCGTCGATCTGGTTCAATTGCGCGAAAAAAAAGCCACTCCTGATGAATTTTCTTCGCAAAGCCAAACGCTTGCAGGTGATGCTTCAGACCTATCAGGGCCGTTGATCATCAACGATAATCTGGACGTGGCCATTCAATCGCACGCATTCGGAATTCATGTTGGCCGTAGCGATTGCTCCCCTACCCATATCCGCTCCGTCTGGAAAGACTGTTCGCTCGGCTATTCGATCGAGCAGCTCGACCAGCTCCAAACGCAGGATACGCAGCTCTCCGACTGCCTCGGGATCAGTCCGGTATTCAAGACGTCGACCAAAACCAATACCGTCACGGAATCGGGACTGGATGGAATCCTAACCCTCCGCCAACGCACCCACAAGCCGCTGGTCGCCATCGGTCACATCAATGCAGCCAATGCCAGCGACGTCATCCAGGCAGGCGCGGATTGTCTGGCAGTCGTTTCTGCGATCTGTCAGGTACCGTACCCGCAGCGGGCCGCACGTGAAATCCGCAACCAAATCGACGGGGCCTTGCGGTCGGTCGGTAAAGATTCCTCCAAACATTGGAAACGTCTCTGCCCCTTGGCCTCCTTGTACTTTTGAGGTTTTGAAATCAGGGATCGTATTTAATTCATTTCCGTAACCGTTCACGGGGTAGCAAATCAGAAATAGCGTAGTAGTGCAAGTGTTTTT
>CAZNWT010000181.1:0-6219 GCA_964576795.1 uncultured Victivallales bacterium
GATTTCCTTTTTAGGAAGGGGGCGCCTCGGAAAGGGGGGTCTGGGGGGAAAACCAAGGCGGGGGAAACAGCATGAGTCGACACCGCTCGCCGCGTTTGACGCGTAGCGTCTGCCGCCGGAGGCATTCCGCGTGTGGGCCGTAAGGCCGGGGTCTTGGGTTCCAAGGGTGGTGGTGGGCTTGGTCTTAAAAGGCGGCGAGATGACGACAGCGGCAGACGGGACTGCGGGTCTGCGTAGAGGGGGACGGGGTCCGCATCCCCGCAGTAACGGCTGACGATGGCGGCAGTTGGCCGCCTCTTTGGGGGCGTGATGCGGAGTGTTGTTTCCCGAGTATCCGAGGGACGCAACACTCGGGATGTCCGCCGGGGTCTTAAGGGTGGTGGTGGGTATAGTTCTAGTTCTTTTTGCCGCCGGAGGCTTTCGTGTAGGGGGCCTGGCGCAGTTGCTGCTCTTGGGGTTTCGCAGCAAGCGTGAGCAGGCCGGGGGTGTTGTGGGGGCAGTTTGTGTGTGGTTGTCCGGTCGCGATAGCTGCAACGGTTGAAGGCGTAGCCTTGAGGCGTTGAGGTCAACCACACGCTGCTGCCAGGGCACAGGTAGACGTGAGCAAGGCGACCGGTGAGGTGGCGGGGATGTGTCTTGGTTCGATGCGTAGCGGTCGGGACAAGATGCAGCATCCGACAGTTGACCGTGCGCCTTTCCGCATCGGGGCGTTGGCGGGACGGCTGCTCTTTTCTCCCGCAGCCGGCATGACGACGCGGGGGTATTGGGGTCGCGTGAGATATGCCGGTGCATTACGAATAACGGTTGCGCGCAGGATGATGAAGGTTTGGCGTGCCGTCCCGATATACATCGGGACGGCATGACATAGCCTGAGTCGGTGCGTGGGATGGGCGTTTGCAGTATGGGTAACGGTGGCGCGTGGAATACGCTGCGATGGTTGCAGAATGGGCTTTAGCTTTTGCCGGACACGGAAGCACTTGGCGTGATTCTTGGCTTCAAGCAAGAATCATGACAGGTGCGGGTCTGCGTAAATGACAGCGATGCGTAGCGAGCATGGGGATACGATTGGTTGCCGGTTATGATTTGGCATTGCCGATTGAGGTAGGGCTTGGCGTGACGCGTGCTCCCCGGATCCGCACGCGGCATGACATAGCCCGGTAGATGCTGGGCGTGTGGTTGCAGGATGGGCTGTAGGTTCTGCCGTTTGAGGGAGGACGTGGCGCGGTGAGTGCTCCCCGATTCCGCACTCACCGTGACACGTTCGGGGATAGCAGGATACGGTTTTGCTGGATGGTCGCCTGTTTGAGCGAAGCGAGTATCCTTCGCCTGATCGAGCGATAGCGAGACCTGGAGCGGTAGCGACTCGCCCGACGAGCGTAGGGAGTCTTCTGGGGGTTGCGAGCGTAGCGAGCGGGTACTCTCAGGCGTTCAGAGCGTGGCGGCTTTTGTGATAGCAAAAGGCGGTGCGCCTGAGCGGGAACAAGGTTCCCCCAGGCATCCCTGTCTTGCATTCGCAAGCCAGCGGAACCCTTACCCTCTCCAGTGACAACACGGCATGTTTGTCTCTCCGCAAGCGGGACCTCTCTTTGATGCTCCATTTCCATTCGGGAGTCTAGCCGACGGCGACGCTATGCGCTATGGCAGTCTCACCAGACGGGAACCATACACAGAAAATTAAAGATGTACGGCTAAAAAGAGTTTGCTCTTGGCAGTCTTTCAACCTACCTACATAGCGATGCGAAGCAGGGCGGGTAGGCAGACAGTAATCACGATTGCGCTACGGGGTGCGTTGCGCCACAGCACCGTTTGTATTTCTGACCACTGCCACATGGACAAGGTACGTTGCGACCGTTCTTCGGTTCGGGAATGCCGGTTTCCATATGGTCAATATGGATGATACGCCACGCGCCAAGTTCACGCTTGAGATATGTTCGTTCGGCATGGGTAACCGGCTTGCTGAGCCTGCCCATGACGATGCGACTGTGAACGACAGCCCGATGCCGCAGGAATCCTTTTCGTTCAACATGGGTCAGCGTGATTGAGTGGAATACTTGGCGTGCAAAGGTTTCGCGCACTTCATCGGTTTTGAGTAGATGGCGATGTTTGCGGACGATGCTTTGCCGGAAGAAGTCCATATTGCCCATGGCCATTGCTGCGAAGCGTGCACGAATGAGCTGTTGGGGCAGAACGGCGAGCCGAATGTCCATGTGCATCGGCTGACAGCAGTCGGCATAAGGTTTTCGGCTACCGCAGGGACAGAGTGGTGAGGCAGGAGTTTTCATAACACAGTAGATTGGTCGTGTTACTCGCGCTTCGCTTTGCGGCAGAAGCGAAGTCTGCCGAGAAGGCAGGCCCCGCCACAAAGGAATAGCGCCCAGGTCGATGGTTCCGGCACAACCCCAGCCATGATGCCGAATCCCGGCCGCGTCTCGTAGGCCCAGTCGTGGATGATGGCTTCTGGAAGGTCGGTAGGGAACGACATTCTCACCCACCCATAGTATGTCTCACCACCTTCAACAAACCGGATACCTTGATATCCATCCGCGACTCCAAACCACGCACCATTGCCAATACGATCATCATATACTTGACTAGTCACAAATGTCTGCGAACCATACTCCCACACGCTTTCCCAAGCTGTATCGCCGGTTGGGTCTGCGTCGATCTGCGTTCCCTCCGTCAAGGGGGCTGTATTGGCAAGAGTCGGTTCCCCCTCATACACCCGTGCAAGCAGATCGTTCTCTGAGGAACCGAAGGCAGAGATGAAAAAAGGGTCTACGCCACGGGAGAATGTAAATTCAGTCACGCCATCACCGTCGATATCGAGCAGAAAGTACGGTCTTTGACCAATCCCTATCTGGATATTCTGCGGACCTGACCATGAAATAGTCGGGCTGCTCTGCCCCGTGAGGGGCAGAGCAATCAGCAATAAAGCCGTAGCCAAGAAATACACGCTTCTGGTCATTTCAGTCTCTCTATACGGAAGAACTGGGGTTCACCTTCAGAAACAGCATTTGTCCAAATGTTTGTCGGCTGATAGGAACTCAGAGTCTGGCCTATCGGAGTCCAACCACTCGGGCTGTCCATTAAGTTTGTCAAAGACTGTACTTCATACAATCCGCCCACGACTCCAGGCCATTCCAACTGAACCATATCTTCACTGGTAGAATTCATAATTTTGCTTATCTTGAAATCAGGTGCATTTGTGGGGGTATTCCCCGTCACAACAATCGACACATCCTGAACACCATTGCTCAACGCCCCCTTGTGCGTGACTTGCACAGTATACCAACCATTGGTCGGATCTGCAATATAGATGCGTTCTACATTATCACGATCATTGTCTGCTCTGACTTGCTTGAACGATAGGTTAACGTTTGTGGTATCCTCCACATAGACGTAAGGATAATTCGTTGTGCCATCTGGCGCGTAGACTCGTAGGTCAAGGTCGTTGACGAGAACACTGTTTGTGGCATCGAGTGTGTATGGCGGGATTGGTCCCTCCGGGTCAGTCCATACCACAGTGAAGAGCAGCATATTGGTGTCAGTGGCTTGGGAACGAAACTCGATCATGTCACCGTCCTGCAAAGCGACCTCCTTGACATGCGGCATAGATGCCCATGCTGCGTTATTGCTGATAACCCAGGCAGCAGCCAGCGTATTCATAACCCCCCAACCTTCTGCAAAACTGTGACTATAATCAGGATTTCTGTTCACGGCCGTATGGAGTGCTATCGCTTTGAGAGTAGACGCAAGCATCGGTGCGTTTGTCCCGTAGATACGCTGGTGAAGCTCTTGGAGTAACGCCAGCGATCCGGATACGCATGGTGCCGAAAAGCTGGTCCCTGATTTACCAGGCGGATAGGACACGTAATCATCATCTGCGTCAGAATCCGTTGTGTAGATCATCTCTCCATTAGCAAGAATATCCGGTTTGGCACGTAAATCATCGGTCAATCCCTGACTGCTGTAGTTCGATCGCCATTCACTCGGCGGGTTCTCTGGATACCATCCATATGCACCAGGCGTGTTTGTCGTATACCCTCCTATTGCATCTATGGCACTTCCCACGATCATGCCGTTCTTCGGGGTTGAATACGGAGAGAGCGTATCTGTATACATGTAGTCTCCATCTGGGGCATGGCTGTCTGTGTGTGTAGTATATACGCCCTGCGCATTCTGACATAGATGTTCCTGTACATACCAATAGAGTCCTTCAGGCTCCCCATTATTCCCTGCCGCATAGACTGGCAGATGGTATTTGGCGTCATAACAGAGCTCGTCGATAGCACGCGATTTGGTGGTATATTGTCCGAATGCTATGTCTTCATTGGTGCTGATACTCTTATCTCCTAACCAGTAGTCATTGGTGCCTATGTGGTGCCAGCCAATGGCCCGTCCGTAGGAATGATTTGAAATTTGACAAAGCGGATTTGTCTGTATGATTGCAGGGAGAACGTCCAAAGGGGCAGGATAGCTACTATCGTATACATCCACATTTGAAGCAGGAGCCATCCCCATTGCATTGGTTTCGACCCCGTACGCACCTACTGTTCCGGCAACGGCTGTCGAGTGATAGCCAAGGAAAAACATGTTCGTCCCGGCTGATTTCACTCTGCCGACGAACTCCTGATGTGTATCTCTGATAAGTCCAGCATCAAACACCGCGACTGTGATATTGCTGCCCGTGAGGCCAAATGGGCTTGATCCTCCAGGCCTAATCTCATCACACCATATACTGTCAGCTGCATTTTTGTTAAGATGAGTGATGTAGACAGGCAGGCCTCTTTCATCAAAACGGACAAGCACCAAACCCCCAAAGCGAATGGGGATCCCTTCGAGTTTTGCCCTCTCATCTGCCTCCTCTTTCCATCGCGTCCACTTTTTTCCTGTTGTCTGCCGAAAGCGGATCATGTCAACGGCAATATGCTTCTTGCGAACCTCGTACTTGAGTCGCTTGGCGTGATTCGGTTCATACACTGGTGCGAGCTCTTCAAAGGCCTTTAGGTCGGTTTCGGAAAGATCGCCAATCTTTCCTTCACCAAGAATCTGCACAAGCTCTTCGGCAGAGATGACACCTTGGGAGTGCAGTGAATTCCATGTGGTTTGCCTCTCGGCTGGGATCGCGGCATTTGGAAGGGCTCCGTTTCCAGGGAGGCGACCGTGTTCAAGGGCATGCTGGTATTGGACGGCATCAATGACGTTGCCTTCGAACATGAGGCGATAAAGCTCCTGATTTGTATCGCTCATAACAGGTGCTTCCGCCGCTACTGCGACCTCTGTATCGGGAGAACCGATTGCCATTGGGCAGACAAGGCAGAGAGTCACCACTACTATGGAGCTTTGTATCATGTTCTGAAGAACACACTTCTTAACCATTTCCGTCACGTTGCAACGACTCATCATAATCCCCTCTACTTTCGGTTTTGTTCTGACTCCTCCAACTCCGGCATGCAGTGTGCTGACCTCCTTCTTATTTCTCTTACACCCTTGAGAATCTATATGGGCACATGGGAGCATTTCTGAAAGCCTCCCGCCAAATACAATGCAGACTTATCAAGTTATCTTCATTCCTGAAATATCACTAATACAGTTTTGCAGTCAAGTGCAATTCAAATGTTTTGTGAAAAGGCATGCTAGATTTATTGGCATGGATAAGAAGACTCAAAAGACGGGACGGAATCCAATTGCAGAAGCGGTGCCTGTCGGGGAGCGGCTGGCTCGGATACGCAATGCGCGTGGCGTTTCTCAAAAGGCGTTGGCAAAGCGGATTGGTATTGGCCAGAACAGGCTCTCGGATTACGAGCGCGGGCGCACGCGGCTACATCCAGATGCGCTCGTGCGTCTGGCCAAAGCGCTCAAGGTGACGGCGGATGAAATCGTTGGGCTGGATTCACGACAGGGAAAGAGTACACTCCTCAGTCATCAGGTGTTGCGACGAGCTGCGCGACTTGAGGCGCTGCCTTGGGCAATGCAGAAGCATGTTCTTCGAACACTCGACATGCTTCTGACAGCGGCCGAGATCTAGAAACTGCCTATTAAAAGGGCGTCAAATGGGCCTCGATGCAATGTCGATGCACGTTTTGTCCCCGTTTTGTCGCGAGCTTCCAGGGCACAAAAAACACCACTTGCAGAACAACCACAAGTAGCGTCGCATGAATCACTTAAGATGGTGGGCGATGAGGGACTCGAACCCCCGACCCTCTGGGTGTAAACCAG
>CAZNWT010000182.1:0-6171 GCA_964576795.1 uncultured Victivallales bacterium
TTGAAAATGCGTTGAACCACTCCCGCCTTCATGAGGGCAATTTATAGCGGTTTCAACGCGCCGGTAAAGAACAGTTTTAAAGGCGCTTTCGCAATCACGCTCAGGCGTTTGTTCCAAAATTCATTTTTTCGTCCAACGTCGAAAATGACACTGATCAAACCAGAGCGTAGCGGCGGTTTGAGCTAGTGTCCATTTGTCTGGTTCGGCGATCTCTCCATCTTGTTCGTCACGGTGTCAACAAATGGTGTCCACGCGAAGTTCTCGAAGAATCTCATCTTGGTGTAGTCGAGTTCTCCCATGGGCGCCGTTGCGCGCCCATGAAGAATGTATGTTTCCGAGAACCCGTTGGTTCCCGTCACGGTCACCGCAGAATTGGTGTCGAGGGACGTGTGCACCAGGATTGTGTACTGCTCTGGCGGAACATGTGGGACGACAGTGATGCTGCGGGGCGGACCGCCAAGCAATCGGGCTACCTGTGTCGTGCCGTCGAGAAGGTGACCCGTGACGTAGTCACGTTTCTCTTCTTCCGTCCAGTCGGTAGGCCATCGTAAATCCATGACCGTGTTGCTGCCCCGTCTGAAGGTCGTTGTCGTGTACTTCTTCTCCACGACTGTGGTGGAGGACAGCCTCCACTCCGCGGGAACGTCGTTGGTTGTCAGCATGCCTATGGCTTTGGTTGTGACGACAGCCACTTTGAGGGCATTCGTCACGTCGCCCGCAGAGAACGCTGATTGAGTTCCGAACACCAGCAGTGCAATGAGTAGTCGTTTCATTATCTCTCCCGCCGAACGTCGAAAATCAGCGGCGGCTTTAGCCGTACGCTGCATTTTTCTTGTTCGCCCGGTTATCAGAACAGATCGCTGTGACTGCCGGTTCGTTCAAGCAGCAGCTCATCCTCAGATCTTCTGTAAATCAGAATCCAGTCGGGCTCGATGTGGCAGTCTCGTCTGCCCTTCCAAGTCCCCTTCAGGGGGTGGTCTTGGTTTTTCGGGGGCAGCGACTCGCTGACAAGTAGAAGACCGACAAGCGAAGTCAATTTTCGCTGATCTTTGCCTTGCTTGATTTGGCGCTTGATGTCTTTTTTGAATTGCGTGGTCTGTGAGAGTTTCATTCGCTCCAGCTCTCAACCATCTGGTCCAGAGAGTCGAATGTCTCAATTTCCTCCCCACGGTCACTCTTGTCCAACGTACTCGCGGTCAGCTTGTTCGGAATTCGCAGCTCGAGAGGAAACTCCCTCCGAAGGGCAATCTGTCGGTACAATAGACGGACGGCATCGGTGGGGGTCATACCAATTTTATGAAGCACTCGTTCAGATGCACGCTTCGTTTTTGAATCTATTCTTGCATGGACTGTTGCTGTATTATTCATAGAGTCAGTGTAGCACAATTGCATTACAAGTCAAGTCTATCCTTGGGGCGAACGTTTTGGATAACCTGCGTCGAGATCCCGTTATCGAAGCGAAGCGAGTGAATGACGCTTGTCGACGTCTGGTTCATCCACTTGTTGGACGCTGGCATACCATGGTTTTTTGTTGAAGTGGAGTTTGTAGCTCTTTTTGTGCAATTGCAATGAAGAAGACGTACGGTTGATCTGGATGTTCCGTTTACCGAACAAAGCACCCACGCGGCAGGCAAGATCCTCGAAGCGTTGATGGATGACATCAGCGATCTATCGGTCTAGAGACCATGGGGAAGCTGGGTGACATATTTCGCACCCATGGAGATGAATACCGTAGGCGCTATTCTGAGGACATGAGTCTGGATCAACTCCGGGCGATGGACGCTATAGAGAAGTGCCACACACCCGCAGCTGGCTCAGCGCTTTGGCGCTGTCCCGGCTGCGGGCACGGTCATTTCACCTACCAGGGATGTGGTAACCGGCATTGTCCCTCGTGCGGCAGAACTTCTGCCAACGAGTGGCTGCGCAAGCAGTGTGCCCTGTTGCTGCCGGGCGTCACCTATCATCTGGTCACCTTCACCGTTGCCGAACAGTTGCGCAGGCACATCCGGTCCCATCCGCGAGAACTCCTTGATCAGCTTATGCGCAGCGCCTCATCAACGCTGCTGGATCTGTGCGCTATCCGAATTTGGAAATGTTGTTAATGAACAGCTTTGTTCCTCTTACCCCCTTGACAATGAAGACTCCTGTCTTATCCGTGCGACATGCTTCTTTCCGGTTCCCGCAGTGAGCTTGGGAGAGTAATGTCGGTAGTGGATTTCTATCTCAGCATCTGAAACGGGAGTCCCATTATCATCGGCAACAACACCGTAGAAAACAATGGGTCTATCTCGTGATTTAAGTTCTTTCTTGATTTGGCGAAGCTTGTGGCGGCTTGCCATGCCTGCACTCTGACCCACTGGGAGCAACAGTACGAGTGCAAGAAGTATAAGAGTTTTCTTTTTGGTCATAAGATCTGCTCAGCTAACGATTAAATCACGCTTGCGCGACAGCGCATAGCGTGCATTTTCTGGTTATGCCTTCCTCGTCAGTTGCTCTCGTATTTGTCGGAATACGACGAGTTTGCCCTCTCCTTTTGACCAGCGTTCGATCTCGTCGATATTAACTGCGTTCTGTTGGGCAACAAGAATTGCTTGCGCTAGACACTGGTGGTCATTGTCATGATAGAACCCAGTCAGTCTGTCTTTAATACAGTCGGTTGGGGAGATGATTCTAAGAACGCCCGTGTCCTCGTATCGCTCTTGAATCTCTTTGACCGGTTCTTCTCCCACGGCCGGTGGGCCGGCAGGGAACTCTACGAATAGTTTTGTGTCTGGATGCTTAAAGTAGCGTCCGTATTCAGCGAATCCGAGCTCAGCCATAGCATCGCGGAACGACTTACGTTTGGGTTTCATCAGGCTGGTGTGAATCATGTCGAGATCCATGGAAACGTATTGGTCGTTACTGTAGATGGATACACATGCTCCGCCACTGAGCACCACATCAATTCCCCTAGAGCGAAGGTGCTCTTGAACAAATGCGCCGAGATCCGCCCTAGACATATCCGCGATTGCTTTCACAGGGGCTTGCCTCGTCTCCTTGGCCTTCTCCTATTCATCACCAGGCGTTCTCTGAGGTCGATAGGGCAGAACGTCATTACCTTTTCTAAGAGTCCTATGAGCTCCGTTAGATAAGGGCACCTGGGGTTGAAGGCGTATAGGATCGTCTTGCCAGCTTCTCGACTACAAAGGATTCCACCACCCTCGAGTTTGTTGAGTTGGTTGCGTATGGGCCTGTAGTCAACATTGAAGAACCTAGCAATCTCTCTAGGATACCCTTCTTCACGGGCCATGATGAAGAGCAAGACCTGCTCACAACTTCTTGATCCAAGTAGCGTTTCAAGCATTTTTTAACTCCAGAATATATTGCATCATATGATGCTAAGTATGCATCACCTGATGCAATTCGTGCATCAACATACATCTTTGGGCGGAGGTGTGCAAGAGTTGTTTTTAGGCATAACGTCATCATGACCCTCACATCACTCCGTGCGAAGCGCGGGGTGATTTGTAGTGGTCCATGGATTTGTTCGGGGCGATCCGAATACGCTGATGTCGTCCTTCGTTCCAAATTCGTGGTCTGGACCAGCGGACTCCACAACCGGGGTGTCGTTTTCAACGCGGTACCGAAATAGCGTGCCCCACGAATCGACCGGGCCACCGAGGCGGGGGGACTGTGATATAAACTCACCCACCAAGCCCTCGTGACCGGCTGGCGGCAGAGCCCCAGAGCGCTCTGCACGCGCCTCAATGGTGGCGACGAGCCTTGCCGCGCCATGTTCTGCTCCGGCACGCCGTTTCAGGTGCGAGTGAATCCGGGCACCCATCACGAAGCTGACGAGTATTGCCCCGGTGATGGTCACGAACAGAACGGTGGATCTTGTCATATCTTGCCTACCCCGAACGTCGAAAATCCGCGGCGGCTTTAGCCGTACGCTGCATTTTTCTTGTTCGAGATTCGCTATCTTCCGGTCCAGTAGTCAGGTCGTCTGCGCAGGTGCATTGTTGCCTGAATGATAATCTCGTCAGGATCAACTCGATACAGAAGGGCATAAGGGAAGCGGCGGACAAGACGCTGCCGGATATTGTCCCTGAGTATGGGCCACCGCTCAGGGCTTTCGCGAATGTCCAGGATGGCAGCATCTATCTCGTCGAGAAACTCGCTGCCAAGACCTGTTGCCTGACGTTCGTAGTACTGCGCTGCGTCGAGCAGCTCCAATTCGGCGGGACGTAGAAAGTGGGCCGACTTCACTTGATTGCAGCCCGGGCATTGCTGAGAACATCTTCTACCGGGCTTGCGGTGATGCTGCCGTTCTTGTATTCGCGGTAACGTCGGTCGGCCTCTTCAAGCCAGAGTTGCTCATTCTGCTCATCGTTCAGATCGTCAAGACTGGCAATCAGGTGCTCGGCAAGCGCGGCGCGGTCCGTAGGCGGCAGTTTCAGCGCTTGGGCTTCGCATTCTATCAGTTGTGGTGACATTGACACGTCTCCTTTTCTGTAAAGAGGCTATGATATCTGAGGATCGTAATCAATCTATCTTCTCGAACGTCGTGCTGACACTGTCCAAAGGCTTGTATTCGAGCCTTTGGAATAGTGTCCAGCAACTGGTTATGAATCCTCTTCTGTCCATGCCGCAGCGCAATCGGCGTCACTGACGTAGTACTGCTTGCCGTTGTCGTACCAGATCCCGTGCTCATGTCGTTTCTCAAACATCTCCTGCGTCAGCCTGCCAGGAATCTGATCTGCGGATGTCAGCCCCCGCATCCACGCGATATGGACACACCTGAAGCGGCATGCTTCTGGATCGGTTTCGTTTGCGTTGACGAAGTCGAGCGCCATCTGTTGGGCCTTGGCCTTCGAGCCGTCCGAACAGTAGAAGTTCCGGAAATAGCCTATAGCGTTCCACGGGCTGTTGCTCCCCTCGCAGGGAGGCATTACCCTCGGTTCGTCGAAATCAACCTGAATGTTAACGCTGTACTGTTTCATTTATCAGTTCATAACGTCGCACCTGAGCATTTTCAAAAGGTCGTCCGTGGCCTTTTGAAATATGCTCCAGGTGTCTTGTTATGCATCTTCATCCCCAGAAACAAGCGTGCTTGTCTTCATCAACCAATGTAAGGAAATCGTCAAGCTGATCGGCCGTTGGAGCTGGCTCATACCGATGCCACTTGAGGTCGGATCGCATCCAGTACACTTTCCAGATCTGTTGGGCTTTTGAGTACGTTGCCTTGGCAACGGGATGCTCCATCTTTTCCTCTGGCTTGTCCCAACGTGGTCGGATTTCGAAAAGAACGATACTCTGGTTTTCAAGTTTGAAACCAATGTCTAGTTGCTCGCGAATACTTTCAGGGGGTCTGTGGCTTTCGACAAAGCGTCCCACCTCGACTTCAACCTTATGTCGTTCAAATTCGCTCAGTGCCATTTCGATAGTTCCTTATGCATAACGTCAGAATCACTTTCCAAAATGGGCGCGCCCATTTTGGTAAAGTGCATTCATTGGTTCGGTGTATTGTCTCCCTTCACAACCGTTTGCTCAAAGATTTGTTCCAGTTCAGTTCTGCATCGTTTTGCTAACTGTGTATAGCGAGCATGCCCCTCCATGTCTTGGGGGTTCCGACTCAGGCTCGCAACGCGAAGATTATCGAAGATGGGATAGAGTTCATGGCAAAGCGTAATGCGTGATGCTATTGCCATATGCCTCACCTGTTGTGAAAGCGCTTGCTGAGATTCTTCTTGCGCAACTGCTGAACGCACAAGCTCCTTTCGGTTCAGTTCTAAATCTTCCCGCTGAAGGCGAATCTCTTCCTGCTGAAGTTCAAGCTGCTTCTGCTGCTGTGCCAGTGCTTGTATCTGTAGCAGCAACGCTCCAAGAACTCCAAGGAACGCGAGTCCCGAAACGATGCCGTTGAATGCTCCGAATGAGTCACCGAATAGACCGGCATTCCCTTCTGACATCCATCCCCAAGTCATGAGGGAATAGGCGGTGGCTGCGGCTGCGTACAGAAATAGCGACCAGATGACGGTCTTCTTTGTGATACTAATCTTCATATTCTCTCCTCACCGAACGTCATGGTCACGCTTCGCTTGACGCGACCGCGGCAAGCGATAGCGTGCACCAATTTGATACTCCGCTAAGTCCTGTTCCTGAATTCTAAAAGTGTTATGCTAACTCTGG
>CAZNWT010000183.1:0-5909 GCA_964576795.1 uncultured Victivallales bacterium
TTCAACGCTTTCTCTCGCAACCCAATTTTGTCGCCGAGCAGTTCACCGGTATTCCCGGTCAATACGTCCCCGTAGCAGAAACCGTACAGGGATTCCGGGATATTTGCAGCGGCAAGTATGATGCCATCCCCGAACAAGCATTCATGATGGTCGGCTCCATCGACCAGGTCATCAAAAAGGCTGAAAAACTCGGTTACACGAATAACACGTAACGCAAGGCACCACGCCACATTCGGAATTTGATATCATGGCCAACACATTTCAACTCGCTATTGTACTTCCTGAGACGCCAATGCCCCCACGCAACGTCGTTGCCATTGATGTCCCCGCTGCCGAAGGGCGACTCACGATAATGGCGCACCATCAACCCCTGCTTGCCGCACTGCTAACAGGCCCCATGACCATTACGGACAACAGCGGAGAGCGGGAAACGTGGCATATCAGCGCAGGGGCATTGCAGGTGGAAAACAACATCGCCACGTTACTGGTGCGAGAGGCAAACATCGCGAATTCAAGTGAGTCCCCCAACATCAAAACCTAAACGGTTCACGTCCAAGCTCTACCGCTTAAATGGTTGTTGTAAAAAACTCAAGGTTCCTCGACTGCGCTCGAAATCACACAACGCTCCCTACTGTCATGTCAAGCTTGCCGAGACATCTCATCCGGACCCACGTGCCGAGATCCCTCGACAAGCTCGGGATGACCGAAGCAGAAGCGATTTCTGATGGTGTCCATACCCATGATCGGACGGTCTTCGCTCGCAATATTCCTAGGAATGATACCTTCTGGACTCAAGGGTTCCCTAATGAACTATTATACTGAGCATGCCGAAGCATCTCGCCAAAGGCACCGCTGGAAGTTTTCAAGAGCCACTTAACGTCAAACGCCTAACGGTTAATCCATAACGGTTAGCGGCTAGCGTGCAATCACCATACCACCCCGGGAGGCCTTAAAGGCATCAAAGTCCTTGATTTCTTTATCCAGCGCAGCAAACGTCTCCGAGGCAAGGAATCGCGTGTAAAGATGCGGAGAAACGTACGACTGACCTGCAAGTGCGTTGGCAAGTTTCTTCGGTTCAGCAACCATCAGCGCCCAAGCCGTAGTCAGATTATCATGAGAATCAGTCTGAAAATCCTTCGGCGCCATGCCGTGCACAATCAGATGCTTGAGGTGCCCCGTCGCCGCAGAAAATAGTTTATTGATCTCTCCCGCATCGGCAGGTCCCTCTTCTTTCAAAAACGCCTGCTTTAAATCATTTAACTTGGATTCTACTCTACTCGCCAGTTGATCGCGCCCACGCGTTTGAGCACGATCCATGGCAAGCACTACGGTGCGGGTGGAGCATATACCAACCTCAGCTAGTCCGCCAGCCGCGCTGATGGCTATCTCGTTCTCCTGAATAATTTCAAACGGCGTCTTTCCACTCATCGAACTCGTGCTTGCACAACCTGTGACCAGACTCATAATCATAACAAATGCCAGAAAAAAAACTGCTTCACGTTTCATAGCTCACTCCTCTTGTTACACCCACACCGCCCAAAATCGCTCAATACGAATGTTAGTCACATCACTAGACTACGACCCTCTGTGGGCTCGATGTTAAAAAGAGAGACGAGGAAACACAAGGGAAACGTCCACAAAAAGACGATTAAGCGAAAATCAAGAATCTATACTGTTTGCTTGATAGGAGTACGATTCGTTTGGGATACTGGTTCCCATGCGCCATTTAACACTACATGGAAAGATTCTCGTGGTCGGGAGTGCGTCCCTCTTCCTCACACTCGTGCTGCTCATTGGCATGGGGCTGCGACAAGTCGGCCGACCTGAATTGTCGGAGCCGATGCCAGAGGAGGCTGTATTTGTAAATGCCGACGAGCCGCCCTCACCCATTTTCACCACACCAGTGCGGACTATACCAAAACAATTCAAAGCCGATACACATCTTCCAAACAACGGCGAGGGACGCACATCTGGCAGCAGAAAACCGGAACTCTTCTCCGCAGGGCGTGACCTCATCTATGTTGATGATGAGCGCGTGTTCTGGGAAAGCGATAATGATACAGAGGATGACGAGTGCGATCACTCCATGCACAAGGCCCTGGAAGCCCCCTTGCGACTCCTCATTGAACTCGTCCATGCCGAGGGCGGCATACTTGAAGTTCAGGACACCTACCGCGCAACCGGCATACATAGTTCAGGCTCTCTTCACAAAGAAGGTCGTGCCATCGACCTCACCTGCGATGAAATCGGCCTCGAACGACTGGCTAAACTCTGTTGGGCCGCAGGTTTTGATTGGGTTTACTATGAAGCCTCCTCAAAAGGAGGTGCCCACGTCCATTGCTCTGTTAAACGCGATCACACCCAACCACAGCCACAACAGCAAAAAGAATCAGCCTGATCAGACGGATCAGACAGATCCCATCCCAGACTGTTCGCAGTGCGGTAAGGCAATGGTGTTACGCACGGCCAAGACAGCCCCAAACGCCGGCAAACAATTCTGAGGGTGTTCAGCATAACCTGACTACAAAGGGGCGGTGAACCTGCGAGAAGGCGGGGGGTGCCACTCTCTGCAATCTGCGGCCCCGAAGCGAATCCGGGGTTCCAGCACCCGAGGGCAGGCCACCTCCATTACTGCATCAAGCGAAGTCCTGCAAAAATGGAGTTGGGGCGCCCTCGCCCCGAACAGCAGTGCCTACGGATTCAACGAGATCGTTTTAAGTGTCGGCAAAGCCATTTTGCACCCAATCGTCTTTAGCCCAATTATCCCATAAATTGAAGCCTGATGATTCCATATCACAAGGCATTGCACTTATTCGTTAATTTTTTAACAGACAAACCGCCTCCAACTTAGTAGCATTATATTTCTCACATTAAGAGCAACCCATTTCACAGTCATTGAGTGACAAACAAAACAGGCACCGGTATGATTAATGAATCACAGATTGAGCAAACACCAAAATACGCCAAGTCGGCGAAACCCTAATTGACAATGTGATTGCAACCCTGGACCCTATCGTTGCGAAGCGGTCGAAGAACCCCCGCGATCAGGTTTCCAACAAGGCAGCACAACGTTTACTGCTAGAAATGATGGCGAACCATGCCAATGCGAACAGAACATGATGCTCTCGGCACACTAACAGTGCCTGAAGATTCCCTTTATGGAATTCATACAGCGCGGGCTCTCGACAACTTTTCTATCGCCCGAAGACCAGTCCGCAAGGAACTGGTACATGCGTATGGGGCTGTGAAGCTCGCCTGTGCCCAAACCAACCACGAGCAGGGAGTGTGGAATGACACGGAATGGAATGCCATCGCAGGTGCTTGTCGAGAAATGATGGCAGGAGACCTTGATCACCACATCGTGGTCGACGCACTGCAAGGCGGTGCCGGAACATCGACCAATATGAATGTCAATGAAGTGCTCGCCAATCGTGCGCTTCAGCTTATGGAACACCCGCTCGGATCCTATGAAAAGATTGACCCGATCGCAGACATCAATCTCCATCAGTCCACGAATGACACCTACCCCACGGCTCTGCGCGTTGCTGCGATCACATCCGTGAAAGCACTTGAGAAGACCGTCATTGAGTTGCAGGAAGCTTTTCAGGAAAAAGAAAAGGAATTCGCCCACGTCGTCAAGGTCGGGCGCACCCAACTTCAAGATGCGGTGCTGACAACGATGGGCCGTACCATGAGCGCATTTGCGGAAGCTTTCAGCCGGGACCGCTGGCGGCTGTATAAGTGCGAGGAGCGTTTGCGTGTGGTAAACCTTGGCGGAACCGCGATTGGCACGGGGCTGGCCGCACCCCGACAGTATATCTTTCGTGCAACCGAAGTTCTGCGAACCCTCACAGGGCTGGGGCTTGCACGCGCCGAGAACCTCGTTGAAGCCACACAGAATGCCGATGTTTTCGTTGAAGTCAGCGGCATTCTGAAGGCATGCGCCTCAAATCTTCTGAAAATCTCGGGCGACTTGCGCCTGATGGCATCGGGGCCCACTGCGGGACTCGGAGAACTGACCCTTCCAAAATGTCAGGCGGGCTCATCCATTATGCCAGGCAAAGTCAATCCGGTCATCCCTGAAGCGGTATCCCAAGCCGCCATCACGGTCATGGCTAACGATGTCGCCATTACACAAGCCGCCTCCATGGGCAATCTGGAACTCAATGCATTCATGCCGTTGATTGCTGACAATCTGCTTGAGAGTCTTTCTCTGCTGCGTGAAGCCTGCGCTGTTTTGGCCAGACGCTGCGTTTTGGGCATGCAAGTCAATGAGGCGACCTGTGCAAGTCACGTAGGAAATTCCGGTGCAACCGCCACGGCATTGGTAGAGCTTCTGGGTTATGAAACCGCCCAAGCGGCTCTGGCAGAAGCAGAGGCAAGCAATCGTCCTCTACGTGGGGTCGTGGAGGAGTGCGGCCTAATGGATCAGGAATCATTCGAACAGGCAATCACTCCAGAAAATGTCACAAAGCTGGGCTCCAACAGCTCACACGAAGACAAGGAACTATAATGCAAAATACACCAAAAGGGCTTCGTCTGCACATTGGCCTATTTGGTCGCAGAAACGTGGGAAAATCATCGATTCTCAATGCCATTACCCGTCAGGAGAGCGCTATTGTTTCTGACACCGCTGGTACAACGACGGACCCCGTTGAAAAACCTATGGAACTGCTGCCAATTGGCCCCGTGCTCTTCATTGATACCGCAGGCGTGGACGACGAGGGAGCATTAGGAGATAAACGCGTAGAGAAGACACGACTCGTTTTTGATCGTACCGATATTGCCGTCATCGTGGTTGCCGCAGGGCAATGGGACACCTTTGAAGAGTCGCTCGTCAAGACCTTCACAGATCGCGGAACACCTCAGCTGGTGGTCTTCAACAAAGCAGACCTTGCCATTGCGGACAGCACCATCAAAGAGCACCTAACCAATAGCAGCATCCCGTGGATTGAGACCTGCGCCACAGGCCCCGAATGCCGCCATCTGCTTCGCGAAATGCTCATTAAAGCGCTACCGGAGGAATACATACAGAACCCCACAATTGTGGGAGATCTTGTCCCTCCAGGCGAACTGGCGGTGTTGGTTGTCCCCATTGATCTGGAGGCCCCAAAGGGACGGCTTATTCTCCCTCAAGTTCAAACCATCCGCGACCTACTCGACAATGACGCATACTGTATGGTGGTCAAGGAGCGCGAACTTCGAGAAAGCCTCAATCGTCTGCGCATCCCCCCTGCCCTCGTCATCACCGACTCCCAGGCATTTCTAAAAGTTACAGCCGACACGCCTCCCAAGATCAAGATGACATCATTTTCCATTCTGTTTGCGAGAGTAAAAGGCGATCTTAATGCCTTTGTGCGCGGCGCAAAAGCGATTGACAGCCTTCGAACGGGGGATCGAGTTCTAGTGGCCGAAGCATGCACCCACCATCCCATCGGCGATGACATTGGACGCGTCAAAATTCCACGCTGGCTGACGCAATATGTAGGAGGAAAACTCGACTTTGATCACACACAGGGCGTAGATTTTCCAAAAGACCTAAGCCCATATAAACTTGTCATCCACTGCGGATCTTGCTCATTTAATCGAAGAAACTTGCTATCACGTGTTGAGCAGTGCCACTCGCTCGGCATTCCGATCACAAACTACGGAATTACAATTGCCTACTCTCTGGGCATCATGGAACGCGCACTCAGCCCATTTCCGAGTGCGTTGGATGCCTATCGGAACGGCTAGCAAAAAGTCTATGCCCTGAAAGGGCGGGATAGAGGAAGGTGTAGATACATGGGCATATATCCCGCCCCTTCGGGGTTGAATCTATTTGGATTTTTTACCCAGGGCGTTGCCCCGGGCTCATATATCTCGCCCCTTCGGGGCTTTTCGAAGAGGAGCTAGTTACTTAATTTAAC
>CAZNWT010000184.1:0-5885 GCA_964576795.1 uncultured Victivallales bacterium
TTTCCTCGCGACAGGATCAGACCCCCGGCATTGCCGCCTATTTGGAACCGCTGGACGGTGACGCACGCGTTATTGTTAAGGGACAGCAGTATGTTAATGACGGCGACACTGTCGTCGTGGTGGAGGAGTAGCCATGATTCTTTCCGATGTTTCTATTCGCCGTCCAATCGCAATGTCCTGTCTTATTATTGCGCTGACCCTCCTGGGGTTCAACGCTTTGCGTAAAATGGGGCTTGAGTTAATGCCCCAAATGGACACGCCGTTTGTCACGATTATGACGGTATATCCAGGGGCCAGTCCCAGCGAGATCGAGACGGATATTGCCAAGAAAATCGAGGATGCCGTTGGGACCATTGACGGCCTCAAGCATGTATCCTCAAGCTGTATGGAAGATGTGGCATTTACCTTTCTGGAGTTCCAACTTGAAGTGGATGTAGATGTTGCGGCCACGGATGTGCGAGAGAAGCTGGACTTGATTCAAGAAGATCTTCCCGGCGATGCAGAGGACCCGGTCATTCAGAAATTCGATGTCAACGCCAAGGCGATTGTGACGCTTGGCTTGACTGGCGATGCGCCCATCGACGAGTTATATGATTATGCCGACAATACGTTTCGCGATCGAATCTCCATTCTGCGGGGGGTCGCTGATGTGGAACTCATTGGGGGTGCCGAACGCGAAGTCCAGGTTGCTCTTGACCGAGACGAACTCTCCGCCCGTGGATTAAGCAGCATGCAGGTGGTGCAGGCGATCCAGACGGGTGTAGGATTGATTCCGGTGGGGCGCATTCGAGAGGGAAATACCGAATTTTCAGTCAAGTTCGATGCCGACTACCGTGACATCAATAATATTGGTAATCTGGAGCTGGTGAGTGTTGATGGGCGCCGCTGTCATATTCGGGATGTGGCGACGGTTGCGATGAGTACCGAAGAAGTGCGTCAGTCTGCTCTTGTTGATGGGCGCCCCGGCGTGGGCATCAAAATTGTTAAGAAGTCTGATGCCAACGCCGTTGCCGTAGCGGATCGTGTCCAGAAGGCCTTTGGCGAATTGGTGGAGGCACTTCCCGGAGGCATGGAACTGGTATGGCTTAGTGATGATGCAACCTTCATTCGAGCTACCAATGCCAGCGCGTGGTCTAACGTCTTTCAGGGCGTCGTCTTGACCGTGGCCATTTTGTTTCTATTTCTTTACAATATTCGCGCGTTGTTGGTTGTTAGTATCACAATGCCACTTACCATTGTCATTGGCCTATTTTTCATGCAGATGGCAGGAATGACATTGAATACCTCGACACTCATTGCTATTGGGATGTCTGTCGGTATTCTGGTAACAAACTCTATTGTGGTGTTGGAGGGGATCATCAAGCGTTTGGGCGAAGGCAAAACACCTAAAGAGGCGGCCCGTCTGGGTGCCAAGGAGACGTTTGTAGCGGTCTTGGCTAGTGCGGGCACTAACATGGTCGTGCTCTTTCCTCTGGCAATGATGGGTAGCATGGTCGGCAACTTTATCAGACCGTTGGCCTTGACGATGTTCATTATGACAGTGGTTTCGTTGTTCCTGTCATTCTCGCTGACCCCGATGCTCTGTTCCCGTTTATTACGGCCCCTGGACAAACGAAAGCGTGGTCTTTTGAGTCGCATGGAAACCGGCTGGAACCGTGGATTGGATGCTATCATTGGTGTGTATCGCCGGATCCTTCAATTTAACGAACGCCACCGTTGGGCGGCGGTGTTATTGGTTATTGCCGTCGTCTGCATGTTTGTACATTCGCTCAAAGTGGGCGGATCTGCGGGCTTCAACCTTTTCTCAGATACGGACAAAGGCGAGATATACGTGAAGTTGGAGTTCCCTGCAAGTTCGACCCTGGCGACCACCGAGGCAGGCGTTCGCGCGGCTACGGCGCAGTTGGAAGATCTGCCACACCTTCGTCACATGCTCGTAACGGTTGGCAAAGTCGAAGGTACCGTAGGGCAAGCAACGGAGGGGGTTCATCTCGCTCAATGTTTCTTGCGCTTCTCCGAACGCACCGAGCGTGATGAGTCAATCGACGACCTCATGGAAGAAGCACGTTTGAGACTGGATGCGTTCTCAGGTGCAAAAGTCTCCCTGTCTATTCCTTCGATGATTGGCGGGGAAAATATTCCGGTCAACATGCAAATCTCCGGATCCGATCTCGACACGCTGGATACGCTTGCTTTGCGCGCCCAATCGCTGGCCCGTGGGCTGAATAGTTTCCGTGATATTGACACGACAGCGCGTCCTGGAAAACCGGAGTTGCGTGTGTATCCCAACCGAACCATTCTGGCGGATGCGGGCATCCCGGCCACCCGTTTGGGGTTGGCTTTGAGAGCCAACGTAGCCGGGATGGATGCGGGCTCATTCAAGGCGGGTGATCGTACATACGACATTGTCGTGAAATTCAAAGAACAAGAAGGCAAGGCGCAGGTAGAACAGTTTGCACTGCCTGGTGTTTCTGGTCATGCACTCGCATTAACCGTTCTTGCAGATGTTCGCGATTCGATGGCGCCGGTTCAGATTACACGCGAGGACAAACGCCGTGTTTCTAAACTCTTTTCGCAGCTTTCTGCCGATGCCCCTCTGGGGCCGGCCATGCAACAATTGCGTGCCGCGATGGATCGCGAAGGGGGACTTCCTGCGGGGTATACATTCCGGTTTGCGGGTATGGGAGAGATGATGGGCGAGGCTATGGCGGCCTTTGGGGAGGCCGGCTTGATTGGCATCATTCTTGTCATCCTTGCCCTTGCGGCAATCTTGGAGTCATTCAGGCAGCCCGCGCTGATCCTGGTCACCTTACCACTCGGGCTCATCGGTATGTTGTGGGGGCTTGGTCTAGCGGGGAAAAGTCTGGATGTATTCGCCATGATGGGGGCGGTGATGATGATTGGTATTGTGGTCAACAACGCCATTCTGATCATGGATCAGTTCAACGTCCATGTTGCGGAGGGCATTCCTAAACACAAAGCGATGGTTGCGGCGGCCACAGAGCGGTTTCGCCCGATCATCATGGTTACGATTGCCGCTGTACTGGGCATGATGCCGCTGGCGATGTCACAGGGCATTGGTGGCGAAATGCGCAACAACGTTGGGATTGCCTGTGTAGGAGGCATCCTCGTTTCTGGCATCCTGACGCTTTTTGTTTTGCCTGTGCTCTATGATTTGTTTACGCGGAAGGGAAAGGCCAAAGCATGAATTCCAAAGCGATACGCACCGTCTTGAGGCTGTTGGGTTGTTTGCTATTTGCAGCAGTGGGTTGTGGCGTGGGATTTTGGGGCCTCTATCCGCGGGTTGGGAATGCGCTTCCCTATAGGATGTCTGAGGCGTGGGGCCTTTCCTTTATGGCGTCGGCCTTGATTGTTTCGCTTTTATGCAGTGTATCTGTAGTCAGTGCGCTTATTGCATGGCCCTTCTGGAAAAGACGCAGGCCAAAAGACGCACGGTATTCAGCAGATAGAGCAGATGGAGGAAAGCCCCATGCGTAATCTGCAAATAGCAGAGCAAACGAAACACGCACTCGATCGAGCCAAACAAGTGTATGTGAATATCTTGGTCACAAGTCAGCGGGAGCACGTTTGGAACGAACACGTGTTTCGGCTTGAAGAAAGTGCTCGAGCTGAAATCAGAACCCTTGAAGAGCAAGCCGCACGTTACAGGAAGTGTTCGGCGTGCCTTGCCAGTGATGCGTTAAGGGGATAGCCTTTCGTTGTGTCCTTGTGGTAGAGCGCGAAAAAGCATGCCAGAAGAAGCTGATTGTCAATACGCTATCGTTCAAAGACATGAAGCAGAAGGAAAAAAAGGGGGAGCAGGGAAGCAGTGAAGGTGGCGTGCGGTGCATAATCTTTCCTATTGCTCGTGCTGCATTGGTCGTGCACCGGTTGTGCGATTGGGGCTGAAGTAGTCGTGGAGCCGTTTGAATGCTTCATCGACGAAACTGCGGCTTCCTAAGATAACACTGTCACTAAAGTAACGTACACGACAACTCAAGGCCTGTCCCTTCAAGTTGTGGTTTCCAGAAGTTGCTCTTGTCTTGTTTGACTTGCTCACTTCACAGGAACGCGATGATCAGCTTCTGAGTGCAACTGCTGCGTTCCTCCTCCCAGCACGGCGAAGGTTTGCACCTGGTTGGCCAGTTTGGCCAGACGCAGCGAGATGAGGCCTTGCTGTGCCGCGTAGAGAGAGCGCTGTGCATCCAGTACGCCCAGATAGCCGGCAATTCCTTGAGTGAAGAGCTCATCAGATAAGCCGTAGATTTTCTGTGTGGAATCCACGATCGCTTGTTGTGCGGCGACCTGTTGCACTATGGTTCCACGCACAGCGAGCGCATCGGCGACCTCCCTGAATGCGGTCTGAATGCTTTTTTCATACTGGGTCAGCGCGATTTTCTGGATGGATTTGCTGACTCGGCTGGCGGCCCAGACTCGTGCATCAAAAATGGGTAGCGCGACCTGCGGCGTAAAGCTCCAGGTATCCGACCCGGTACCAAAAAGGCCGGATAGATCATCACTGGCTATACCCAGAGCGGCGGTCAGACTGATGCGGGGGAAAAAGGCCGCGCGGGCTGCTCCGATGAGTGCATTGGCGCCTTGTAGCTGATGCTCTGCCGCCATAATATCAGGTCGGCCCAGAAGCACCGAAGAAGACAGGCCGGGAGCAATATCCTTGAGCGGCCCGACACTTGCAAGATCCGCAGGTAGCAGAGCCTCGGGGACGGTTGAACCGGCAAAAAGGTTCAAGGCATTTTGATCCTGCGCTACCCGTTGTGTAAAACGTGCGATTTCTCCTTTGGCGGCATCCACCTGGGTTTGGGAACGAATCAAATCCAGTTCAGTGGCAACCCCTGCGTCATATTGACGCCGGATGAGATCGTAAGATCCCTGCTGTGTCTCAAGCGTAGATTGGGCCAGATTGAGATTACCCCGATCTGCAGCCAGCACCAGATAGGCTTGCGCAACGGCGGAGATAAAGGAGATTTGAGCACCGCGGTGCGCCTCTTCCGTCGAGAGATACTCTTGCAGTGCTTTTTCTTTCATATTGCGGATGCGTCCGAAGAGATCAAGTTCCCACGATACGATGCCCAGATTCACATCATAGCGTTCGGTGGATCGGGGTTGTCCTGTCTGTGTCAGATCGGCGGAACTTCGCTGTTTGCCTCCCGCGCCTACTGCATTGACTGCCGGAAGCAGCTCGGCCCGTTGAACGCCATACAGGGCACGTACCCTTTCTACGTTCAGGGCGGCCAGCCGTAGGTCAAGGTTGTTTGTCAACGTTATCGAGATGACGTGTTGGAGCTTCTCGTCGGTGAAAAATTCCCGCCACTCAAGATCTACAGCGGCAGGAGCATCATTGGACGGGGTGTTTCCGTACGCCGATCCCTCCGGCCAGTTTGTTGGAACCGGGGCTTCAGGGCGATTATATTTTGGGGCCATGGAGATGCATCCACTCAAAAAGGGGATCACCAACATCAGCGAATACAGTAAAGGTGTCTTCATAACTATGCTCTCTTCTTTTTGGCAAAGGTTTTCTCAATCAGCACATAGAACAGCGGTGCAAACAGCACCACCAGAATCGTGCCGCTGAACATTCCGCCGAGTACGACAGTGCCGATGGCGACCATGGCCCCCGCACCTGCGCCCGTGCTGAAGGCCATGGGTAGCACGGCGATACCGGTCGTCAGCGATGTCATGAGGATGGGGCGTAGCCTCAATCGTACGGCTCGAAGCGCAGCCTCAACCAGTCCCAAGCCTTCGTCATGTACCCCTGCCATAGCGAATTGGATGATCAGGATGGCGTTTTTGGTCGCCAACCCAAGCGTATTCATCATGCCAATCTGGAAATAGACATCGTTCGGCAACCCTCGAAAATGAGAGGC
>CAZNWT010000185.1:0-5802 GCA_964576795.1 uncultured Victivallales bacterium
CCATTGTTAATCCCATTCGTGAAGAGTGGGAGTCCGTACATGTCGCCGCCGTCACACTCGCCAATCAGGACGAACTCAAAAAAGCTGTTACTGAGGTAAAGAAATTCCATCGCAAGCTTTGCCATATCCGCGTTCTCGATCCTGCTTGCGGAAGCGGCAACTTCCTCTATGTAACACTCGAGCATTTGAAACGCATTGAAGGTGAGATTCTTGACACCCTCAAAGCCATGGGCGACACCCAGTCCCACCTCGAAATGGAGGGCGAGACCGTAGATCCACACCAATTTCTCGGCCTAGAAGTCAATCCTCGTGCGGCCGCGATTGCAGAACTCGTTCTCTGGATTGGAACCTTGCAATGGCATTTCAGAAATCGTGGCAGTGTTCAGCCGCCTCAACCCATCATCCGCAACTTCCATAACATCGAATGCCGCGACGCCCTTATCGAATTTGATCGCAAGGAAGAAGTCATCGACGACGATGGAAACCCCGTCACCCACTGGAATGGCCGCACCACAAAGCCGCACCCCGTCACCGGAAAAGAAGTCCCCGACGAAACCGCCCGCATTCCCGTCTACAAATACATCAACCCCCGTAAAGCGGAATGGCCCGAAGCCGATTACATCATCGGCAATCCACCATTCATCGGCCCCGCCCGAATGCGCGACGCGCTTGGGGATGGCTACACAGAAACGATTCGCGCCGTTCATAGCGACGTCGGAGAATCCAGCGATTTCGTTATGTACTGGTGGAATCACGCCGCCGAGCTGGCGCGCACCGGCAAGGCCCAGCGTTTCGGGTTTGTCACCACCAACAGTATCCGCCAAACATTCAACCGCCGCGTGCTCGAAACCCACATGGCCGCCAAGAAACCGCTTTCGCTTCTCTTTGCCATTCCCGACCACCCATGGGTTGATGCGGTTGATGGTGCCGCCGTTCGAATTGCCATGACCACCGCCACCGCCGGAGAACACCAAGGCATCTTGCAGACCGTCGTGTCCGAGACGGTAGGGGATGGCGACGGATATGAGATCGAGCTCGAATCAACCACCGGAAAACTGTGGGCGGATCTGACCATTGGTGCCGACGTCGCGAGCGCTGTACCACTGCAAGCCAGCTTGAATCTTAGTAGTCGTGGCATGATGTTGTTTGGTTCTGGTTTCATTCTAACTCAGGACCAGGCTGAGCAGTTGGGATATGGCCGCACCGAGGGACTTGAGCGTATTATTCGCTTATACCGGAATGGTCGCGATCTTACGGCTGTTCCGCGTGGGGTTCTGATCATAGATCTCTACGGCTTAACAGCTGATGAAGTTCGCATGCGGTATCCCGCCATCTATCAGTGGGTGCTTGAACATGTAAAACCTGAACGTGACCAGAACCGCGACAAAACGATACGACAGAATTGGTGGTTGCACGGACGACCGCGTCCGGAGCTTAGGTCATACTGTGTTGGCCTAACTCGCTACATCGCCACCGTCGAGACGTCCAAGCATCGTTTCTTCACATTCCTTGATGAGTCAATTCTTCCCGACAACAAGCTAATTAACATAGCCGTAGATGATGCTCATATCCTTGGAGTTCTAAGCAGCCGCCCGCATGTCGTTTGGGCACTGGCTGCCGGTGGTCATCTTGGAGTAGGAAACGATCCCGTCTACGTTAAGACCCGTTGTTTCGAAGCGTTTCCATTTCCTGCCATCGCCGAAACACAGAAATCCCGTATCCGTGAACTTGCAGAACAACTTGATTCGCACCGCAAACACCAGCAGGAGCAACACCCCAAACTGACCGTCACCGGCATGTACAACGTTCTCGAAAAACTGCGCAATGGCGAGATTCTGACAGCGAAAGAAAAGACCATCCACGAACAGGGATTGGTCTCTGTCCTGAAGCAGCTCCACGACGATTTGGACAATGCCGTCAGCGCCGCCTACGGCTGGCCCGACACGCTCACCGACGAACAAATTCTCGAACGCTTGGTAGCTCTAAATGCTGAACGCGCTGCTGAAGAAGCCCAAGGCAAGATCCGCTGGCTACGCCCCGACTTCCAGAATCCGGAAGGCAGCGCCGAGCAAACCGAACTCGCCGTCGACACCGAGAACACCAAACAAGGAACCAAGAACAAAGAACCAAGAACACGCGAAGCCTGGCCGAAATCGCTGCCCGATCAAATTCGCGTCGTTCGCGAAGTCCTCGCCGCGCAAACTACCCCGGCTTCTGCGGAAGCCATCGCCAGAAACTTCACGAGAGCAAGAACAGACAAAGTCGAAGAACTCCTCCAAGCCCTAGTCACCTTCGGCCAAGCCCAAGAAGTCGCCGCCGGTGTTTTTACGAGTGGGTAACGTAAAAGTCCCGCGCCTCTTGCGTTGACAATTCTGTTTCATCCGGTAGCCTCAAATGTAGATCGACGCCGGTGCGAGGCAGTACAGCCTGACCGCGCCTATCGGGTGTGAGCATAGGCCCTGAACCACAATCCGGCGTCTGTCTATCAATCCGTACAAAGGTATCTCCCCCCTCTGCGAGAAAAGACAATCTACGGTTTTCTGCTTCCAATGAATGGCTCTCTTCAGGCTTTTTCAGAATCTTCACATCTTTGTGACAAGCAGCCCTGTCTATCGGTGTAGTATGGAGACGTTTCGAAAATGAACCCCAAAAGGATTTATATGTACTTTATTGAACAACTTAATCAGAACCCCTTTATCGCGCTTGTTGTCTTGCTTGTTCCGGTTCTTAGCATTACGTGGCAGTGTTTCCATTCTCTATATGTCAAGCCTCGCGACTTTAAGATCGACTCGCTGAAGGATGATGTCAGCAAACTGGAGAAAGAGCTTGTCAGGCTTCGCTCTCAGCAGGAGAACCAAGCTGCTCGGCAGGAATCTTATCTTGAGCAGAACGAGAGTAGCGTCGCACCACCAATGACGCCCATCTCTAGTGCTCTCGATGATGTATGCCCTTTTGAGCCTTCTGTACGGAACCCCTCATCTTCACCTGTTTTAGGTTCCCCGCTGTCGAGCCTCGCAGCCTGCTATACGCAGTGGGATGATGACACTCTTACTGCTCTACAGAAGCAAAGGTTTGAAGATGATCTCATTGGTAAACAAGTGTCTTGGCTCGTTCAGGTCGACTCAGTTGGTGACTCCAAGTTTGACATGATTTATCTTTGTGTGAGGGAACCGGGAGAAGGGTTTATGCCCCCGAGAGCTCACGCGCAGTTCTGTGATTCCGACAAAGAAATGCTTGCCGCACTCAACATAGGGGATAGGGTCATCCTTCGTGGGGTTATCAGTAAGTTCTTTCTTTTGCCAACTCTTGATAAATGTCAGGTCGAGAAACTCAACGGCATGGGGGAAACGCAAGCAAACCCAAAAACAGAAAAGCGTGAAGCAAGAGCCAACCGCTGACGGAATTCTCATTGGCGCTTTCAAAACGGCATGTATGAAGAACGACGTGCTCGCGAACTCGAAATCATGGATTCCATGTGAACCGCCATCACCAAATGAGAAAAGCGTCGCAATATGTTCGTAACACGGCTTCTCTCTGGATTTGCTGAGTACGGCGAAACGTCCGACGATTTACGTGGGGTCAATCGACAAACGTTGGGTCGAGATCACTTTAGTAACATGTCCTGCGTTCTGTTTTGATTCACCAGAGCAACCCTCAGGGCAGAACGCACATTCGCAGCTGATAATGAATCACCCCTTGCCGGAGAGCATTTCATCTAGCAGCTTGCCGATGAATTGCTGACGACTTTTTGGTAGCTGCCGGATCTTCTCGAACTGGCGTTCAAGTTTTGACTTTGGTCCGCGCTTTCCGGCGCTGGCTGACTCAACGCCCAGCAGCTCTTCAAGCGGAACGCCCAGTGTCTGAGAAAGTGGCACCAGCAATGCAGCCGGGAATGTGTCGCCCGAGCGCTCATAGTGGGAAAGGGTACGCTGCGGAATGCTGACGGCTTCCGCAAGCTCTGCTTGTGAGAGTCCGGCCGCTGTCCGCAATCTCGCCAACCGTTCGCCTTGAGGAGACGGTTTCTTCTTTGAGGGTCTTCCTGCCATGGGCTGACTATACATCATCTTCTAAGAATCTTTCTTGTTTCAGCATCTTTAGGCTTGCATATTAGCCAGATAATGCTAATATAACAACCAGATAAGGAGAGACGAAAATCATGAACACTGCGCTTGACAGGAATCTGGAAAAAGCGGTCGACAGCGGAATCTTGGCGGATAACGCGCTGTCGACCTCAGAAACACAAACCCCGGATCGAGGCCTGCATCACCTGTCAACAACCTACCACATCGCGGCCTCGATTCCAACCGTCGAACCCGTTCCGGTGCTTATGCCCCGGCACATCGTTCGACCAAGGAGTCGAGGACATGTCAGGTAAGCAACGTAAGATCAATCAAGACCCCCGCACCGGCGAGTTCTATGCCCGCGTTATGCAGCACGGAGTTAGCAAACGCTTCAAACTCGGACAGAACCAGCGCAAAGCACGTTCCAAGCTGATCGAGATCGAGAACGATATTGCGGCAGGAAAGATCCAGTTCCACAGCATCGAGAAAGCCCCGGAGTCGCCGCGCCCCGCTAACGGCATTCTCGATATCAAGATCACCGACCTGATCAAACTCTATCTCCAGTGGCTTATCGTCAATCGCGCCCCCAGAACACTCGAAACCAAACGCGGGTTGCTTTCGTATTATGACCGGCGTTACGGGCACCTGATGGTCTCGGAAATCACGCTGATGTCGCTTGCCGAATACTACGCATGGGCCCGGATCAACCTCGGGCGTACCGAAAATGGCGGCAATCACCATATAGCAGAAGTGAAGGCTCTCATTCTGTCGGGCGTTGAGATGGATCTTTGCCTTATGCCAGTACGCAAGTTCCCGCCCATTCGGCACGCACCACCCGAGACAAAGAAGTTCACCGATCAGGAGCTTGTGAAGCTCTTGAAGAATGCCGATCCTGATTTTCGTGACATGATCCTCTTTGGAATCCTGACCGGTCTTCGTCCACCGGAGCTTCGCAACCTCACGCGCAATCATATCCAGGACCAGCCCAGCGGGGCCTTCATCGTTATGGAACGTCACAAGACATCCATGTCAGCCAGAGTTCCAAAGCCACGTTGCGTACCGCTCTCACATGAGGCCGTCGATATCCTTACACGGCAGTTCGAGCGGCATCCCGCATCACTCTGTATCTTCCTCAATGGTCACGGCAACCCATACTCGGCCCCCGTTTTTCGTAAGCGCCTCAAGCGTGCCTGTGTTCGCGCTGGCATTCCCGAACGCCCACCCTATGCCCTGCGTCATTACTTTGGAACCAAGCAAGCCGGGGCCGGACTCAACCAGACAATCCTCGCACAGGTCATGGGACACACGACCGTCATAACAACCATGCGCTACGTGGACGAAGTCCCCGAATACCAACAGAAAGCCATGGAATCCATGGCCGAAGGTATGGCCTTCCTGCTGGACGACAACCCCGTTGACAATCCCGTCACACCAACACCGCCGCCGCGCCTTCGTCTCGTCAGCGAGAAGAAACCTGACGATGAACAGCAGGATCAGGACGACAGGGTAATGGGGCTTGGGGCATAACGCCTCAAGTAATGGGGCAGGGGACCCCAGAAACAAAACCGTGACAAAACAAGCACTCAGCTTGTATCCATCCCTCAACACTCCGCCGCTATGAATGTCGTAACAGGTTGTCAATAAGGCGGTTGAATATGTCTTGTTGCGGTGATGAGCCCTGACCTACTGGTTTACACCCAGAGGGTCGGGGGTTCGAGTCCCTCATCGCCCACCATCTTAA
>CAZNWT010000186.1:0-5700 GCA_964576795.1 uncultured Victivallales bacterium
CAAGGGTGGTTTTTCTCGTGCTATATTACGGCATCTCAAACGTGAACTGCTCTAGTATTTGCCACGCCAGCGCCAGGACCCGCGCAGTAGGTGTAGCCGAGCCCGACAACATTGATCTCGGCATCAGCGCCAATTGTCATGTTGCTCACCACCTCAACCCGCAGGAGGTATTGAGCCGGCGTGCCGCCGGAGTTGCCGTAATGATTCCAGGTGCCGCCGTTGATAGTGCAATTGTCGCTGATTATGAAATTAGTGAATGAATCAGAATACTTTGTGAGGATAGTGACTGTGCCGGAATACCCGCTCTGCTGGTCCCACGACGCCACTGTGTTCGGCAGGCCACTCACGCCGGCATCCCAGGTCATGTTCTTGTCGTTAACCCCGTCCAATACAATATCGCTAGCGCTCGTTGGGACCTCATTCGGGGTCCAGTTGTCTGCTTCGCTAGCATTTTCTGTGCTGCCGCCGCCATCCCAAGTGATGGCATGCGCTGGCGTACCAGCTAACACCAAAATCAGGATCAGCGCGGTTAACCCTGCTGAGATTTGTATAGTTTTGTGTCGAATAGGCATAATATATTTCCTTCACTTAGATTTTATTTGTTTTCTCCTTTATAGGGGTAGAATGGTTCTTCGTTACTTTGCGTGGATGTTGTCCATTTCAACACCCAATGACCAAGGTGAAACTCTACAAGTCATCGCCGTATGATTCGGGCGGACTTTCTCGCACGACATTCTTGTTTGGGCGTTGGGGGCGATTACCCATTCAAAGTAGCAAAGAGCCTTCCAAACACACTTATCTTACTGCCGTTCTGAGACTTGCCATGATCCAACCCCGATGTTCTTCAGTGCTGTTCTTTCTCAAGTTGTCCGGCAAGTGTCTCTGCAAATTCTCTGAACGGTTCGACGACGCCCTGTTGGTGCAGACAGAGCTGGCCCTGTTCATCGCAGGATGTGACCCATTTCGCATAGATGCTCATATACTCCAGCTCCAACTCGAGTGCGGCTGCAGCTTCTTTGACTAGATCCTCGAGTTTCTCAGGGGGCGGCCAGCAAGCATGTTCGTTGCCCAGCGGCCAGGCTTTGTATCCCATGAGCGGCAGCTTGGCGTTTTGCAGATGGGCGACCGCCCGGATGTGGAGGGCGCTGATCCGACAGATATCGGCCATGTATTGAGCCTGCGCTCTGCCTGTGGCCGTGGAGAGTTCTGATAACTCAAGAAAGCTCTGGCAGGCCGTGTCGAAGAAGGATTGTGCAGTCTTCAGCCGTTTCCAATCGTAGCCGGGCGAGCTGGTGGAGTTCTTGTAGACCCACTGCGCGGTAAAACCGATGTTGTAGGTGTGGTCCTTGGTGTAAAGGGTGCCCGCTTCCATATCCCGGTAGGCTTCCGTGGCCTTCTCCACGGCATCGACTCCGTAAAGACGCCCGAAATAGTCTTCCTGAAAGTCCTCTATCGAGAGTGATGGATTCCAGCAAAAGGCCGCCGCGGCAGCGGAGTTGTGCTCAAGTGAGCGAACCCGCCAGTGATTGAAGTAGACGGTACCGGCACCCAGCTTCTCGGCTGCCTTCACATTGTCAGCGATGGAATCGTTCCAGCCCTGCGCCAGCATCATGGTTCCATCAAACTCGAGCCATGACACAACCCCGATATCAAGTCCAGCTTCGCGCAGCGGCTTCCAGGCCGGCAGGTTGGCGGCGATGTCAAGGGCCCCGTAGTCGGACAGACAATGAAACCGCGTTCCGGCAGGCAGCATCGCGGCAACGAGCGGCATCATCTGACGGATCGTTTCCGGGTTCGGGCTGTAGATCGAGATGGACGCCTTGATCTCCCGCTCTTCGAGTTTCTTTACCACGCGCTTGTCGGCCAGAATCGCCATCGCGAATTCTGTGTACCGGATGGAACCTACTACGGTCGGATAGAAACTGTCTCCGGGCAGAACGGTCCAGTAGGGATGGGCCTTGGGACTCATTTCCGGGCCGTCATCCGGGGGGACGATTTTGGCTAGGGCCTTTTCGTCAAAAAGCGTGTCATCGAGTGCGAACTTCGTTTGCATCCGCTCAATCTCGGCCGCGTAGGATTCGCCGGGCTTGGGTCGCCAGGTGGTCCCTTCCCGTGAAATCAGTTGCAGCTCGTTCATGTCGGGAAAGGCATCGATGCATTGCAGGCAGCGTTCCACGGCCACGTCGATCACCAGCGGATGCCGAATGTCCGGTTCCATCAGCTTGGTGCCGGACCACTCTTCCTGCCAGTCATTGCTAAGATCCTCGCTCGACATCAGGTCTTCCGCGCACTCCCCCGTCCACCCCGGCAAGCGTTCAATGATCGCCGGCGGCAACGACTCGGGCTCAAAGGCGACGCAATTAGTGATACCGCGGTCGGCCGCACGCTTCATCATGCTCTTGAAGCGTTCGTACATGGCCGTCAGCAGTTCTTCGTTGTCCGTGATGGATTCGAATTCGCGCGGGAACCAGTGATCACTCACCTGTACTTTGTCTCGCCCAATCATCTCATCCGATAGAGGATCTCTGTTCAGATTGCCAAGCTTGAGATCAAGGTGTTTGACGCCCCGGTACGCGAATGGGAACCACTGCTGCGGGGTGTACATGTGAAATAGCAAGTAGTTGAACCGCTGCCGGGCCATATTGTCGATAAAGGCCGCAAACTCGTCTTCCGAGAAGAAAGACTGGTCCTGCACAAAATTGAGGTGCATGCGAATCCCACGCTCGGCAATGCCGGGTGTCTGCCTTAGAGAGAGCGCGGGAAACTCCAGCCGGGAACAAGGGGAAGGCAGGATCTCGCCCGACGACTCAAACACACATCCGAGCTTCTCCAGAAAGGTATAGACACCATGCAGCACGGCGCGGGGACTGCCGCCCTTGATACAGGCGGCGTTGTCACCACTCCTTACCGATATCTCGTCCAAGCCAAGTGTGTCGTCTGTTGCGAGCTCCAGGTGGATATCCGTTCCTGGTTCAGGGCAAAGATGTTTGAGAATCCGTTCCAATTCTTCGGCGGCGTAGATTCCAATGGATGATGGGTGAATGTGGTTCTCTATTACATACATAATGTTCAGTTTTCCAGTGCATACAGCTTCACGTCACGCATCAGGTGGCGGAGGCTTTACTTGTTGACCCAGATAGACTTGTGCGGCGCTGTCTCCGCCCCAGTTCAGGAGCAGTGTTGATTCTTTATAGGCGTGGTGCAAGCAGATTTGGTGCTGTCATGGGGTCGTCTCTTTCTCCTATGTAAACATGGGGCTGAGTTTGCCCTTGAAGAAATAGGTTTTGTCACGATGCAGGGCAAGACGGTCAATAACGCCGCGCAACGTTGCAGATTTATAGGGGGCAGACCATAGTAATAGCTTACCCCTCAAATACTTAAGCTAATTCATGCACCCGAAAACACCCCTTAAAGTGAAAAATGGAGTTTAAGCATATCTGCGCCAAGTTTAAGAAATTGAGGCGGCGCTTTCGGCAAGTTCGTTCGCACGTTTTCTGATCCAAACGTACATAGCTCCCAGAAGAACGAGATGCTCTACCAGCAAGATAGCGCTGGTGAAATCAAGGCCCGCCGGTTTAGCTAGACGCACAAAAGTGTAGTTGGGACCTGAGAGCATGTAGAACTCACTACCGCTCAATGCACCCACAACAAGTGGCACAACGCAATAGAGTATGCCTGCAAAAGAAGCGAGCAGAAGAACGTGACGGTTCGTCCCATAATAAAGCGCAGTGAGCTCTGCAAGCAAAACAGCGAACCCATAGGTTACAAGCATTCCTAGCAGAACACTCAACATATTGCTGCCTTCTTTTAACGCACTGGGAAGCGCGATTATGGCGACGGCTACAAGCTGGACTCCAAGCAGACCCGTAGCGGGCCACAGGTTTGATAGTCTGGCAAGTCGCGAACGAATTGCACGTCGAGTCGTATCCCCCGCACGTCGACAGGATTCAATATAGTGCACCGAGAGGTTAAGTGTTCCTGTCAGTGCCAGAATGATAATTATTGTGCCTGAGATAACGATGCTACCAAAGGCTGACCAACGGTTACCGTCGTCTAAGTGCGGGACGATAAACATAAGAATCAAACCAATCAGCATCCCAGAAAACAGAATAGCACCGCTTCGCGTGAACAATGGCATATCCTCTACGGTCAACCGTCTCAGCACCCCCGCGTAGCACCACGCACCCACCATAGCTGCGATAAGCGTAATCGCTAGGAAAAGAGGAATCGAACCGGAGCCAAATAGAATATGCATAGCCAATGGACTCTCTTCACCAAGCCCCCTACCCAACGTAAAGCAGATCCCAACAAAATACTGAAAAAGCACCAGACACAAGATCACAAGTACAGCACCATTTGTCTTCCGCCGCGCACGCGCCGTATGAGGCCTGCATGACGAAAGAAGCGCCAGCGTGCTGAGCGCTGCGGCTCCTGTCCATATGATGCACTGAAGCTGCCCATGCATAAGTTGGTCAGGCGATATCAGAAGCATCAAGATCGTATTGACAGCTACAAGAAGAAGAATCGGCAAATTGCGACCGATCATGATGCCAAGAGCCTTCTCACTAGCCGTCATCGGCAGCATTCGGAAGAAATCGTAGGATTTCCGTTCATGCTCCATTCGGATAGCCTGGGCACTGTTGTATGTTCCAAAGCCCCAAAGGAGGAAAACCTGTATAGCGGCCAGAAGGAAGAACATAAAGGAACTGAACTTGTCGAATGAGCCTGATTCTCCGACATCAGCAGACGCGGCACAGCTCATACCTCCGAGCAGAACAACAACCGCATAGATTCCAAGATACACGGCAATACTTCCAATCCCAAGATGGCTGGCGCGATAGCGCTGGATGAGTGGATTACTCAACATGATCTGCCTCCTCTCTGGATGAGATCTGCATGAAAACACTTTCCAGATTATGTTTCTGAATGGTAAGCCCGCAAACGCCAATGCCACCTTCCACTAAACTCCGGTTAAGGCTGGCCAAGTGCTCAGCATTACTCTCCATTTGCACCAACAGCGAATTGTCCGCCTGCGTTACCTCCTCAACAAACGGCATGTTCTTCACGATTGCTACCATGTCAGGCGTTGCAAAATCGACAAGAGAGACTTCAACGCGACCGGCTCCTGAAACCTTGTTCGTCACATCCTGGACAGAGCCGCGTTCAACGATGCGACCACTATGCATGATGCACAGATCACTGCACAGACTATCTAACTCAGTCAGAATATGAGACGAAATCACGACCGTCTTTCCGTCAGCCGCGAGTTGCTGGAGAACTTGACGAAGCTGAATCCGGGCTTTCGGATCCAACCCGGATGCTGGCTCATCAAGAAGCAAAAGGTCGGGCTCATGCACAAGCATACAAGCAACACCAAGTCTCTGCGTCATTCCACGTGATAAGTGACTTATGCGGTCGGTTCGCCGATCGCTCAGATACACGTATTCCAAAGCCGAGCCAATACGAGATTCCAGCGAATCGGCAGGCATTCTGTAGGCGGCAGAGAAGAAGCTCAGACACTGCTCAAGCGTTAGGTCATTGTAGAGGTTAAAGAAGTCGGGCATGAAGCCAACATGGCGCCTGACCTCCTGATAATGCTCGAGGATATCATAACCGACAACATTAGCCGTTCCGCGCGTGGGGCGGAGCAGCGGTTCCAAATAGGCGGCAATGCCGGGGGTCTGATCCTGTCGCGAGGAA
>CAZNWT010000187.1:0-5592 GCA_964576795.1 uncultured Victivallales bacterium
AGTCTGGGCAGTGTCTCAGTCCCAGTGTGGCTGACCATCCTCTCAGACCAGCTAATGATCGGAGCCTTGGTGAGCCGTTACCTCACCAACAAGCTAATCATACGCGGGTTCCTCCAAAAGCGGCAGGTTCCGAAGAATCCCCACCTTTAGTATCCCAGCCATGCGACCAGAAACCATATTCGGTATTAGCGTTCGTTTCCAAACGTTATCCCCAACTTAAGGGTAGATTACCCACGCGTTACTCACCCTTCCGCCACTCTCAACTCTTCGCTCTCTCCCGAAGGATTGATTGAAAAGCGTCTCGTTCGACTTGCATGCCTAATCCACGCTGCCAGCGTTCGTTCTGAGCCAGAATCAAACTCTCCATAGAAAATATGTATAGCCATCCGAAGATGGACCATTTCGAGTAAGATCCCATGCACAAGCATTACCTAATAAATTAGATAATTGGGTAAGTCACACCACTTCCAAATCGAAGTGATGTAACGTCGTAAACTATTCTCTTTTCAAAGATCATTCCGTTCAAAAAACAGCAGCTAATCTATCAGGGGCTACTAACCCCGTCAACCCCTTTCCGAAACTTTCTTCAAAGCCTCAGTTCGAGGTACGATTTGGAGTTTCCCTCGCAGGAAACAACCGCCGTCTCTCAAGCGGCTGCAAACAATAAGTGACCGCTATCGGGAATACTAGCTAAAAGTTTAGTTTTTTTGAGATTGTTTGCCAAAGGCCTCAAAACCACTGATTCTATTGGGGGTTCTGACCATATGCAAACTCGCATCGATCCCTAAAACAACGGCAACGGCAACGCGAAACCACAAGTCGTCATACTCGGGCGCCACATTGATGGTTAATCGTGCACCTTGTCGCACCTAGACTCCAATCCCCCTTGCATCTTCGCGCATGGCTGTGCCACAGTACCTGTTCACATTTACTCACGCCTATATATAGTAAAGGGGAAACACCATATGAGCCTTGAATCTGGATCCGTCACCTACCGCATGTTCTATATGAGACCAACACTGCCTCGCGACTATGTAGAGAAGTTTGCCAGCCATGCCCTTCCCCCCATCAACACCCTAACCGCTGGCGATATCAACGGCTGGGTTACCGGACGACACCTTTTGGACCGCAATATCACTGACGACAGCGCAACAGTCGCCAGTTATGTCCGTATGACATTGTGCAAGGCAGAACGTAAAATTCCACCCGCTCTTTTGAAAGCGGAATGCAAGATGGAGGAACTCGCAGAACTGCAGGCCCGCGGTATTGCGTTCCTGAAACGCACGGAACGAAGCGAAATCAAGAAGCAGGTCACCGAACGCCTACTCCCAGATATGCCCCCCACCCTCACCGGTATCGACTTCGTCTGCGAACAGGACGGCAACATCCTCTACGCAACAGCCACCTCAGATAAACAAATTGACGCCTTCACACTCTACTTCCGCTCGACAACCGGAGTCGACTTGATCCCCGTAACGCCATTCACCATCGCAGCCAAAGAGAGAAAAACCGATCTGCGAGATCTTCCGCCCACAAGCTTCTCTCCTGACTATGAGGACGACACCGCTGAAAACCAAGTCGGGCGCGACTTCCTCACTTGGCTCTGGTACTTCTCCGAAGCCTGCGGGGGACTGGCCAAGCTAGATGTGGGTGAGTTCGCCGTCATGATCGAAGGCCCCCTCTCGTTTATCTTCGAAGGCAATGGTGCTCACGAGACCGTCCTACGCAAGGGTATGCCTGTCGTCAGCGCCGAAGCCAAGACCGCCCTCACAAGCGGCAAGAAACTCCGACGCGCCAAAGTGACCTTCGCCCGCGGAGAAGACGTCTGGTCACTCACCCTCGACGCAGACGAACTCATCTGCCGCAGCGTGCAGCTTCCCAAAGGAGAGAACCTAGATGCTGCCAGTAAGTTCCAGGATCGTGTTCTGGCAATGGATACGCTACGCCAAGTCCTCTTTGGATTCTACAACCGCTTTCTCGACGAACGCCTCGACCCTAAGGAATGGAAAGCCATCCGCAGCGACATCCACAAATGGGTCTCATCACGTAAAGCACGGGTGTAGGAAACGTGGGACGTGGGAGGTGAGATGTGGGAGGTGGGGTGCCCTCATCACTGAAAATCCCACGGGCCGGGGGCGGGCCACCTCCATTACCGCAACCAACGCTCATTCTGCAACAATGGAGCTGGGGCGCCCTCACCTCGGAATTCTCAGCCGGCATCTTCATGCGCAGGGAAGTCGAAGTGCGTTTCAAAGAGAGCTACGAGATCCTGACAGAAGTCCTCTTCGTTGGGGCCACTCACTTGAATGGTGAGCTCGCTTCCCGGAAAAAGCTCGAGAGCCATCAACTCTAAGATTGAGCGAAGACCCGTTTTCCCTTTTTTCCCCCGAACAAGAATCTCACCATCATAATCGGCAACATACTTCACGATCACTGCTGACGGACGACAGTGAATGCCCTGCATGTTCTGAATCGTCGCCTTCATTTCAATCATGCAAACCCACCGCCCACTAAAAGGCTCCAAAGAAAATACTCGAGAATGTCGTTACCGGCGACGTTTCGCGGAAGTCGTCAATAGCAGCTCGCACCTCACCAACGGTAGCTTCAACATCATCATACAAGGTGTCATCCTTGATCATGCGACCCACCGACCCTTCGCCTTTATCAATCCCCTCAGCAACGCGCTTCAACGCTGCAACAGCAGAGGTTAGATCATCATAGAGTGTAGAATCATCGGCGAGCAACTTACCAACCGCACCCTCTCCTTGAGCCACTCTTGTAATCACACCCCGTAATGACGCAACACTAGCCTCAAGATCGCTGTAGAGCGTTTCGTCTTCCGAAAGCACCTTTCCTAGCACCCCTTTTCCAGAGTTGACGCGCGTGACCATTTCTTGAACTTGATCGGTCACATTGCGGATTTTCTTGAAGACCTCCCCATTTACGACCTGCGTCCGAGCAGCATTCACGATATCGGCTGCATCTTGCATGATGTCATGCGGATCATTGCCAACATAAATATCTAAATCGAGAACACGCGCTGATTCCAAACCTTCATGAATTTGAAGCTGTCTCCCGCCTAACATAGAGGTCGACACTATCTTCATTTTGTATTTCTCATGAATGACCAACGGTTTGTCCAGCATCAACGTCACGCATACACCGCAACCGCTGTCGTCCTGGACAAGTTCGAGCGACTTCACTTTCCCGATCGGCATGCCTCGTACGACAACGCTATCCCCATCGCGGAGCCCCATGACATTGCCAAACGAAACATGCATCTCCGTCTTTTCGGTGAACCAGGCTTCTTTGGATAGGATAATGGTAAAGTACCCCAATCCTAGGAAGATCATAACCATGAAGGCCCCCACAACGACTTCCATCGTCAGTTCTCGCTCTCGCCAATCTTTCTTCATCGTGAATTCCTTTCCCAGCTTCCTGCTTCCGTAATAAATTGCGCTTTCAAGAAGCTCTGAACATCTTCATTGCTTGAATTAACAAACTCCTCTGGCGTCGACGTCTCAGCCACACGACCTCCGTGCAACATCGCAATACGGGTTCCGATCGAAAGTGCACTATGAAGATCGTGGGTAACCACAACACTCGTGACACCAAGCTCCGAACGGAGGTGCGCGATCAGGGCATCAATGGTTCGAGACGTTACGGGATCAAGCCCGGATGTCGGCTCATCATAGAGAACAATATCGGGGTTAGTCACAATGGCTCTTGCGAGTCCCGCGCGCTTCCGCATACCGCCGGAAATTTCCGAAGGGCGTTTGTCGGCATCTCCCGCCATCTCAACCATCTCGAGAGTCTTCGCCACACGGACTTGTATCTCATCCTCAGAAAGATCCGTCTTCTCTCGCAACGGCAACGCAATATTCTCACCAACCGAAAGCCAGGCAAGGAGTGCGCCGCCTTGGAACAGATAGCCAAAACGTTCCCGCAACACTTCTAGCTCACGCCCGGAGGCTTCATTGATACAATCATCACCCACAAAGATTCGTCCCGAATCGGGGGTAAGCAAACGCACCATATGCTTAAGAGTAACGCTCTTTCCCGTTCCGGAGGGGCCCACAATCACAAACGTCTCCCCTCGCTTGATATCAAATTCCATACCGTTTAAAACAGCCTTTCCATCGAAGACCTTCGTCACGTTCTCAAATCGCACCATGCTGTCAGTTGAATTCGTCATCGTCATTAAACGTAGAAAAGCCTCGTTACAAAATATCCGACAATCAAGATCATGAGAAAGGCATCAATGACCGCCTTGCGCGTGGCATACCCTACACCCACGGCGCCCTGTGTCGTTGCAAACCCCTCATGACACGCCACAGTCGTTATGATGCCCCCAAAAAGAAAGGCTTTAAACATACCCACAAAAAGATCCTTGGATTGAGCAAATCGCGTTGCATTGTCAATGTAGGCCGCCCACGAAACCCCTAACTGGGATTCGCCCACAATACCCCCTCCAATCACCCCCATAATGCACATGTAGAACGCAAGCATCGGAGTCATGATCAACATCGCAACCAACCGCGGCATGACGAGATAACGTACCGGATCAATCGACATGATCTCCAGCGCAGCCACTTCCTCCGACACCACCATCGTGCCAATCTGGGCCGCAATGGCAGAACCCACACAAGCGGCCAGAATCAGACCGGTCATAAAGGGGCCCATCTCTCGCAACATCGACACCATAACAGCAGTGCCAATGTTGACTTCCTGATTATACTTACTAAGCGCAATTCCCGTCTGGAGTGCCAAAATCATCCCCGTGAAGACGGCAACCACCGTAATCACACCCAAACTCTTGATGCCAAAAACGAACATCTGCACCAGAATCTCATGACGAGAGCGTTTCGTGAACATATAGCGCATGGCTACAATTGCCGAGAAAAGGAGCAATGTCGCACGCCCCGCAGAGCGAAAGTAAAACACGATAGAACGTCCAACACGCCCAAACACATTTCGAGAGGGAGGAAAAAACTCGGGTTCTCGAGTAATCATGGCTGTTTATCCATTCCGTCATCCTTATCGTTCGTCGGCAGTCTACCGAACTTCACAAAATATAACAGCCGAAACTGTTTGTGCAATCCCTCGCGTTTGTAGCCGACAAGACCATACAGCAGCGACCACGCCCGGCGGCCTTCATCCACTGACGATGAAGACGTCTGAAGCAAAGGAAAAACAGACAGGCTCCGGCGTTCATCATCGTGCCGGCGACGATAGAGGCCCCACAACAACTCCGATTCCGTGGCCGAGCCAACACGTTCACGTGAATACAGGCTCCACAATGGTGCCCAGTTTCGCTCAACACCCGGCGTATGCTTCAGGGGCCACAGCGCCAACAGGCGCAAACGGGAGACATCCGCCTCCCGACGATATGAAACCAGCGGCCACAACTTGAAATACCGGGAAAACACATCGCCCGACACTTCATCCTCAGAAGCGTTGTGTGTTTTCGACTCGTAGTATACAAGTGGAACTGCTCGAAAAAGGTGAAACACATGCGTATTCCGCTCGGAGGTAAGAGATGAGATAATTGGCCACAAGGTGAACCATTGTCGTTCATGCAGCATTTTCTCT
>CAZNWT010000188.1:0-5564 GCA_964576795.1 uncultured Victivallales bacterium
AGTTAGTTTGTCAAAAGGCTGGGTGTGCATTTAGTCTGCCAACGATTGACTTGCAGCGTGAGATGATTTTGGCCTGTTTGCGCCCCCCTCCTCCCCGGTATTCCGAGGAGCGCGTCCTCTCAACAACACGAATCAATCCACGAGATCATCATAATCCCCAGGGAAGCACGTCCCACACAACACCTAAACACACTCAACTCTTTGTTTATCAGCATGTTGCGACAATTATTCCGTTCTCCTCCATTTGCCTTCACTCCGAGCCCCGTTCAGATAAGGCCGGAGAAGCGTCTATTCCGGTTCATTACACCAAGTAGCCAGCGCCCGGGCTTCCGGCATTATCATATTTGAATTTTCCGGGATAAAAAGCACTCGGATGGTGATGGGATGTGCTCCCGATGTCAGAACGATAGCCAGCCGCTGATACCCGTTATTCTGATTTTCAATTGGCGATGGCGGCGTTGCATCGAGAATGGAAAAGAGGGCTTCGGCGGGCTCCGACAGTTCTATCTTCATGGTCTTTTTATGCAACTTAAGAACCGCCGTTTTCATATCTTTTGAAAGACGAATTTTTGCACAGGTCGTCATGTTCCAGAGGATTTCCTTGCCGGATTCTATCCCCTCTAGTTCATCCTGAATAAGGACCGCTTTTCGATCAACAAGTATGATACCGCGTTTGCTCTGTTTGGCCTGTCCGGCATACGCCTCAGTCAGATCACATACCACAAACGGTGACGTGCCAGCACCTGTGGCAATGATAGGAGCCTTACCGGTGACCCGCTGCAACTGACCGTCAATGGTCAACGTATTGTGACTACAATTGCCGGTCCGAAAAAAGTCCCAGCGATGTGAATCCTGCTGCAATCCCCAAGCATCATCTCGGTCGTATATTTCGTACTCCATGCCGAGATCGCTAGCCCACCGCTCTCCATCAGCTTCGATAATAAAGCATCCGGCATCGAGATGCCCATGACTGACCGTCAATGCGCCACCCTTAAGCGATGCAAAGAGTGCTTCCTGAGTATCCCAAGCACTACGCATGCAGGCCACGTGCACGTCCCCCTTACCGATGCCGCACCAGTCCAGGGGCACTTCTACCGTCTGCTCTTCCGGCGTATACCAGGCAACTGCCATGCCAAAAAAACGATTTATTTTCAGATCGAGTCCGTCGCCGCCCCGCTCAATAGCTTCTGAATCTGGGGTCATTGAGGTGAGGCCAAAGGATGCATATCCGGGCGTGCTCAAGTGTTGGGCCAAATAAAAATGCGGCGGCGAAGAGGAGGCCACCTCGCTGCTGTCAGCATAGTTGACCACACGTCCAGTCGGTCCCTGAACATGCATCCGATACGAAAAACTTTCGATGAAACCAGGCATGTCCAACAGTCCCCAATCGGTTTTAAGCGTTGATTGCAGGGCCGCGGCCATGAGCACACTGAATAAGGTGCCATAACTCCAGTAACTCGGACCTTCCGGATAAACGCCATCCGGAGCATACGCCCCCATTCCGGTTTTAAAATTCTGACGGGCGCTTTCCAGCAACGCTTGCGCATTGGACGGCATATCATGGGCTAATGCCAGAGCGGTCACAACCATCCCGCAATGACAGACCTGATTCCAGTTGTTTCGACTCGTTACCCACCAAGGATTTTCAGGGGCCACCCCCGCTTTCAACCCGTGCTTAATCAAACCATTGCGAATTTCATCTCGATCCACGTCTGACAGATCATTCGCCAGCCAGTCATATCCCAGAGCGACTGCCGTGGCCATCTCGGCGGTATCCAAAAAGTGCGTGGGATACCAATCCTTAAAGGCACAGACCGCTTTGAGTTCGGTTGTCAGCCGCTCACGCCATTTTGACTGGCTATCAAGGCGGCACAAGGTCCCCAATATCATGGTTCGGGATAGCATCTGGCGGCTGGTTGCCAGCAACCGAAAGCGTTTGATTCCATCAAGCCTGTAGACTAATGGCGGCTGAGTGCAGACATATTCACCGAGAACGGTTAATTGCGCGACCAAGTTCTGCAGGTTCTGATCCGTTTTCAGCAATTGCTGCAACTCTTCTATCCTCGATTGCGTCAGGATAATTCGTGGATGCGCTTGCGGAATCATGTCAATCATTTGGTCTTCCCCTTTGGCCTGAAGGTTGATGAAATTCAAAAAGAAACCATGTCGTGAGACTAGCCCGCTCGGGTGATTCAAGCCGGGCGATCTTGAGCAACTGCGAGTGCGTGGACGCAGGCAAGATCAGGCATCATAGGTTATTTTCCTTTTATTGTTTTCGAGACTTTTGTAGGTCCAGAATATGAACGCTGACGAAACTCGAGAGTCGTGCCATTCGGCACGTGAATGATCACATTCTGCAAATCTATCTCTACTCGAATATCCCCGTACGGAGTAGGGACAGAAGCGCAGGCTTGCTTTAAACCGGCGAGATTGGGCGCAACGGTGAAACGCTTCCAACCATCGACCGTAGGGCGAATGCCCATCAGGATAGAGGGCAGAAGAATTGTAGGCCCAGCGCTCCATGCATGACACAGACTTTTGGCGAAAGGCCGTCCATAAAAGGCATAGGCACTTTCATCCTTCTGTTCAGGGTTGTAGGCTTCCCAAAACGTTGTGGCATCGCGCTCAAGCATACCGCCCCAATAGGAGCGAATTTGAGAAAGAATTTCGCCAGCCTCCCCTAAACGTCCGAGGGCCATACATTGGAACCCTTTCATGTAGGGTGTACCGACAGCGGAAGCCTCAGGACTTAACAGCGTAGCTTTGATGCTTGAGCCCTGATTGATTTTGGTCAGGCCTGAGACAATCGCTAACAGATTGGCATGATGCGATATCTCCGCCGGTTCATCGGGATGGGCCCGCCACGCACCAGCCTCATTATCCCAGGCTTTGGAGTACAAGACTCCTGAAAGGGTTTCTGCACGTTTGCGCCATTCCGTTGCATCGGAAATGTCGTGCATGCGTTCAGCAAGAGCCGCTGCACTGATTTGCGCCCACCACCACAGGACTTGGAGGGCCGTGAGCTTCTCCACATCTAGCCAGTCGATAAACAACCATGTTTCAGCATCTGGACGGAGCAGACCGTCATCATCACAGCGCTCTTTCAAACATTCAAGAGCATCCTTCACTCTTGGCCATTCGCGGCGAAGATGTTCGGGGTCTGCAAAATAGAGCTGATACAAATCTTGCGCAATAACCCACCACAGGGAGTAATCAGCGATACCGTTTATATCCTTCTCAGAGATGCCGGCACGCCCAAGGGCGGTGAGGCTGCGACGAACGATGTCGGCATCAGCGAAACTGTATGCGTTGGCCATCATGCTCATTGCCAAGTCCCCTGCCCAAGGCAGCCGGTCGCGCTTGATACCATCGATTAAGAAATCGTGCATACAAAGCCGTAAGGTGTAAGTACTATTCATCCAAATGCGAGTCAGCATTTTATCGGAACATGCAAAGGCGCCGCGATACTGTGCGGGATGAAATATAGCACAGCATGTCACCTCCTTTGCATTGCCGCCACTGATACGAATATAGCGAAACGCCAGCAGATGCTTGCTCATCCATTGCCCATCGCTTGTTTTCACCAATTCAGTTGACTGTTCACGTGCTGCGGGAACGCTGCTCAGGGCCTCGGCTATTGACTCGCCAACGTGAAGTGATGGCTGACCTTTGCAAGAGAACACCACGCGCCCAAGCAGTTCTCGGCCAAAATCGACCACCTCACCGCTTTGGCTTTCGGGTCTCAGAGTCACCTCGGGCAGTTCCACTCTATGCGGCGTCACGCCGGAACGTGTTTGCGGAAAAGGCGTAGGAATTGACCAGTGTGTCCCATCGTCGCTCCATTTCCATTTGGCATGAGTTGTCGAAACGTTACCGCTCTCAATAAGGAGACTTGGCGGCTCTCCTTCGCTACTGAGCAGGTCCACATATAAACTCCATATTTTGACAGACAACCCCTTCGGCACTACAACGATGTGAGGCTCATTTGAAGCCATCCCGTGGTATATTTCACTATGATCGATGGTGACGGTTATATCTCCAACAGCGCGTATGCTGATCATGTCCCCCAATGACAACGTTGGCTCCATCTCACAACAGAATTTGACGTGATTCGCCGGCGTGTGCCATTTTCCGGGATATGCTACTTTGAGTTCCGCTGCTAGCATTCGCTTCTGCAATACTGAGAGTCGCCAACACTCCAGTTCCGATTCCCCATATAGCCAGGGGGCATGATGCTTATCAGTTAGGTTCGGTTCTGGAATAAGCGCGGTTGAAGAATAGAGAGGATCGATCACGGCAAAAGCTGATTGCTCATGTGCCACAGAGGGATGAGGGGGGGGGGCAAGCGCGACATTTCGACAAATAGAGTTCAACATGACACCAACTTATCCTATTTATAGACCGAACGATCGGGTTCACTTTCGGCGCGAATCAGCGGCGCGTCTTACCGCGTACGCTGGATTTGTCTGGTTGGATTGTCTCCACTTCATTGCGCAACGGAATGGAATCCGATGCACCAGTTCTCGTTACACAAAGCTCTGAGGCCCTACACCCTTGAGCCAGGGCCTTGGCCGGATCACTGCTCTGCATGAGTTCGGCAAGAAAGTAGCCGATGAATGTGTCGCCAGCTGCAGTGGTATCAATAGCGCTCACGGTTAGAGCTGACTCACGATACACCGCATTACCGTCAAAGTATACGGCACCTTTGTCCCCCAGCGTCAAAACAGTTGCGGATTTGGGATACTGCTCAAGCATCCTGACACGGATCTCATCCGGATCAGTGCTTCCCAGAAGACCTTCGGCCTCCGTCTCGTTGAGAATGAATAGGTCGACTCGCCCCAACGAATAGCTATGAATGTCAGAGGTCATTGGGGCGGGATTGAATATGATTTTCAATTCCCTTTCATGAGCTTTTCGGATTGCTTGCGCCACCAAATTGGTCTCGTTCTGAACAAGAAGATAGTCCCCCGGGGAACAGGAAGAAAGGGCATCCGCAAGGTCAGGTTCCGTGATCGCCTGATTTGCTCCGCCATACAGCACGATAGCATTCTCGCCGGACGGAACGACCTGGATCACAGCATGACCTGTCGGGACATCGTCTGCGTGCACGTGTGTCGTATCGACACCCTCTTCCTGAAGGCGTCGGAGAAGCCATTCCCCATTCTTTCCAACTCTTCCTGCGTGAAGCGTAACCGCGCCAGCCCGCGCCAAAGCAATCGACTGATTGAATCCCTTGCCCCCCGCAAAGACGTTATAACTAAAACCGCTGAGCGTCTCGCCGGGACGCACGAAATGCTCGACCTCATAGACATGATCAATGTTGATCGAACCGACGTTTAGTATCTGCATATTCTTTCTCAATCCCGCCATATGAACGTCTACGTTCAGGCGCACGGTTTACCGCGTCGCTGTGCAATGTATTATTGTGTGCCGAACTTGCCCGGTTGCTTTATGGTGCGCTCCGCGAGTGTACCAAACTTCGATATTGCGTCAAGTAAGTGGTTTGGGATTCAGCGGTTCCAAATAGGCGGCAATGCCGGGGGTCTGATCCTGTCGCGAGGAAA
>CAZNWT010000189.1:0-5525 GCA_964576795.1 uncultured Victivallales bacterium
AGCGTCATCGTGGCACTGCCGCCGACCACTGACACCCCGTCGCCGTACTTGGTTTTGGCACTTGCATCGTTTCCAAGAATCAGGCAATTCAGCATGTCGAGCGTCCCCGCCTTTAGGTATACAGCACCGCCATGTGCATCTCTTTCCGAGCCGCTGTTCGCCCTGTTCCCTGCCAGTTCAGAGTTTGAAATCACACAACTACCGCCGTTTACATAGACGCCCCCACCATGGCCTTTGCCGTATCTTCCACCGCCTTTTGCCTGATTGTACTTCAAGATGCAGGCGTTGAGGACAAGATCAGAATCGTGGCTGCCGATGGCCCCACCGTGCGTTGTTCTGTTGTCGCTGCACGATATCACGTTGCTGCTTAGCGTACAGCTGTTCAGCACCACATCTGGACAGTCTTCAAACCGCATGCCCGCGCCATAGTCACTGTCGCTCGATGTGTACACGTAGCCACCTTGAAAGGTCAACCGCTCCAGCGTAAGGATGGCGTTGGTGGCATACAGCAGGCGGATATTGGTGGCGCTGTTGCGTGTGATCACTGATGGCACGCTCGAGGTGACTCCCGGATCGCCGCTGCCGACATAGCCTCCCGCGATCGTCAGCTCGTTTGCCGAGTCAATCGTAATGGTGACCGTGTTGGAATAGGTCCCGGATTTGAGGTAGATTTCGCCGAGGTCGGTGCCCGCCGCATCCACTGCATCCTGAATATTGCTGAATGCATTGCCCCAATCCAGGCCACTAAATGTCCCCGCCCCTTCAGGAGTCACAAAGTGACGGCTGCCAGTCGTGAAACTTTCGATATGAGACTCGGCCGTGCCGTTGGCGTTGGACGCAATCCACTTGCAATAGTATAGCGTGCTCGGCGTGAGGCCAGTCAGCGACGTCGAGAACGAGTCGCCCTGTACCTGCGCGCCCGCAGCATTCGTTAGTGTCGACGCACCAGCATCCTCGCCGTATGCAATCCACAAAGAGGCACTCCCCCCGTTGGTCAGTTCGCCAGAGACCTCCGCCGTTGTCACCGCCGGCACTGCACCCATATTAGTCACACCCGCTGCCCCGCCCCATGTCTCGAAGACAGATGCATCCGACCAGGCTGTCCCGCCCGATGTGTTGGTGACGTAGTATCGATATGTGTAAGATGTATTCGCAAGTAGGCTCTCCACCAAGTTGGAGTACGTTGCTGGAACATCGCCCGTGTGCACGGAAAAGTAATTGGTTCCGTCCCACCCAGTCAGCGCAGGATGCTGATCTGCGGTTGACCAGAACGCAGTCACGTACGCTGGCGCGCCGCCAGTCCCCTCAAGTGTGCCAGTCAGCCAAGCGGAATTGGTCGCCACGACCTGGGCGCCATCAGCAACCACAGATGCCGCCTCAAGCGCTGGCACGACTTCCGCCCAAGTCGCCCCGACGCGGATCTCGTCCACGGCGAACGGCTCGTTTGAGGCCACCGCCGAAACGCTGATATCATCTACAAAAAGGGTGGCAGAACTGACGCCGCCAGCCGGGGCCGCGGTTCCACTGCTCGAAGGCTCACCCGAGCCAAGCGTTGGATTGAACCACGCCTCAAGGGTGTCAGTGGTGCCGTTTTCGGTGAGCTTCGCCACAAAGAGGTTCACTTGGCCAAGCGTCGGACCGTCGCCCTGCAGGTCTGTTGTTTGGGTCACAGCCCGAGGTGTGTCCGATCGTTGCTTGACCACCTTGAAGTTGTTGCTCGTCACGATAAACTCAACCCACTCGGTACTCCCCCCCAGGTCACCACGTAAGAAATGCACGACAATTTCCGTAGGCCATGTCGGACCGTCAACGCGGAGCAGCGCGCTCATATAGATCGGATGGGAGCTGTCGGACGACACGGGGCTCGTTATCTTGGAGTCACGCTGGATTGTGCGCGTTGCCGAGCTGGCTTTCGATGACGCCGTTGTGTCCCGCGTCAACATTCCTCCCGACGTTGCGAGTCCAGAATAGGTCAGCCCACCGGATGCAGGCAGGTAAGAATCAGCTGCTCCGGCCGTCTCGTCGCTCCAACTCGCCGTATTGGTGAATCCGGTAACCGTTGGCGACGTACCCACGATCGTCGTACCATTGGTGTACTCACCCGCCGAAGAATCGGAACCAATGGCAAATGGCTCATATAGGTCCGCCTCTGCAACAAAACCGCCACTGGCATCGAGTTCAGTCGTTGTGGGCGGCGTGGAGGTCGAAAGAACAAAAGCAAGGCAGTCAATGCGGAGGCCCATTTCGCGAGCGCCGATTTGAAGCGTCTGCGTCAAACTGCCACCCGGAACAGTGAAGGTAACGCCAGTCTCGGTTTCGGTGTACTCGGAAAGGTTGAGCCATACGTACTCTTCCAACGCTACGTCATTGAACAAGTTGTTCACGGTGATCCAGTCACCCGCGGTAGACACGCCCTTGGAGGCTCCAAAACCATTGCCGTAGAAAAAGCTATCTTGAGTGCCCCCGGATGGACCAACATAGACACGGGCGTAAAGGTCGTAGGTTCCGGCAAGGGGAAACGTCAGCTCATAGCTGACAACTCGGTTGGTGTCGCCCGGAGAGTCGCCACCGGCTGAGTTCTCGCTAGTAATGTATTCGCCGCCAATTGCATCGACATCGGCGATCGCCGGGTCAAACTTTGACCCAAATGTGGCGGTGGCGCTTCCACTGCCCACGCCATCTTCGGCGTTGAACCCAATGACGTTTGCGGCCCAAGTGGCTTGGGCAAAAATCCCGAAAAGTAAAGTTAAACTAAAAACTGTCCGTCTCATCTTGCCACCTCCTGACAATGACTAGCATGCCCAAAATCCCTTAGCACGAGAGACCCTTCGGGCTCTCGTCCCAATTGGATATTGTTAATTGTCTTCAATAAGATATGTTTACTATACGTCTTTTGGTCTGAATTTGTCAAGCATTCTTTCTAGAAATTTCAGCTTCAGTACCATCCCTGTATGGGGAAGGGGACTTCACCACGGAGCAACGGTGTTGGGGGAGAAAGAGGAGAGGAATGAGTGCCGTCCTTAAAAAGGTTGTCATTATGCCAGTGGGACAACCGTGGAGATCGTTGGAGTTTACGGCAAAGGCGACGAAATAGTTAGGGTCGGAGGAGTTCTTGAGGCACCAGGATCTCCAAATTCCCTAATCTTTATCGCGAGCTTTGTCGCGAGCTTTGTCGATTCTTCTCTCAAACCTGTTCCCCTTTTCGACAAAGCTCAGGACAAAGCTCGCGACAAAGGGACAAGGAGCCTTCGTTTCCGGGACATTCGCCCTGGGTTTTGCCTTTCCTAGCTTTCAATACCCTTTTCGGATAGGGTCTAACTACATCGTGAACATTGCCGAGACCTATTTCGAATCCAGCGTGCGGCGACTGATATGGAGATTCGACACCGCAAAGAGTGACAACTTCAAACCAGAATGACACCATGCCTGTGGTGACACCCGGAGCCAATTAAAGAGCCTGTAGCCTATCTCGCATTTGCGCGGACATCTCCTCCGAGTCTCTGCTGGTGAATCATAAGTTCTACTTGCTGACAAACAGCTTTGAAAACTTGTTTTTCACAGCGCCACCGGCCTTTTCGTAGTACTTCAGAGCATCTGCTGTCCGACCCGCACATTCAAGATAGAATGCTGTGACACCATACAGCCCTTTGTTGTCCGGCTCCGAGACATTCAGAAAGGCCGCAATTGTTGCGCGGTCCGTCAGCGGCACGTTCGCCATTGCCAGGTCCTTGACGACCCCTTTCGCCCCCAAGGCGATCTTGTTGTTCTTGGCGTCCGCGCCCTTGAGGAAGAGCTGGCTCCGGCTAAGCTTAAGCCTAAGCGGTGTTGTGGGTAGTTTATTGTTCTTTGCCAGCAATGCGATTTTAGAGAGTAGGATCTGATCCACCTCGGCAACAGAAGTCTCCTTCGCCTTTCTTGATTGCAGCGTCTGCATTTGCTTACGAAGCTCTGCAGATTTGGCCGCTTGCGCCTTCTGAGCTGCTGCCTTCAGCATTTCCTCAACCTGTGGCCTCTCGTTGGGGCCGGTCGGGACAATGACTTCGAAGTCACTCCCTTTGACCCGACGCAATTCATGCAGATTCTGGATGCGATCATCAGGGGCCGTGGAAATCCGCCAGTTCGCGCCATTGTCCGCGACAAGAAGTCCGTACGTCTTCATCCCTTCCAGAATCGCTTTTGGATGTTTGGAAAACCCCGATGTGTTGAAATCCTTGCGTAACCGAAATCGCTCGCCCATCCGTGCGTAATTGGGGTCATTCACACTGCTGGCCCAATGTGTTGCAGGATATATATAGGCCTTACGCGTTTTCCTGACTGTGACCCGAACCGCATGACTAACGATGCCGCTTTCAACGTCACTATACAAAACGGTTCCGGGGAAAATCGGCAGCCCTGCCGCATCGGCAGATGTCCAACCGTTCGGACGCATCGTGTTCGATTTCAGATCGAATACGGCGGCACAAGCCGCTTCCCATCCGTGATCCCTCTTGAACATAATAAAAAACTCATAGAGTTTCATGGCATAGGGATCGAGCACCAGCGCATGTCGATCGCCGTTCCCTTCCCGTTGAAACGTATCGAGATTCTGGCGATTCACTGGCCAATTCTCGATTGGAATATTGTCCGGAACAGGATACGGGCCAGGATCCGATTCATTAGGATACGAAACGAGCTTTACATCGATTTTCTTCTGATCAGGCGGCACAATGATGTAACCCATATCCTGGTTGCATCCGAGCGACTGATGGGGCTCGATTGTGGCCAGGATTGCATCCGAATTCGGATTGACTGGGCGCTCGGAAATATCCTCATTCCACGGATTATCTTTCGGAAATACTTGTATTGCCGAGACAATCGCGTCGGCTTGCTTGGTATTAAACATTACAGGTTCGGTAATCATGGGAACTTTGGATTGCTTAGATGAACCCCATGCGTCGCTGAGTGCCGTAGCAACCCATATCACCGAAAGCATGTTTATCCATAGCCATTTGGTTTTGTGCATAGTCCTGATTCGCTTTTCTCAAACTTATCACGGTAGGGTCTTGTGTTTCGACAACAAAGAAGATGTGCTTCATAATCCCCGCACGAAAGCAGTGGACAACACGGCTCGCCAGACGTGGCCAAAACTCCAGTGGTTGTTGAAAAAACCGATAGCCTTCGAGTTCGCTCGGGGCGCATGGCAGTTGCGTGGGTTCTTCTGCTATGGCAGAAAAAGCGGTAATCTGATTATGTCGTCAGTAACACTCGGGGTTGTTTACGACAAAGTTCACGAGATAGTCTTTCGGGGTGGTTCACGACAAAGTTCACGGTGTAGGTGATAGGGACACTTCGTTACTACCTCGTAAACTTTGTCGCAACCTACTTCAGAACGGACCCCTTCTATAAGATGCCCTCAATTGCCTCCGCCACTGGGCGCTTCATCGCCTATTCTCATATTGCAATCGCCCCATCTTGGCTCTAGCATACCTGTATCTAGAGCCTGTCCCAATGGGCCTAACGCGTTGATTTAACGTTCGTTACGGCGT
>CAZNWT010000190.1:0-5476 GCA_964576795.1 uncultured Victivallales bacterium
GTTCACGGGCCATCGGGGTTCGGTGTGCCAAACCAAAACCAGAATTCACAGAACAAAGCGTTGCACAAATATGATTCACAGCGGATACTCTGTGAATCAATTGTGAACGCGAACGTTCTGATAGAAAATGATTAGGAAGAGACAAATCGGATTGTTCGTTGGCACATTCGCCGTGTGTCTTGGCGTGTGCACGATCTTGTGGGAGGCCGTTGTGGCTACGAACGTATACCACTGTGCCGACCAAGGGTTTCTTGAGTTTCTTGATCCAGGGCAGTGGTATCACCCTCAATACGGTGATACCCTCAGAGCAGGCTGGACCGAAACGGCCCTCTGGCAGCTCTGGTCAACCATGTTGGCAACATCGGTTGTCATAGCAATTGCAATCTCATGGATGTTCAGAAGGAAAGAGAATCAGAACCAGTTGCTTCACCGTACCCAGTAAGGCCGCGCGATGCGCGCCCTCACGGGTCCGGTGAGCACGACGTTATCCTTGAGAAAACATGAACGAAACAATAAAACTTATCATTCTACTCTCGTCCATGGGCGTAATGACAATTCTATTCTGGGTTGTTTTCGTCATGGTCGTACGTTATCTGATCTCAGTGTTCAAGCTTGTCCGCCAAGTCAGAATGTCAGAACCCGATTTATGGGTTTCTCTCGGTAGCCCAACCATGTTTCCAATATTCCATGTTTCATTAAATCCATTCAAAGGACTTTTTGCTCAAATGCAATTCTTCAACTGGGTTATCAAAGGTGGTGCAGGAGCCGAAGCCCCAGCAACCAAAACAATGGTGAAAAAGGCAAGACGACTGTTCAGAATTGCAATGATTGGATTCGTCAGTATCTTCCTCCTCTTCTTCGTCACTCTCGGATCTCTGACATTCATGATGGTAATAACTGAAAAGGGATAACAAATCGCTGGAGACTATCGTGTGCCGCGAGAACGCGTCACACGAAGTGTGATCTCAACGTTCTGTCAGGAGAAACATATGAGATCATTATTCATCGTTGTCAGCAAAGTCTACGGTCTGATGCAAGCGTACACTGGTGTGACCTACATCTTCATGGTTCTCCCCATGCTTCGCATGCTGAGTAGATCTTCAGATTCCTCTGATGCTGAGACCATAATGTCCACAGCATTTCATGGGGAACAGATCACACTCTCTGTCATAAGCTTGGGGGCAATGGTGATTCTCACGTTCGGAATCGCGTGGTTGTTGCTCTTCCGGACAGAGTGGCTCGCAGACAGACTCAAGATTCAGACCTCGGATGCACCACCATCTCCCTCGTTGGAGACGCTGCTCCATGCCGGAACGAAGCTCATCGGGCTGTATGTTGTTGTCCAAGGCATTCCCCTACTGGCTCAATGGCTCTTTCAGATTCGACACATGATGTCCTTCGGGATGCACATGTGGTCAACGATGGCCTTGCCAGTGATTCGGATCATCATTGGGGTACTCCTCGTGATGAAGACACGACCGATTGTGAAGTTCATTATTGAAAAAGAGGGACAGAACCAGAAAGTGGACCCTATTTCAAACAGCGCGGACGCTGTTTAAAAAGGGTCACTTCAACGTTAGCGGAATCAATAAACAGCCATATTATAAACCATATATTTATGTTGCTATTATAAAGCCCATTTGGTAGATTATTTCCATGGCGAACGAATCATTCGAATGGGATCGAAACAAGAACGTAGAGAACCAAGCGAAACATGGTGTCTCGTTCGATCTGGCTCAACACGCTTTTGCGGATCCCAAGCGCGTTATCGCCAGAGACAAGAAACACAGCAAGAATGAGCAGCGCTACTACTGCTTTGCACTGGTGGGGCTGGGTATTATGACCGTTCGGTTCACATACCGAAAAAACGTGGTGAGAATATTTGGTGCTGGATACTGGAGAAAGGGGAGAAATACCTATGAAAAAGAAAATAGCCTACACGGATGAGCCATTGGAGTCTTTTGAGATTGTTCGAGATTTTCTGCCGTCTCCTGAAAAGCTCGTGTTCCGAGAGGACAACGTCAAGGTCACAATCGGACTTAGCGAACGCAGCGTGGATTTCTTTAAGGCTGCAGCAAAGAAGAACCATACTCAATATCAAAAGATGATCCGGAAATTACTCGATCTGTATGTGGACCAATACGATGAAGCTCCGCTAACAAGATGAATCGACACATACCTTGAACAGCCGCGCTACGCACGTCCGTCCAAGGATGGTCATTCACGACGTTCGCCAACACAGACAAACAAATGGGATACGACGATGAAAGTACTGACATGCAATATACGGTGCTTCGGCGCAGAAGATGGGGAGAACAGTTGGTCTCATCGGAAGGGCGCGTGCGCCGAAACCATTCGGGCCCAAGCTCCGGACATTATCTGCTTCCAGGAAATGTGGGCTGAACAGTTTGCCGACATGTCTTCTGCACTCTCTGATTTCGATACGTATGGCATGATGGACGAACCCGTTGGGCTGCGCCCTCAGAACTGCATATTCTATCGGTCCGATGGGTACATCAGGATTTCCGCCGGTGGCTTCTGGCTCTCTGAGACCCCACACGTTGCGGGGTCGAAATCGTGGGACAGTGCGTGCGTACGTCTCGCAAACTGGGTTCGATTGCAGGACCGAGTGACGGGAACTGAAGTCAGGGTGATCAATACGCATCTGGACCACGTAAGCCAACCTGCTAGAGAGAATCAGGCAAGGCTTATTGTAGAGGACTCGTTGGTCTACCCACCGGAGTACCCTCAGATACTCACGGGAGACATGAATTGCGATTGCACGAACCCGGCTATTGAGGTGTTCAAAGCAGGCGGCTGGTGCGATACGTACGGCGCAGTTAATGAAACAGAAGATCCTGGTCATACGTACCACGAGTTTCGAGGTCCGCGGTACGAGGGTGACGTGGGGAAGATGGACTGGATCTTTGTACGGGGAAAAATGAAGGCAATCGACGCCGAAGTGATTACGGATTCAATCGACGGGAAATTTCCCAGTGACCACTATTTTGTCAGCGCCACGTTCGGCGTCGATGAGACCGAGAATCATGGCGAACCAGAGAATTGACACGTACCCAGTACAGCCGCGCAAGCGCGTCTGCACTGGTCCGGTCATTCATTCGTTCTGCTTGAAGTATTGACAATCCTCGTCATACCGTATACGGTATCACTATGAAATCAACAAGAATCGTTATCGACACAAATGTCTATGTGTCCGGCCTGCGCTCCAAACAGGGCATGTCGTACCGTTTACTGACGTTTTTAGGTGGACGGCTATTTCGCCCTGTGGTGACTGTCCCGCTGGTTGTTGAATATGAGAAATCACTCTGTGACCCAAGAACTGAGGTTCCGTTCACCGGAGATGAGATACGGAAGTACTTGAACTACGTTTGCTCTGCAAGCGACTGCCGAAAAGTGCATTATTTATGGCGCCCTTTTTTAAGGGATTCAAATGACGACATGGTGCTTGAGGCAGCGGTCTGTGGACAGTGTGAGTATATTATAACTTTCAATCTTAGAGATTTTAGAGGAATTGATAAATTCGGCATAGTCGCCATTACTCCAGGTGAATTCCTGCGAAAGAAAGGAAAACTAAAATGAGCACACTCAGTCTTAGACTGCCCGATTCCATACATGAAACGGCACGTATTCTGGCCCGCGAAGAGCACGTGTCTATCAATCAGCTCATCTCCACGGCTGTTGCCGAGAAGATATCTGCACTCATGACGGAGACTTATCTTGCACAACGTGCAGTCAAAGGATCGCGTAATGACTTTCTGGACATCATGTCCAGAGTTCCCGATGTTCCTCCAGACGCGAGAGATGCAGGCTGAGCAGAACAAATTCGTCCACCATATTTCTCACAACTCACGCTGTGAGAAAAATGCTCACCTCAACGTTCGCCAAGACAAAACAATGATTGACACGTACATACGCTCGTGCATACACTAACACCATGTTCGAGTGGGACAAAACCAAGGCAAGGCAGAATCAGACAAAACACGGGGTCTCCTTTGCGGACACCTTTTCCGTGTTTGAGGATGCTGCCGCGCTGACACTTGATCAGATGGTCAGTGGCGAGGAACGCCACGTAACCATCGGGATGGACGCGTTTGGTCGCGTCCTTGTTGTAGTGTACACGTGGCGTGGTGATAACATCCGCATCATCTCGGCGCGCAAAGCAATGCGGTCAGAGGTTAGGCAATATGAAAGCGAATTATGATTTCAGCAAGGCACGCCGCGGAGCGGTCGTGCCCCCGGCGGGCAACAAGACTCGGATCACGATCCGGCTGGATCGTGATCTGGTGACTTGGTTCAAGTCTAAGGCAGAGGATCAAGGTGGAGGTAGCTACCAGACGATGCTGAACGATGCCCTGCGTGCGTACACCAAGCAACAGGACCAGCCTCTGGAGAAGCTCCTCCGCAAAGTCGTCCGCGAGGAACTCAAGAAAGCATCCTGACAAATTGGCGAACAAGAGAATCGACACGTATTTTCAAAAGCTCGCGCTTTTGAAAAACGGTCATTCACGACGTTCTGTGAGAGATATGAAGAAATTCAGCAAGATACTCGGCGCATCGGCAGCGAACGCTGTGGCAGTAGTCATACTGTACTACATCGTCGGAACATCGCTGCACGTGTTGACAAAGCAGTTTGCGGATAGAATAAACTTCAGCTCTGTTGTCACCTTTGTGCTTTGCGTCGGACTGCTCGTCTTCATATCTCGGTTCGAAGCCCGAAGATGGGAAATGAAGTTTGTCGCCATCATGGCAACTTCAATCGGAATTCTCGTGATCATAGGGATGGGCATGGCCCATGCAATCAATGTGATCGCGGGTGGAATAGGATAATAAAATCACAGAACAATAAGAAGCTTTCAATGCGCCGGAGCGCGCATAGAAAGCTTGTGTTGGACTAAGCTGGCTGGGGAATAAGGCCCTTATGTGTTTTCCACTGTAGCGAGGGGCGTATCGGTGGTGGCAGAGGGCCATGACGTGGTGCATCTTGCTGCAATGCGGGGCTGGTACGGGCATCGTAGGAGCGTCGCGATGACGTTTTGTGGTGCAGCAGTTGCCGGGCAGCACACGTTTTGAGTCTCGCAGCCACAGGGGTATCGTGCCGCGTACAGAGTGTTGCAAGCGGATCTTGATTTCGCTGTGGCTATGAGCATCTGCCCATTCATAGCGGAGGCCCTCGCGGGGCAGCGCGTTCGTACCTGAGTCGCTGCTTTTGGGTAAGACGCATTTCAAACTCCATGACTGCCGCACACTTTGGGCACGTGACCAGGGCATCAATGGCGCGTAACTCTCCCTCGGTAATGTTTGCTCCCTGGCGCGACTGGACAAGACAGTCTCGGTAGTGGCTGTGTGCGGGGTTGTGCAGGTAGTATTGCTTGCGCAGAACACACTTCGACTCGTCACTGCAGCCATTACAGACATAGGGCGCTGCTTCAAGCTTAGGGCAGATTTCCTCGACAAA
>CAZNWT010000191.1:0-5319 GCA_964576795.1 uncultured Victivallales bacterium
TCCTCGCGACAGGATCAGACCCCCGGCATTGCCGCCTATTTGGAACCGCTGAAGCGTCAATGGGGAAGTTGCATTTTTAGATGATTCTGCTAATCTTCCACCAATTATGTCTAATCCAAAACCTGTTATTCGTAAACGTTCGCAGCACTCAATCTCACGCAAGGATATTGATGAGGATGCGCTAGGCGTGATGCGACGCCTGAATCGTAATGGTCATAAGGCCTATCTTGTCGGCGGTGGAGTCCGCGATATCCTGTTGGGGCGAAAACCCAAGGATTATGACGTTTCAACGGATGCGGAACCTCAACAGATCAAGAAACTCTTCCGCAATTGTTTTCTGGTCGGTCGTCGCTTTCGCCTCGCCCATATTCGTTTTGGTTATCATAAGGTAATCGAAACCAGCACCTTTCGCCGTCAGCCGACACCTCCTGGTGACCCATTGGATCCAAATGCCTGCATTATGAGCCGGGATGACAATGAGTTCGGCTCGCCTGCAGAGGATGCACGGCGGCGGGATTTCACCATTAATGGCCTCTTTTATGATCTCAAAGATTTTTCAATTATTGACCATGTGGGTGGACTGCCAGATCTAAAGAAGGGCATGATTCGTTCTATCGGGGATCCCAATGTGCGGTTTCGCGAGGATCCGGTTCGCATGTTGCGAGCCGTGCGGTTTGCATCCCGTCTAGGGTTTCGCATTGAGTCGAACACGCGAAAGGCAATCCTGAAACACCATGGGGATATCGCGAAGGCTTCTCCACCGCGGCTTCTGGAAGAGATCTATCGCTTGTTTGCTTTTCATGCAGGAGAACCCGCATTCTATCTGTTATGGCAAACAAAGTTGATGTCGGTCCTGTTTCCAGAAGTGGATGCATACCTGAAAGAACACGGTAAGGACAATGCCCCGCTTTGGCGTTTTCTGGCAGCTCTCGATTCGGGCGAGCATTGGAAAGGGGAGCCCTCGCCTGCTCTGATGTTTGCGGCTTTGCTTTGTGATCCCATCCAGAAACGGGCTGAAAAGCTTAAGGTTGCGCAGGATCGTGTCGCATTTGCCGAGCTTGTGGAGGATCTGATTGAACCTATTTCTGCCCGAAACCGTATGCCAAAGGCGGTCCGGTATCGGTTGATTCGGATTTTGTCCGATCAACCACGCATGGATACTATGTTTGCCGAGGGTCCCAAAGGGAGCAACCGTCGACGCAGCTCCCCCAGTCGTTTTGCCAAACAGGAGTCTTTTCCAGAGGCCCTCACTCTCTTTGAATTGCGCGCCGCATCAGGTTGCGCCGATCCCCATGTGGTCGCGCGTTGGAATGAGGTCGCCTCCCTACTACCCCAGCAAGAGGACAATACGGCCAACAGCCCTTCCCATAATGGGCCGTCACATGCTTCTACACAATCGACCGCACCGAAACCGCGGCGGCGGCGCCGCCGCCCTAGGAAGCCAGCCGATGAAGCTCCGCGTACTTGATTTGGGGCGTGTGGCATTTGATCAGGCCCTCGTGCTGCAAGAGGAAACGGTTGCAGCACGCAAAGCAAATGCGGTTCCCGATACACTGATCTTGGTGGAGCACGACCCCGTCTATACCTTGGGGCGCAATGCGGACCCCGGCAATGTACTGGCATCACCGGAAGCACTTAAAGCGCGCGGCATTCAAGTTGTGCCAACAACGCGAGGGGGCCAGGTGACTTATCATGGCCCGGGACAACTTGTAGGATACCCTGTATTGGATCTTGCGGCGCGCGGAAAAGGTGTACTGTGGTATGTTGAGCACTTGGAACAAACTCTGATGGAGGTGTTGCGGAAATTTGGCTTAGATAGCCACACCGACCCCAAGAACCGCGGCGTCTGGATTGGTAATGATAAGATTGCGGCACTTGGTGTTCGCATAACACGTCATATCACCATGCATGGCTTTGCGTTGAATGTTTCCGTGAATTTAGAGGATTATGCGGGTATTGTTCCCTGCGGCATTCGGGATAAGGGCGTCACATCGCTCAATATCCTAAAACCGGATGTAACATTGGATATGGTAAAACCCGTCGTTATTGATGTGTTTAAGGATGTGTTTGAATATGAAAATGATTAAGTGTATGAACCGCGAGGCTTTATTTGAGAAGCTGGATCACCTCCGAAAGCCTTATCACAAAGACTATCTTGCCATGTACTCAACCATCTTTGGCGGCGTAATCACAGACCCGCTTCTCATGATGGTACCCATTGATGACCACATGGTACACCGGGGGGACGGTGTTTTTGAGATGTTAAAGTGCGTAAAGGGCGCGCTCTACAATCTTGATGGACACCTCGGACGTCTTGAACGTTCCACAAAGGATCTGGGATTTGCGTTACAGGTCCCCATAGCAGAACTACGCGAAATCATCCTTGAAACCGTGCGCATTGGCGGGCAGCACGATTGTGCTGTTCGCATGTTTGTGTCGCGTGGCCCCGGGAGTTTTGGTGTCAACCCGTACGATTGCCCGCAGACTCAGCTTTATGTCGTTGTTACGACTCTGGTGAGGTCATTCATGACACGCCACCCCGAGGGCGCTTCGGTACGCACCTCAAGCGTGCCAGTAAAGCACCCCTTTTTTGCCGGAGTAAAAAACTGCAACTATCTGAATAATGTACTGATGAAGAAGGAAGCGGTGGATGCGGGTGCTGATTTTGTGGTGGCCTTTGATGAGCGGGGGCGCCTTGGCGAGGGGGCCACGGAGAATATTGGCGTTGTTACACATGATGGCGTTCTCACCTTTCCCTGCTTGGATGGAATCTTGATGGGAACCACAATGGTACGGGCCATGGAGTTGGCTGAAACCGTTGTTGCAGAAGGGCTCTTGAAGCAGGTTTGTTTTGGGGATCTAAATCGCACGGACATTGACCATGCACAAGAAGTCATGATTTTGGGAACGACAATCAATGTCACCCACGTACGCGAGTTTGATGATCGTCCCGTTGGCGAGGGGACTTACGGCCCAGTCTTTAAGCGTCTAAGTCAACTGCTCCTGGATGACATTCACAACAACTCGGCAATGCGCACCCCAATTTTCCAATGACAGTTTTTCTGAGATTATGCTACAAATTGACATTGCGAGAGGCTCTCTTGGCGGCAACGACGGAAACTAAAATGCGCGCTGTACTCTCCGCACCATAACCGTCAGGAATTATCATGCCCGACAAAGATATGCTTCCCGTTGAAGTCACTCGATTATTTCTCTCCAATGTCGGCTTTATTGTCCTGCTGAAGGGGGATCAGGATGAGCGATCGCTCCCCATCTTCATTGGCGCTGCGGAGGCTCAATCCATAGCCATCTTCATTAACAAAGTACCCATGCCCCGCCCCTTGACGCACGACCTACTTAAAAACCTCCTCGATTTCATGGAGTGTCGCCTGATGCGTATCGAAATCCACGATTTCAAGGAGGGTACATTCTATGCACGCCTCGTGCTCGATCATGACGGCATTCTGATGACACTGGATTGTCGACCGAGTGATGCGATTGCTCTGGCGCTACGCTGTACAGCACCGATCTACGTAGCCCAACTTGTGATTGAAGAAACGGGGCGCATTATCGACGAGAATGATCTAAGCGAGACCTCAAAAGATGAGGATGCAAAACCAAAGCCGAGCTCTCCGAAGCATAACACATCTCCATTAGACAGTTTAAAAGCCGCGCTCGAACAGGCAGTTCAATCTGAGCACTATGAAGAGGCGGCCCGACTTCGTGATGAAATCGCGCGTCTGAATAGCACACACACAAAGAACTGAGCGCCCCTCCCAAGCGACAAGACGCAAGGAAACGACAGTGAGTATTCATGACGATCGCATGAGACGCTTTTGCGAGGCTGGACTCTACTTTGTAACGTCGCAGGCTCTATCCGAGGGACGCAGCACTATTGATAGTGTGCACCGCGCACTCGTTGGGGGCATCACACTTATCCAACTTCGCGAAAAGGATCTTCCCATTGCGGCGGCACGAGCGATCGCCCCTGATCTAATTATCGGAGCCTCGTCGCATACAATTGCAGAGGCGCAAGACGCACAAGCCAACGGGGCTCATACCATCGCGTTGGTTACCGCGGTTGCTGCTGCTCCTAATCCCGAGCAAGCCGCCCGCGAGCTGATAGAGGACATCTGATGTCACGCCATCTCTTAAAAAGCCTTTTTGCTGATCCAAAGGTGAAAGCCGCCCTCCGGATGGTTATCGGTTGGGTATTCATTGTTCTGGGATTTATCGGCCTCTTTCTGCCGCTTCTGCAAGGCATACTCTTCATTGCCGTTGGCATTGCCCTACTTGCCCACCACAGCCCCTTTTTCGCCAAAATTCGAAATGCCATATACCAGCGCTTCCCGAAACTTCAACAAGTGGTCCGGCATGCTCGCGCACGGATACGGCTGGCTCATCGCCATGCCATACGCCGTCATCACACAGAGGAATCTTGACATGTTCCGCTCTGAGACTAGCCTTGTGGCATTGATTATAGACAGTACGATAACGAGGAGATCCTTTGTGAATACGATGACCAAATGGTTGTGTGCACTGCTCGTGATGGGAGCGGCCATAGCAACAGCACAAGATATCGATGCTGAACTGCTCGACAAGTACCGTAAAATCTATGATGACACCACGGCAGAATATGAAACCCAGTTCCGCATGGAGTCACAAACTTGGCCTATCAACTACATCAAAGCCCTCAAAGCGCTTCAAACCCAATTTCAAACCTCTGGGAGCTTGGATGGATGGGAGATCGTTAATCAAGAGCTGACCCGTTTTCGTGCTGAACCCACGCTGATTGATATTACATCCCCCATCGTAGAGCTGCATGATCTTCAAAATACCTATCGTGACCATGCAACACAGATCAAAGATAATCGGGATTCAAAAGTGGACGCCTTCAGGGGCAGGTATCTTACACGTTTGACCACGATACAGCAGAATCTGACCCGGAAGGGAAGGTTTGATTCCGCATTTGCCGCACGTGATGAGATTGCACGTGTAAAACCGGATGAGGATGAACCTGAGGCACCAGAAGAAAATCCGCAAATCACAAAAGAAGAGCCTAATGCTGAACTTGTTCCTGAGAAGCACATTCCTCCACAAAACGTTGTGACCCAGCCAGATGGTACGACGATTACTCTCCCCGGGGATCCTCCTCCAGACAGAGAGGGAATGAACTTTAGAATGAAAACCCTCGCCAAAACAACTCAATCCCCATGGTCAGCGCTTGTCTCCGTGAAGCTTTATGAATCAACAGATAAAGAAAAAGGTAACCGTTCACGGGGTAGTAAAGCAGAAATGGCATAATGGCGCAAGCGTCGA
>CAZNWT010000192.1:0-5268 GCA_964576795.1 uncultured Victivallales bacterium
TCAGACGGGAAGTCTAATTGTCGCTAGACGGGAAATGTAATTGTCGCTGTACAGCAAATGTCACGTTCGCTGAGTTGTTTCTTATCCATGCTCCAGTCCATGCTAATATACAGCATAATTTTTTACTCTTATTCACAGACGTTGGGAATGGTTAAGATTGTTTGTGGCTTATGGGTTCTAGTCTGTCTTTATCCAGCGGGCGCCGGGGCCACGTCCTTCTGAGCGCAGCCGGCCTTCGTCTCGCATGTGGCGCAGAACCACGCGAATCATATCGCGACTCACTCCAGGGCAGTCGATCTCGATATCCGATATAGCGAAAGGCGCGACTCTGCGGGCGATAGCTGCTTGAATATGTTCAGTCTTAGCGCCTCTGCCGGTGCCGACTGTGCCGACGCGCTCTTCGAATTCCTTGTATGCCCGAATGAGTACACCCCAAAAGTAATTGAGCCAGGGGTGGACGTTATGTTGGGACTCATGCCAGCCGCGCGAACTGCTTTCCAGTGCCTCGTAGTAAGTCTCTTTTGACTGCTCAAAAATACGCTCAAGACTTATGTAGCGTCCCACATCATGGCCGAAATGGTAGAGCAGCATTAGTGTCAGTAGTCGAGACACCCGCCCGTTACCATCGCTGAACGGATGGATGCACAGAAAGTCAAGGAGCGCGAGAGGAGCAACCAGCAATGGTTCTTTCGAATATGCGTTGATGGCCTCGTCATAGGTTTCTTCCATCCGCTGCATGGCTTGAGGCGTTGCAACAGCACTGACAGCCCGGAAGCGAACCCTTGCCACCGAACCGTTGTCTGTACGCTCGACGATCTCATTATCTGTCATCTTCCACCCGCCGCCATCTTGGGGTAGATACCGGTATAGCATAGAATGGAGTTGTAGGCATACGTTGACAGAGAAGTGCATGTGCGCTGCGGATTTGTGAATCAGGTTGAGGGCGTCACGGTAACCGGCGATTTCCTGCTCCGACCGGTCCATGGGAGTCGCTGTTTTTAGCACGAGGGCTGCAATGCGTTTGCGTGGAGCGGTGATGCCTTCTAGTCGGTTAGAACACTCGCTGGATTCAACAATGGCCGTTTGTCTCAACGTCTCCAACGTTTCTGGCGTCTGTAGGGTGAAAAGTTTCTGCTTTCCTTTACACTCCCCGATCTTGGCCAGCGCCGATCCTTGCTCTGGGGTGAGATTCAATCGGTTCAGGTAACTAATGCTAAGTGAGTTCATTTCACACCTTTCGAATAGGGGTAACGATATCACAAATAAGGGTAACAGCAAGCGATTATTACCTCTATTATCGCGTTGGTTACCTCTATTCGGTCCATGAGTTGCAAATGACGATAAAAATATCTTTGATCAACTGTGCGGTTTACGATCTTCATTAAGTTATTTTCTTGCGCTATTCGCAAATCGCGAATAGCATATACGCATGACTTTAAAACCCCAAGATGTCCTCGTTGTATTAAAGCTCTTCGTAGGTTCCGAAAAAGCGACTGGCGAAAAGACCTACTCAGAGCTTGCATCTGAGCTGGGAATGAGCGCATCTGAGGTGCATGCGGCTGTCCGAAGAGCGTCTGAGGCGGGACTGCTAGACTTGAGTGATCAAGAAAAGCGTCATGTGCTTTCGAGGGCACTTTATGATTATTTGGTTCATGGTGTACCTCGCTCATTTCCTGTAAAACCCGGTCCTATTGTCCACGGCATGCCTACAGCCCATGCCGCCCCTCCACTATCATCGAGCATTAAAATGGGGGATTCTCTGCCTCCGGTCTGGGCAGATGCCGATGGTACCACGCGAGGATATGAGTTGATGCCGCTTTATAAGTCGGTACCGAAGGCTGCTCGGAATGATTCTCGCTTGTACGAGCTTCTTGCGTTGGTTGACGCCCTGCGTGCGGGCCGTGCGCGTGAACGGCGTGCCGCAGCAACGGAGCTTCGTAATCAACTGCTACGGCGAGCAGCGCCCCTTGCAAGGTTAGGGGCTAATATTACGGAGAATGACCTCGATAGTTGGTCTGGAACGTTAACGGGCTCAGAAGCGGTGCTCCCAGAGCTAGTGCGGCGTATTGCAACGGATTTGATACCTTGCAAGTCCGTTGTTGCGTTTTCTTCACCAGCAAACAAAGCGGTCAATCAGCCGGGCTTTGATTGCGAATTACATACCCTCGGAGGAAGTCGGTTTGCATCAACGGATCGTTCTCTTTGGGAACTGAGCACTCGGAAAGATATTCGGCAGAAGGCAAGTGAGGATTACAACAAAGCGCTTGCAGTCGTTGAACCCAGAGAGAGGAATTGCACGACCTATGTTACGCTAACAAGCCGTATTTGGCGGAATCCGGGCAAGTCGGAATGGCTGCAAGAGAAACGCATACGCAAGGAGTGGGCGGATGTGCGGGCATATGACGCCTCAGATATTGCTCAATGGCTGACCCAAGCCCTATCTGCACGCATGTGGTTCTCCAGAAACTATTATGCAGCATCCTCTTTCGATATCGTTCTCATGGACGATTATTTCGCGCGTTGGTCAGCGCGTACGGCACCGGAAATCTGTGAGGAGATTGTTTTTGCTGGGCGCAATAGGGAGCGTGAAACGATTCTCCATTGGCTTGGATTGGAACCCCGTGCGCTCTTTTCAACTGCCGATACACTTGAAGAGAGCGTTGTCTTCATCTGTGCGGTGCTCCGCAAGAGCGATGACGACTCCGTCCGTCAGTGGAAGGGTCGCGTTGTCATTGCAACGACGGCGAAGGCATGGGAGGAGGTCAAGACTACTGCGCTAACGAGTGTGAATCCCCTTGTCTTGATCCCCGCATTTTGCGAGTTCGATGGTGTCCTGCTTGGAACGGAGGGGCATTATGTCTTCATTCCGCGTGAGCGGGGAGCTGCAGTTTTCAGTGGAATGTCAGGAATCGAACTTGGCCCCATTCCGCGTAGGGCTCTCGCGGAAGCTCTTGAAGGGCGATTTACGCGGGATGCGGATGAAGCTGGGTACTATGCGCAGAAGTCTGGCGGCAAGCTCTCCGCCCTACAGCGTCTGTTTGGCTACTCCCCTCCGCTACCAGACTGGGTCAACAAGGAGAAGTCAGAGATTCTTTGTGCATTTCTGTTGGCAGGCGCGTGGGAGCCGGGCAACGCCACCGACAGGGAGAGGCTTTCGTCACTCGCCGGTGGCGTCGATTACGGCGAGATTGAGAGCAGCGTTTGCCGTCTGATGGCGGTGTCAGATCCTCCGCTGCGCAGGCAGGGGGACACCATCAAATGGCGGTCGCGCGTAGATGCCTGGGCTCGCCTATCCGCGATACTCACACCATCGTCGCTATCTCGTTTTGGTGACATCTGTAAAGATGTATTGGGGAAGGATTCCCCTCGGTACGCTTTGGCTTCTGAAGAGCGCATGTTTGCGTCTATCAGGGGCGCGGTGCTTAGCGAATCCAGCACCGTTAGACTGGGTCTAGCCGAAGGCTTGGCCCTGATGAAGCAATATGCAGATACACTGAATGACATGATTCGTCCCATTGACGCCGTTCCTGTGATTGACGCAACGGTCCAGCATATTCTGTCAGGAGACTGGAAAAGATGGGCAACATTGGAATCCGAATTGCCATCTCTAGCAGAGGCTGCACCGAAGCAGTTCCTGGATTCTGTCGATGCGGCATTGAACGATGCGTCGACGGATTTCGCTGAGCTCTTTTGTCAGGATTCGGTTCCCAATGATTTCTTTGGAAACTGTTGCCATGCGGGTCTGCTTTGGGCTCTGGAATGTCTGGCTTGGCATCCGAAATATTTCCCTCTCGTTGCCGATATTCTGTCTCGACTGTGCCAGCTAGATAAAGGCGGCTCATACTCGAATCGTCCCAAGGAAAGTCTTCTTCAGATCTTCCATCCGTTAACGAAGCAGACGGGAAGCGAGAATCGCCAGCGACTCGCGGTGTTGCGCGGCCTTGTCGAACGCCAAGAGGATACCGTTTGGCCGATCATTCGGGGAATCCTCGGAATTATATCCCGAGGATGTTCCGTTAGCGCCAACTACCGTCCTCGTTTCAGTGATTGGGACTTACCTGAATCGCTTGAGCACTACCCCATGCGCGAGGTAATGGCGTATGACGCTGAAATCAAGGCTGTTGCCGCGAAACTAATTATCGGCCATGTGGGTCGTATGCTTGAGCTATTCAATGAGGGAGGGGCGGACGCAGTAATTGACGAACTGCTTTCCCACATTATCGAGCATGGAAGAGAATTCCGTAGCGAGAGTGACGTTCACGCGAACGCTCTACAGGAGGCACTTCGACAATGGGTTTCAAGACAGTATGCGAAAGCGGAAGATGATGCGCCAGAACCGGAGGGAGTCAGCAAGGCTAACGCAGCAATCGAGACACTTGCCCCGCATGAGGTAATTGCCCAAGAGGCATGGCTCTTTGCGGCGCGGTATGTCACATTGCGAAATCGGCTAGAGTGGTCGCTCGATTACAAAACGCGAGACGCCTACCTGCAAGAGAAGCGAAATCTTGCGTTCGACAGGATCATGCCAAATGGCCCCGACTTTTCTCAGATTCTGGCCCTCGTGGATGTTTCCGCTGCCGACCCGCGTACGGTGGGTCGTTCTTTCGCCGATCGTGACGGTGCTGCGAAGTTTGATGAGGATGTTCTCGCTCTGCACTTGGCCGATGAAGAGCTGCATGGGAAGTTCTCTCGTGCTTTCCTTTCGCGTAGAACCGCGCAAGAAGGCACCCCGTGGCTTGTCGGGCACGCTGAAGCATTGATTCGGCAAGGGCGCTCCACTGACGCCGTCTCCGCCATTACCTGTTCTGAATCAAATGCGGATATTCGTGACTGGGTCGATACACAACCTGCCGAATTTCAAGACAACTACTGGCAGCGTGTAGAGCTGTGGTCCCCCAGTGTCCGGGATGATGATGATTTTGAACGCATTGTGACGGCAGTTCTCAAAATTCACCGCTGGGATCAAGCGATTGAGCTACTGTCGGACATGGCTCTAAAGAAGGCTCCCTTTGGAAGATCAGCCGACTACCTTCGAATCCTCTGGTATCCCCGTGATGGAGCTGGTTCCGATGAAGAGATCGCAGGCGGTCTTCGTCATCACGCGTCGTCATATGCCATTCCAGCGACCTTTATCCACTTGGACAGTTGTGGCGACGTTAGCAGCAGAGACCTTGCGGAGCTTGAAGTTTACTACAACCGGTGTCTTGAGCATTCAGTAACCGTTCACGGGGTAGAATAGCAGGAGTGGGGCAGAAAACCAGCGTGGTT
>CAZNWT010000193.1:0-5181 GCA_964576795.1 uncultured Victivallales bacterium
TCATCATGGGATACAACTGGCCGAAATGCAGATCGCTGGATAATTCCTTCCGGAGAATCCCGTATTCTTGCCGATATACAGGGTTCAGGGAAACTTACTCACATTTGGATGACACAGCCAAATCACTATCGCGAGTGCCTTCTGAAGATAACCTGGGATAATGCAAAACACCCAAGTGTACTTTGTCCGTTGGGAGATTTTTTTGGTTTGGGGCATGGGCTTGTAGCCTCCTATGAATCACTTCTATTTTCCGCATCAACGCGTTCTCCTTATCAGTTCAATAAGGGGTGCGCTCTGAATTGTTATGCTCCGATGCCCTTTCACGAAAGAGCGGTGATTGAACTTGTCAATGAGAGCAAAGAAGACCACACCCAATATTTCTATATCGACTATGAATTAGACGAGAATATTCCTGAAAACAGTGGTTATTTCAGTTCCGAATTCAGACGAACAAATCCATTCGGGGGCTGGGGGCATGAAATCGCTTCAAATGCTGTTGGCAGCCATTTGGCAAACATTGTAAACAAAGAACGCCTTGCCTGGGAAAACAACTATGTAATTTTAGAGACAAAGGGAAAAGGTCATTTCCTCGGGTGTAATCTCAGCGTTACTAACTTCAAAGGTGATTGGTGGGGTGAGGGTGACGATATGATTTGGGTGGACGGTTATAAGTGGCCACCAGATCTTCACGGCACGGGTTCAGAGGATTATTTGAATCAGGCATGGGGCATGCAAGACAATGCATTCCTACGTCACGGTAGCTCAATATTTGAAGGCAAAACAACCATCATTCCCTCACTCTGTCCTTGGGGAGAAGGTGGCTATCAGACCAGCTATGTTCATCACCTTGAGAATCCGGTCCATTTCACTAAAGAGATAAAGGTTACGATTGAACATGGGCATGGAAACCATTTGGCCAATGAGATGTCATCAGTCGCATATTGGTATTCTTTAGAACCCGGGAAAGCCAAGAACCCTCCACCCGCAGCAAAGCGTCGGCCAGTATTCCGTGATAACACAGGAAATTGGCTATACGACAAGAGTAATCAATGTCCCGGAAAACAGATTGAGCTAACTTCAGAAATGAAGAAGATGAAAGCTAAATGGAAAAAAGAATACGGAGAATCGCTAGGCTAACATTCCTTTGACAAGCAACATATTCATGCTAACTCTAATGATTAAGTTACCGAACCAATCTCCTGGAGGCGACAGCCTGAAGGCCGCGCCTCAGGAGTGACGTTGAAACTGAAAAAAGGATCACGACAATGTGGAAAGCAAACTGGGAAGATACGAAGCAACATTTTGTAGACTGGTGGAATCACGAGGGGTTGGTAATAGGAATGTGGGGAGCTCCTCCGTGCGAGGGCTTCCTCCATGAACAGCCCCCACTGGCACCCAAGGCGAAATCTATCCGCGACAGCTATCTTGATGCTGGATCAAGAGCCCAACGTAATCATCATGTTCTCGCTCATCGTTCATTCCCTGTCGATGTGTTGCCGATCTCAGAGACAGACATCGGGCCAGGATCACTTGCGCTCTTTTTAGGGTGTGAACCCGGTTTTTCACCAGAGACCGTATGGTTCGAGCCCTGCATTCACCTTTGCGAAAATCCAGAGGACTTGCCTCCTTTTCAATTTCATGAGTCAAATGAATGGTGGAAGGTGACAAAGGCGACTCTGGAAGCTTGCGCAGAACTGGGCAGGGACAAATATCTGGTTGGCTGTCCCGATCTTGTTGAGAATGTGGATATCCTAGCCTCGCTTCGCGATCCACAGACGCTTCTCATGGATATGATCGAACGGCCAGACTGGGTGCAACAGAAGGTTACCGAAATCAACCAAGTTTGGTTTGAAGCCTACCAACGAATATACGATATCATCAAGCTCCCTGACGGGAGTTCCGCGTTCGGAGCATTTTATATTTGGGGGCCCGGAAAGACCGCAAAGGTCCAGTGCGACGCGTGCGCCATGTTCTCTCCTGACATGTTCCAATGCTTTGTTGTTCCGGGCCTAACCGAACAGTGCCGATGGCTCGACAACTCCATGTACCATCTCGACGGCACCCAAGCTATGTGCCATTTGGACGCTTTGCTGGAGATCGAATCACTGGACGCAATTGAGTGGACTCCTCAGGCAGGGATCGAGGGAGGCGGAAGTTCCCGCTGGTTCGAACTGTATAAGAAGATCTTGAAGGCCGGCAAATCAGTGCAGGTACTCGGGGTAAGGAGTGATGAAATTGTGCCCCTGCTGGATGCCATCGGCGGAAAAGGAGTCTACATAATGTCAGACTTCTCCTCGCTCCAGGAAGCCGAGACATTGATGGCAACGGTCGAACAATACAGGTGATTTCTAACCGCATCCTGCACGCTATGCGCTGCCGCGCAAGCGTGAGGATCACGTTCGAGAAAGAAAAATGAAAACAATATCATTAACGGACGGTTGGTGCATCACCAGGAGTTTACCAGGAAAAGGGGATCCTGCAGAGCTGTCGGCTATCGGATTGGGTAACGGCCCGAGCTGGCATGAGATTGCAGTGCCTGGCGATGTCAATGCGGTTCTGGTTCGGGACGGCCGTATGCCTGATCCGCATATCGGAGACAACGGTCGACAGTGCTATTGGGTGACTGCTCATGACTGGTGGTACCGTTTGGAGTTCAGGCCGGTTGCCACTGAGGAGAAAATCACAGAGCTGATTCTGGACGGCATAGATGGACACGCTGATGTGTTTCTCAACGGACAAGCCCTTGGTCGTGCCGAGAATGCCTTCCACCCCCACCTTTTTGATGTAACGTCTATCCTGTGTGCTGACGCGCCGAACGTTCTGCTGTTACGGTTCGAAGCAATTGATACAGTAATGGGTACCCCTCGTGTCGATGAACTCGCCGGATGGAAAAATCGCAAGGTCTTAATGCGCAAGCCACAGTATTCCTTCGGTTGGGACTGGGCGCTGCCGCTGCCGTCCATCGGCATTGCGGGAGATGTCCGCCTGGAAATGCACGACGGCAAACGACTCAATTATATCAACGTGAAACCGCATTTAGATGGCCGGGTCGACGTCAAACTACGCCTAAGCAATGCCTGCTGTGAGGCCGATTATCAAGTCATCGTCCGTGTCGAAGGGCATCGTTTCACCAAGGCTGTAACGATTCATCGCCCGGGGCGATGTCACCTTTACACTTCTATCCAGGTGCCCGATCCGCAGTTGTGGTGGCCAAATGGATTCGGCAGCCAGTCGCTCTACACATATCACATTTCTCTTATCGAGGGCGGGCACGTTGTCGACGAGAAGTCAGGGCGTTTCGGATTCCGGGAAATAGCCATTGAGGAGAACCCATTCACCGAGGATGCTGGGCCGGGAATATCCTTCTGGTTCAAGGTAAACGGTCGGCGGATTTTCTGCAAGGGAGCCAATTGGATCCCCCTAGAATTATGGCCGGCAACAGCCCGCGACGATCAGTACCGATTTTACATACAGAAAGCCGTGGACGCCAATTTCAACATGCTCAGGGTATGGGGAGGCGGCATCTATGAACGAGAGATATTTTACGACCTTTGCGACGAACAGGGCATCATGGTCTGGCAGGACTTCATGTTCGCCAGCGCCGGTTATCCCGTGGATCTTCTGCGCGAGCGGATCATTGCCGAAGCCGAGTATCAAATCCGTCGTCTGTGTAATAGACCATGCATCACGTTATGGTGCGGCATCAATGAAGATGCCTTTTCCTGGGGACTGCCCTCAGACAATGGCGCCAACGACTGCCTAGCCGATACAGGAGTTTACAGCGATATAGACGACAAACTGAAAATCGACCGGGTTCGCAATGATCCGCAGATTTACACCATGCTTTTGCGCGGATTGGTAAGCAAGCTCGGTCTCGGCGTACCCTATACCGAAAGCAGCCCTCAATCTCACGACGACTGCGGCAATGACCCGTTCAGCGGCAACAGCCACCTCTCCGCCTGGAAGTTCGCTCTGTTCAGTCGACGGAAACAACCGGAGAAATTCCGAGAGCATTTTGAACAACCACAGTCTTTTGATTCGGAATTCTGCATCCAGGGACCGTGTAGCGTGGCAAGTGTCCGGCGCTTCATTCCCGAAGAACATCATTGGCCGCCGGATGATATCTGGGAATACCACATTCAGCGTGGTCACGCCAACATACCGCATCATGAGCAAACCCTGATCATCGCCAGTGGTATTTTCGGCGAGATAACGGATCTGGAGAAATACGTAAAATATGGTCAGGCAACACACGTTGAGATGATGCGCAGTGAATTCGAATCGGCCCGTCGTGATCGTCCCAACAACGGCGGTACGATGATGTGGATGTTCAATGACTGCTGGCCTACCAGCAACTGGTCGATAATCGACTACTACCGACTGCCTAAACCTGCATTCTACGCTGCTAAACGCGCATGCGCCCCGTTCCTGCCAATCGTCTTCGAACGCGCTGGAAAAATAGGATTCTTTTTCTCAAATGATACACCGGACGCCGCTGCCGTAAAACTGGAAGTTGGTCAGGCCCATCTCAACGGTGATTCCGTCTGGACTCGTCACATGAGTGGTTGGGTCGCGTCGATGGACACCGGTTGTTTCCTGGAAGTTCCGCGTGAGGATCTCAGCTTGGAGGTCGGCGATTTCCTCTTTATCTACGCCGTCGCAAACGATTGCCTTCTCCCAGCAGTAACCTATTTCCCTGACGGATGGCGTAACATCACTTGGCCACAGCCCAACGTGAGCCTCGACGTCATTTCTTGTCAGCGTGAAGAAACGGGCTTCCAGACCCAACTGAGCGTGGCCTCCCAAGCCTTCGCGCGCCTACTGCATGTCTGCGTCTCCCCGAGCGCTGGCGCTCATTGGCTGAGTGACAATTTCGTGGATTCACCTCCAAACACGAGCGTTAAAATGACGTTGTGGTCCGAGCGGGAAGTCAGCCGCGACATATTGCATGTCGGACACTTTTTGACAGACTGGCCGTAGAACAAAAAGAGAGTTCCGATAAAATGATGCGCTCGACAAGCAATAGCCGCACAGCGGCCATTGCTTGCGAGTGATCTTGGCAGAAAGGACAAAACATGGAACCTATTTCAGTACGAGATCGTGAACTCTTGAGACAGCGGGCTCGGATTCCAGCGGTTCCAAATTAGGAAATCTTCGAGTTGCGGGAGGGGCTTCGGACAT
>CAZNWT010000194.1:0-5135 GCA_964576795.1 uncultured Victivallales bacterium
CCCTTTTGGGCACTTTTTGGCCGATTTTACAACATGCCTGCGAAACTCGGGTTAGGGTTTAACGAGCCGTTCAAGTTCGGACTGCTCTTTGCTCGTGGTCAACTCCGTCACCGTGAAGCCGTTCTCTGCGAGTTGATGGAAATACATTCGCTGTAGCGCCTCACCGGAAATGCTATCCAGAAATGCCAGCAAGGCTGGTCGAACGCGCGAATCCTTGGCTTGTACCATCAGACTGAATCCCGTCAGTACATCAACCGCTAAACGATTAATGGATTGCCCGCCTCCCCAGTGCTGTGCGTCTACCTCTTCCTTCAGATATTGACGCGGATCTCCGGTCACAAACTTATAGTAGATGTCGCGTGCGGTCTTTCGGGGAAACAATGCGTAAACGCACCCGATTGCCTCGTTCAGAACGGTCGCGCTCTCCTTCGTGGAGGGGCGGATGTATTCTTTCAGCAGAATGCGTTGGCAAGCAGGTAGCGCCTCCGGGGCCTGTATTTGGTGCAGGACGCGCAGTGTTCGGGCCGCCTGAATCGCAGAATTTCCGTGCCGGAGTTGGTGGGCGGGCACATTCAGCATCCGCACTAGCTGAGGAACGGCTCGCGCTCCTGTCTGAACAAGCTCTTTGCGCGCGCTCCGATTTTCGCTTGGCGACATGTGCAGCCGCTCAATGAGAGCGGTGATCTGCGGGTCATCTGGTAGTCGCTGCGTGACACAGCTCACCCCAAAACACAGCAGTCCCAGCAATATAATGACCCGTATTCGGCCTTTCATGATTTATCTCCGTATGGGGATATGATTATGACAGCGATTCGGGCAGATTTCAAGGTAATCGCTAATGCTCAACGTCTTGTGCTCTGTTAAGAATCTGAAGCACGGATTTCATGGATATACACGGATGGGATGTGGGATGTGGAAGGTTGGAAGGTTGGAAGTGAATTTTCCTTCTTATCCGTGCAATCTGTACTACAATCCTTCAAAACCGTGTTTTCTTAACGCGTTTCTCATGCCGCCATCTCTATAAGTTGTTCAGTATCAACGGATGATGCGACACGGATTAAAAGAGTATGAATATCCAATATCGAACAAGGAATGTCCAATTTCCAAATGTGCGAGAGAACGAAAATAGTGAGCCTTTCGGCCTGTCATTCGCAATCCTCTCTCTTTTTCCTTGATCAGTTGGAAATTCCTTGTTGGCTGTTGGATATTTTAAATCCGTGTAATCCGCGTAATCCGTGGTTCCTCTTCTTTGGTTGCGGCTATGCCGCGCTAAGTGATCCGCGGATTTCTGTATTTTAAATATGGACTGAACAGACAAACTCTTGCCAAAGCAACACGTTATTGAGTACATTATCAGGCATAAAAACAAGCTTTGAGTACGAGACGTGGGATGTTTGTCAGGATTCCATCTGTTTTGTTTCCTCAGCTAAGGGAGTCTGAATACATGGAATTTATTGATCTTAAAACGCAGTATCAGAAATACAAAACGGTCGTTGACCAAAACATCCATAAGGTTTTGGATCACGGACGTTTCATTATGGGCCCGGAAGTAGCCGAGTTGGAAGCGCAGCTCTCGGACTTCGTCGGTGTCGCCCACACGGTTACTGTGGCCAGCGGTACTGCAAGTCTAGAGATTGCTTTGCGCACCCTTAACATTGGGCCCGGAGATGAAGTCATCACGACGCCTTTCACGTGGATCAGCTCGGCTGAAGTGATTGCCCTTGTAGGTGCGCGTCCCGTCTTTGTTGACATTGCCCCAGGGGATTTCAACATGAATCCCGATCTGATCGAAGCTGCCGTCACGCTGCACACCAAAGCCATCATGCCCATCAGCCTTTTTGGTCAGATGCTCGATTATGACCGCATCAATGACATCGCGGCGCGACATGGTATCACCGTAATTGAGGATGCGGCACAGAGCTTGGGTGCCAGCCGAAATGGGAAACGCAGTTGCGGCGTGACCACTATTGCCAGTACCAGTTTCTTTCCGGCAAAACCTTTCGGATGCTATGGCGATGGCGGTGCGCTTTTTACGGATGATGCAGCCCTTGCGGAAAAGATGCGGGCAATCCGTTCGCATGGAGGGCTGGAGCGTCATCACCACCCATACCTGGGTATGAACGGGCGATTCGATACCCTACAGGCCGCTGTGCTCTTAGCAAAGCTTCCGCATTTTGAGGACGAAGTGTTGTCTCGCGGTATGATCGGTTCCCGCTATACGGAACAGCTCCGCAGTTTTTGTGGTGTGCCCGAAGTTATGCCAGGAAATACCCATATTTATGCGCAGTACACCATTCGAGTGCCAGACCGAGTGGCGCTCGGCAAGGCCCTGAAAGCGGAGGGAATCCCCACCGCTGTCTATTACCCCAAATGCCTTCATGAGCAGCCCGTCTTTGTTTCGTGTGGATATCACGTTGGTGATTTTCCCGTTGCAGAACAAGCAAGTCGCGATGTGATTAGTTTACCCATGCACGCTTTTCTGACTGAAGACGATCAGGATTCCATTGTAAAAGCTGTCCGTTCAGCGCTATGACAGTTCTGATTGAATCGCGTTAGTCCATTAAGGAAGTATTATATGAAGACGATTGCTCTCGTAGGATGTGGAAGGATCATGCACCGGCACATCGAAGCCATCGGCACCAATCCCGGTGTTGAGATTGCGTTGGTGTGTGACAAGGACGAGGATAGAGCGAAAGCGGTTTCTGAGCGGCTTTCTGTTCCATACGTTACAGATTTTCGCAAAATTCGCGGGGTGGACATTGTCGCTGTTCTGACGCCCTCGGGGTTGCATCCTCAACACGCCGCAGATATTGCCGAGCATACGGATGCCCCGTATGTTCTTTGCGAAAAGCCGATATCCCTAACGCTGCGAGAGGCCTATGAATTATTCAGTCGGATTGACAAAGCCGGCAAGATTCTGCTGCCCGTCTATCAGAATCGTTACAATCCGCTTGTGGCCTATATTCGAGATCTAATTAAGAGCGGTCGCCTCGGTAAGGTTCACCAGTTCATCTGCAACGTGCTCTGGAACCGCAACGATGAGTACTTCGAGATTGACTGGCACGGCACGCGGGAACTCGATGGAGGTGTCCTCTATACGCAGGCCAGCCATTATGTTGATATGGTGCACTATTTCTTCGGCGATGTGGTAGAACATAAAGGGATCGGGGGGAGTTTGCGCGGATTGGAAGTTTTCGATTCTGTCTCGGCCGCGATGCGTTTTAAGTCCGGTGTGGTTGGCTCCATCAATGCGACGGTAAGCACGTATAACAAGAACTATTGTACAGAGTTTACGCTGATTGCCGAGAAGGGGACTATTCGTTTGGCGGGAACCAATCTGAATATGATAGAATTCTGGGATGTTGACGGTCTTGAAAAACCGGATATTGATTTCACTATTGATCACGTTTATGGAAAAGGCCACGACACCCTATATCACTATATTGCCGAAGACCGCTGGGATATGTTTCCCTCGCGAAAAGATGTTCTGTCGGGTATCCGCCTGATGGAAATGCTCAGCTACTAGTTCTGAGAAGTTTTAAGAAGTTCTAAAGTTAAAAAAAGTTCTAAAGTTCTGAAGTGGTAACGTTCTGGAGTTCTAAATTGCGAAGGGGGGGGCATGACGAATGAGGCGTTTAAGAGCGAGTTAGAAGAGCGGACATTGACGTTTACAGTTGCTGTTATGGACACTCTTTATCGTCTGCCCAGGCACCCTCTATTTTCAGTCATCATGACGCAACTGGCGAAGTCAAGTTCGTCGATTGGTGCTAATTACCGAGAGGCTAATCGAGCAGCAAGTAAAGCGGACTTTTGCCACAAGATCGGGATTGTAGAGAAAGAGTCGAGTGAAACAGTCTACTGGATCGCTGTTCTGTCCCGGGTTTCCTTTCTCGAAGCCGCCCTAAAGAAAGAACTGGAACCGCTTCAAGACGAGGCAACTCAATTACTCAAACTCTTCTCAACAATCAAACGAAAATCCAGCAAAAACAAGTACAGCACTCCCGAACACCCTTAAATTTAGAACTTCAGAACTTTTTTTAACTTTAGAACTTCTCTTAACTTCTTAGGACTATCTATGAACTATTTCGCACATGAATCTGCTTACATTGACGAGGGTGCGCAATTGGGTGCGGGCACCAAGGTCTGGCATTTTTCTCACGTCATGAGTGGCGCGGTCATTGGCAAGGGGTGCATTTTGGGGCAGAACGTAAATGTTGCCGGTGATGTGGTCATTGGTGACAACGTTAAGATTCAGAACAACGTCAGTCTGTACGCGGGGACGACAGTCGAAGATGATGTTTTTTTGGGCCCCTCCTGTGTCTTGACAAACGTAACCAACCCCCGCTCGCAGGTAAACCGCCACAGCCTTTATGAGACGACAAGGATTAAACGCGGCACAACGATTGGAGCCAACGCGACTATCGTTTGCGGGGTGACGCTTGGGCGCTATTGTTTTGTGGCTGCTGGTGCTGTCGTCACTCGGGATGTGCCTGACTATGCCCTTATGATGGGAAATCCGGCCCACCAAAACGGCTGGATGAGTCGCCACGGTCATGTGTTGCAGAAGTCCGATGCAGATGGCGTTATGATTTGCCCCGAAAGCGGATTGCGGTATCGAATAGAGTCGCCCCTCGGCACTTCTGATGCAATCGAAGGTGAACCGCCGGGCGTCACCGAAGTCCTTCGATGTCTCGACCTTGACGAGACCGCTCCGCTTCCTGAGAGCCTTGCAAAAGGGACAGTCGGGTATCGTGAGTTCAAGCAAGGCTGACGCTGTGATGTGACGTGTGGGGAATGGGCTGTGGAATTGCAAGCAAGTTCTGACTGTAAGGTGGATGCCGGCCTTCCTCCTACGCTCTGCTTCCTTCGCTCTTCGAGGCTCCGGCGGACATGTCGAGTCTTGGGTCTTCGCTACGCAACGCCCGCACAAGACGGCGGACATGCCGGACGGCGTTGAGCAACTCTCTCCTTCCTTCGCGGCTCTACAAAAAAATATTTAAACAAAGAGGTAGCGAAGGAAGCGAAGAATAAGAAGGCAGGTGGTTTTTCTCTCATGTCTGCACGCAGGCGGAAAATTGCCGTAAGCGTCCGAGTGAGCACCCCCTATGCGCCGCGATCGTTTGGTGATAAACCGG
>CAZNWT010000195.1:0-4736 GCA_964576795.1 uncultured Victivallales bacterium
AACCACGCTGGTTTTCTGCCCCACTCCTGCTATTCTACCCCGTGAACGGTTACCATTCTGGATGCTTCTGCGCGAGAAAAATATGCCGCTGGAATAGGGAGACGTCGTCTAAAAAGGGGTTGAACCAAGGATAGGCAAGCATTATCATATAATGTAACGTGTCAGTTGTTGCTTGTAGGACGGGCTTCCAGTATTCGGGAGCCCGTGCTTTAGTGCAGAGAGACACGCGCTCCCGGAATACCGAGAAGCACATCCTACAAAGCAGCTATGCAACGAATTGCAGAAGCGCCCTTGTGTTTAAGCCATGTGAGCAAATGTGCGAAATCAGTCCCGCAGAAAATTGGGTAGGCCTGTTCTGCGACCATTGTCCATGTAGTCTTTTCGTAGAATTCGTCGTGCTTTGGGTGCAGGAATGTTGCGCTGCTCCACAAGGAATGCCAGGATTTCTCGGGTTAGATCAACAAGTCCGAAACTATGGCGTCCGAGTGTCGGTTCGATGTGTCGGCTGAAGGCATCGAAAGCAGAAAATGCAGAGGGTTGATTCCGCCATAGTAGCGGAACCGCAGTGGGGAGGAGGTGGCGGTTCACGACGCGGTCCCAGTGCTTGGAGAATCGCTGGATGCTGTCGATATAGGCTGCGTCCATATCCCGAGTTGACAGAATGTCGTAGGGTGGGGTGCTTCGGAACGTCATGTTCCATGCGTCAATGTGCCGCGAAATGGGAGCACCGTGCAGGCGTTTAAGTATGCCGATTTGGAGTTCGGAGGGGGCGTATGCAATTAGGCGGTCAACGCCAGATTCAAATGACTCTGGCGTTTCACCCGGAAGGCCAGCGATCAGGTCTGCATGCACATCTGCTTTTGCCTCATTGATAAGGAATGTTAGCCCAGCCTCCACCGCTTTGATGGACATGCTGCGGTGGACGCGTTGCGCAACGGCTTCATTGAAGGTTTGTACCCCCGCTTCGATGTGAAGTGCTTTGGGCGGAAAGGCTAGCAGGTGTTCGCGGAGTTCGTCGGATAGGTGATAGGGTGTCATCTCAAGGTGGAGTTGCATGTTGTCCTTCCAGCGTTCAGCAAAAAAGCGCAGCAATTCGCAGGCATGTCGTGGATTGACGTTGAACGATCGATCCACAAATTTGAAGTGTTGGGCGCCGCGGTTCAGGAGGGCTTCCATTTCGGGTAGCATGCGATTGAGATCGAAGTAGCGGACTTGTTTATCCAGTGCTGAGATGCAGTATTCACACTGCGAGGGACACCCGCGACTGGTTTCGATGTAGAGTGTGCGGTGTGCGATGTCGTCTGCGGTGTAGTCGCGGTAGGGTAGGACGATATCGTGAAGGTTTGGTTGTGGTGCCGTTACAACCGTAGGCATCGGTTTTCCTTCAAGGGCCGTTTTACAGAGCGACTCTATGATGCCCTCGCCTTCACCTTTCACAACACATGTGGCACGATGGGCCAATTCTGAATGGGTGTCGTAGGCAATCTCGGGCCCTCCTAGAATGATAGGAAGGGTGGGGCTGTTGTCGCGCAAACGGGCAACGACGGATTCCACAAGAGAGCGATTCCAAATGTAGACCCCTAATGCCACAATTGCGGGGGCTTGTTGAAGGATGGTTTTGGCAATATCGTCTGGATCTTCCTGAATGGTGAATTCGAAGAGTTGGGTGTTGTTTCTGAGTGTTCCCATGTTTGCATGGAGATAGCGCATGCCGAGGCTAATGTGGCTATAGCGGGCATTGATCGCTGTGAGGATGATGGTATTCATTATTCGCCTGTTTTCCCGTTTTCTGTTGAGTTCAGTCCCATGTTTGTGGAGAATACTGGGAACGTTTGTGAGAATGCAAGCATGGGCGGATGTGAGGCATTTTTCGCTGACGCTTAGGGATGTCGCCTGCCCGCCGTCGCTAGCGTGTTTGCGAGTAAAGCAGATGGGGGGGCAGGTGTTAGGTGTCAGGATTCGGGTCAGTCGGCCCCGTCCTGGAATAGGGTGTCACTTATGGCAGTGGGACAACCGTTAAGACCGATGGAGTTAACGGCAAAGGTGACGAAATAGTTAGGATCCAGCCTTCGCGCTGCGCTTGCTACGGTGGACAAGTCGGTGGAGTTATCGAGGCAGTTCACGATGTAAGGAAGCGGACGGATATGGATTCTATATTGAGAACTTTGCCGTAAACGGCATCGAAACTAACTACGCCGTAAACTTTGCCGAGAACGACTTCGAATGATTAGCTCTGGAGAGCCAATCTGCTGTGGGCGGACGAAGGGCATAGACCTTAAGAAAACGGTCAAGGTTTAGGCGAGAAAATCAGGCGGTGCCTGCCACAGTGAGAAGCGTCGAAGTTGTGACAAGTTGAAATCGTGGTGAAAGTTTTGCGTTGTGCCAAAAGGAAATTGTCTAAGTGATGGATCGGCTAACATGGCGGCGATACTATGCGCGTGGCTCCCGCCACGAGCATGAGAGCTATGGTGCGGTATGTGATGAGTCTATGGATTGCCACGGCCTGGCGTACCATCGGGTGCAAAAGCAACGAGAAGGCTTGGTGTTTCGAGCGGATCCTACCTCTGTAGAGGTGCTGGTTACACAGGATTCCTATGTGTTGAGTCCGGTGTTGGTGGCGGGGTATCTGATTTGGGTTGAGCGGCGGCGTGAGCATTGGACTCTTCGGGCGATCAATACGAGTAATGTTGCGACGGGACGTATTGTGGAGCCCATCGCTTGCTCGGGACGCCCCATTCATTTGAGTGCCGCGACCCATGGCGAGAAAACCCTTCTGGTGTGGGAAGAGCGCTTTGGCAAGCGAACGCTTATCCGTGGCTCTGTGATGCAGGCAGGACAATTTGGGCGTCCCGTAGATATGACGGCGGGAATCTGCAATGCCTATGATCCGCAGTGCATTGTGATGCATGACGGGAGTGTGGGGCTTACCTACTGTGCGTTTGTGGATGGTCAATATCGCGTTTTTGTGCAGTTTTTCAGTGATGTCCTCTATCCCGTTGACATGCCAATGCGTGTCAGTGATGGCAGTAGTGCGGCGCTCTATCCCTCGCTTTGTGAACGCGGAGAGGGCGGGGTATGGTTTTCGTTTGCGCAGGTGGTGTTGCCCCCGCGCCAGGAGCATGTCGTTAAGCATTTGCGCCACCAGGCCCAGGCGATGTTGTTTGGCGGCCCCATGACTCTCTCGGTAGGGGCATTGCATAATGGTCGCGTCTATGCGCCGTTTGCCCCGCCCGGAGGAGATGGGCCGCAGGGGTTCGTGGCTTCTATGACTGCGTTTGGTTCTGAAGGTGCAGGGCATAGTCACGTTTTTGAGGATGAGGCTGGGCGGCTGCATCTGCTCTTGCGTCAACACATGGATCGCCAACGTGTGGCGTATGAGGATGATGATCTGACACTTGAACGGTGCGGTGAAAAGGGCGCGGTGGAGGGCGCGCATTGTTACGCGAGTATCTCTCTTATGACACTCCTCGATGATCAATGGTCGCAACCCAGGGTTCTGATTTCAGCTGCACATATGCAAGGTCCCCTGTCGTATGCTCGGCAGGGGCGCAAGTTGCGGTTTGCCTTTACGGAGGACGGTCGGCATACGGGATGGAATGCTGCTGGTGAATGGATGGATCATAAGAGTGAGATAGCAGTGGGCATTGCGGAAGTCGAGCTGTCAATGGGTGAGCCCCCCTGTTACGACATGCGCCCGTATGGAATTTCGGAAATCCCCTCTGAGGGGATTGAGGATCCTGTATGCGATAGTGTGGCGTGTGGTGAGTATCGCATCGCAATTGGGCAGATGCATGCCCACAGCGAGGTGTCTGTCTGCCATCGCGGAGCCGATCGTGATGCACATTTCAGGTATCGTTTTTTGCAGGATGTACAGCATGGCGATTTTTGTGCGATTACCGATCATGCGTTCAACATGTGGCATGCCGAAATGCTGCTGATGCGAAAGCTGGCGTGCTATTACGACTTTCCAGACGAGTTTGTGGCCTTACAGGGGTATGAGTGGACGGGGAGCAGTCGACAATCCTGTACGCATGAGGGAGGGCCTTGGGGGCATGTTACCCCATTGTTGTTTGATGAGAAGGCGGATTTAGAATGTTTCTATCCGGGGGATGCGGCGTGTGAAGGGGGGAGTCTTCAGCGGCTGTGTGAGTGGGTTGGCGATAAGCCGGTGTTGGCGCCACCCCATCATATGATCGATGCATTGCATCCTTTCAAGTGGGGTGCTTTTGATGAGTCACTCATGCCGGTGGTGGAGTTGTTTCAAGATAGCCGTGGGTCATGTGAAAGCCCTTTGGCTCCAGGTGTGTCTCACGCGCTTCATGTTGAACTGGGGGCCTGGTGCGACATAGAATTGCTTTCCGGAAAACGTTTTGGCTTCATTGCCGGTGCGGATCACGGTGGCGTGGCTCGGGCAGGTGTTTTGACGCGGGTTTTGACGCAGGAGGGACTTTATGAGGCGCTGGCGGCCAGGAGGTGTTTTGCAACAACGGGGATTGGGTTATCCGTTTCGTTTGACTGCAATGGCAAACCGATGGGAAGTGTCGTTGAAGCCTCAGAGGGGAAGTTTGCGGTGTCTGTTGTGTCGCCCGTGAATCTGCATGCTGTACATATTATGCATAATGGTCAGGAGGTCGAGAGACTGGTTGTGCATGACTGTGTATTTAGCCATACATGGTACGTAAACCAGCGGTTCCAAATTAGGAAATCTTCGAGTTGCGGGAGGGGCTTCGGACATG
>CAZNWT010000196.1:0-4683 GCA_964576795.1 uncultured Victivallales bacterium
TCCGTCCCGGCGTGTGGGCTTGGCGGCTCGTGACCTCCCCACGCACCCACACACCAGACCGACATCGCCACCCCTTCTAATATATCCCCATGCCCACCACCGCCCATTGGACCCCGGCAAACATTCCGAGTGCGCCGTCTTCGGAACTCAGAAAACGCACTCCGTATTTTGCCCCCCAGAGAGGCAGCCAGAAGCCGCCACCGTCAGCCGCCCGTCACGATCACCATGCCCTATACCCTTCATGGTCGAACGAGCCGTTCATCTGCCGTTGCCGGAATATCGCTGCCTTTTGGACTGAACCCACCCGCCACCCTTTAGGAAAGTCGTAATTATCACGCCCATACCGACCGCAGGCCTGAATCCCGACGAAACGCCTGGAATCAGGCCCAGGGGAACAAATCGCATAGAAACGACCCCAGAGGATCGGCACAAGAGGTGTGAAGTAAGTGACCAAGTTCATAGCACCCAATTCGTTCTATTTCATGTCTCGCAGCAAACGGTTATCCCGATGTCCTGCGCATGTTTTCCCGGTCTTACGTGTCAAAGGAGAGGGCTTTTGATGGTTGGAATTTCAACATGTGCGGACGTGTTGCCTGAAGGCATACGGTTTTTGCGAAGTTATCGGTTTCAGAAGGAGGGCTTCTATGGGGTGTTGAATATCGCGTGCGGACGTGGTTACCCGAAGGCATACGGCGTTCGCGCAGTAATGCGCTTCAGAGCGGGGAGGCTTTTGATGGTGGGGTGTTGAGCATGTGCAGACGTGGTTTCCCTAATGCATGAGGTATTCAAGCAGCCAACGGTTCCAGAAGGGAGGCCGTTTACGGTTGGGGTGTTAAGAGGAGGGTCATGCCTTCTTTGCCTTCTCTTTCTCCAACTCAAGCATGGCATCAAGGCGCTTATCTTCGCATATATCCACAATGTCACGCCCCTTTTGCAGTTTACTCTCCGGAATCTCTCCCGTCATGATGGGGGGCAATTCCTGCTGAAGTGTGGCAATTGTGCTTTCGTATGACATTTCGTAGTTATCAGTATTTCGCACGACACGCGCCATAAAGATTTTTGCTTCACTGGGTAGTTCATCTCCTGCCAACGCCCGTTGTGTCAGCCACAGAACGCAGTCTGCAAACTGTATTCCTGCACTTGCAGATGATTTGCCAATCACGAACTTGCTTCCTGGAGCAGCCTGTAACGTAAAGTCCTCACCTCCGATCAGGTGAAAGGGTTTGTCCGACGCGTTGCCAAGTAACCTATGCATCTCCTTCCACGCTGACTGGAACTGCGATTGTCTATCATGAGTAATTCGCCTCACCGGAGAATCCCAGTACTTCGACTGCTTCTCGATAGCCAACATTAACGGTGTGAACATTGCCACGTTCGGGTAGTGCCCGAGTAGAAGTTTCTTGCCCTTGAAGCTGGTTCCTAGCTCTTCCGGGTACTTCTCTGCCCAGGAGAATGTGTCACTGACTATCTGTCTTGATCGTGCATCCGGTAGAATTTCAAGCCGTGTGCCCACGCGGAGAATGGCAGACAGAAGAAGTTCCTGTGACTTCGACACGTTGCGGCCAGTGATTGCGTCCCAGACTTCTCGGAGATCCTGTTCGTCAAAGATTGACCACATATGGACGAGCATCAGATACCGTAGTTGCTTAACGTTATACACGTGCGCTCGGGCTCCACGATTCTCAACCGGATCAAAGAGAAAATCAAAGAATTTGCAGAGGATGAACCATCGCTTGTCAATGGAACCAATGAAGAAGCGTATGGTGTCTCGCCTGATCCACTTCGTCAGTGTAGGAAGAATCCCATATAGGCGCTCCATGCCCAATTCTGCAGCATGCATATAGTCAAAGCCGTGTTGCTGCGCGTACGCATCAAATACGGGCCCATACTTCTTATCTATATCTCCAAGAGACATCACGGCTGCTACGTGGTACGCAGGCTGAGCCGGGTCGAGTAGATTCTTGCCTGTCTGGCCTGATTCATCCGCATAGGCGTACATCGTCGTTCTCCTTGATCATAGTCCCGCTTCCCCCACCAATTCCGTTACACTGCATCCCAGCCCCTTAGCTACACGCCCAAGCATGTCGATGGTAACATTCTGTTCGCCACGCTCCAGCAGCCCAACATAGTTCCTATGGCAATCAATAATCTCGGCAAACCCCTCTTGTGAGACACTCATCTCCTCACGGCGGCGGCGAATAGCCAAACCAAGCTGCCAGGACGTAAATGCTGAAATGCAGTGTCAGCTACCTTGCTGAGTCTGTCGTACTATTTGTGTGTTACCTGTAAATTCCGCGACAAGTCCAGTGATCTCGATCTCGGTGTCTCGATCACCCCCCCTGCCGAGAACCACCCTGTGAATCAGCTTCGGCAGATCAACGGGAATGGCCAACCGCTCGGATGTATTGTCGAACTGTAGCGTGTCGGGATCGTAGGCAAGCTCTGCGACGAGGCGAATCTCTCGTTCGTTAGCGTACCGTTCGTGTTTGTGAAAGAAGGGCGTGTAGCCGATCGCCGTGGCTATCGGCTGCGAGCCATCAGAGTATGTGATTTCGCCGCACGTCATCTGGGCTACGTTTGCCGGTTGCGATACTGAGCGAAGCAAGGAATGCGATGATGATTCGATACATACCCCGCCACAGTCATCTCCGTATTCTTGCCACATGGCCTCGTTGGCACTGTCTCCAGTGAACCAACAGTGAACGTAGGATATTGTCCTCGCGAGTTCTTGCTGTTGATACTCCTGCGCCGGGTCGCGCTCAAATTTGATCGTTCGGGTCTCCGCGTCAATGGAATGCCCCCCAAGGTCGTGATAGAGATTCGTCATGGTTGGCGATTCCTCCGCCTTGTTTGGTGGCGGAAGCAATCCGTCGGCAGCATCCTTGAACCTGTCGCATCGGCACAGCGATATGGATCTTGTCGTGACAAGCGCCTTGAAGTGGGACACAGGAATGAAATGACAGATGGGAATGTTCGTCGAACTTGGCCGAATCATGTTCCGCATGATCTGGCTATCGAGGAGGGTCGGTCTCAAGACTGCTGCCGACAGGATCTGCTCTGATCTCACTATCTCCATATCATTATGCCGATACCGTCTTGAAGTCGTCATTCTCTTGTTCGATGAACCGAAGAAGCTCTCCCACAGTCGTGGCGTATGACTGTTGCCAGGGGCTCGCAGAAACAAACAGGGATACTTCCCGTAGCATGATGCTCGTGAACAGAGCAATCGTATAAGCGCAAGTGCGAAATAGATCTGGCCTATATTTGGCACCGAAGAACGTGCATGGCTCGCCGTCGCAATGGCCTAGATGGGCCAACACGACAAGCGCATCTGTATGAGCAAACCGGCAGAGCGTGCCGTACCACTCACGAGCGTCCGTTCTGTCCTCAACGAAGCTGGGGCCCAACGCCTTCAGCATGGCGGAGTGCATTGGCGGCCGCTTGTCATGGCTCAGCCAAAGCTCCGCTCTCGTTGGGTATCCCTCGATGTAGTGGAAGGCTATCCAGTTCTCGTAGACACCGCGCACGAGTCCCATTGACTGCGTGTAGTATCCACGTTTGGCGATATCAACGCTGCACTTCAGGGAGTTGAGATTCTGACTAAAAAGCCCCATCCGTACGCTCGCGGCATCCGATTCCTTGATCTCGGCAGATGTGAAGCCGTCTGCGAGAGTGGCGATAGCTCGTTCAAGGAGGGCACACGTCTTAGCTTCCGCACTGACCGTTACTACTGCTACGGCGTCGGCTTCTGTATCCAGGCTGTGCCACGTTGATATCATGGTAGTCTGCTGATTCAATTCTCACTTCCTTGCGTTAGGCTCCAACGAAAGGTCTGACGATGAGAGCCGCTAGGCGGCATACGAAGGCTCCAAGTGCTGCCGCCATTGTGAGGCGGCCCCAGCCAACAGACCGGATACCGTAAAGAATGGCATCATGGTCAACGGGATCCGCATCACGGTATTTCTTGACGGCTTCAACGAGTTTGAATTCATTGGTCCGTCCTGTGCCGTAACCAGGAGCGCCACCAACACGTTCTGGCCCTTGGAAAGGCCGAAAGGTGGTCGACACGGCCCTCCAGTAGAAACTCAACTCCTTTTTGCAGCTGACCTGCTCGCGGTCGCGAAGATTTCGGAAGAGGGAGAACGTGTCTCTTCCCCCTTGGATCAAGGCCATAACCGTTTGGCGAAGCGCGAAAAGCGATGCAACAAACAGCGCAGCTCCTGCGTAATCGAGAAGCACGAATACCCACATGTCAATCCCTCCATTCTGGTTGGCTAGGTTTACGTCACAAATCAGTATCTCTGAGAATATCTCTCACGCTACAGTCCAAGGCCTTGGCGATCCTGACCAGCGTATCGACTGTCGGATTCTGCTGTCCCCGTTCGATTCTGCCCACAAAATTGCGGTGGCAGTCCACCACCTCTGCAAATTGCTCCTGTGACATTTCCTGTGCTTGCCGCCTGCGTCGAATGGCATCACCCAACTCAATTCGGTGTTTGGGAATTCCCTTTTTCATACTTGTGAAGAACATCATAGATGTGCATACTAGTCAACACACTATCAATGTTCTACCCAAGGAGGTCGGAATGAAGTTCTTCATATATGCCCGCAAGTCAACGGAGGATGAAGCCCGCCAAGTATTATCCATCGACTCACAACTCGATGAGCTCCGAGAGTTTGCAC
>CAZNWT010000197.1:0-4615 GCA_964576795.1 uncultured Victivallales bacterium
CATGTCCGAAGCCCCTCCCGCAACTCGAAGATTTCCTAATTTGGAACCGCTGATGTAGGGGTTAGTCCAACAAAGGAGATACCCCCCATTTGGAAATTTTGACGGTGTGGGTGAGAGGTGGAGAGTAGAGGGTAGGGAGTGGAGGGTATTCCCGTCCAAAGACGGGTTGCGAGATGCAATCTCGCGTTACATCTTCAGGCGGCCGGAGGCGATGCGATCGCGATCGGAGAGGTCTTTGATGATGACCACATCGGCAAAACCGCATGCTTTCAGGAGCTCGGATACTTGAGCTCCCTGTGATTCGCCAATTTCGAGGAATAGCATTCCGTCATTTTTTAAGACAATGCATGCGTCTTGTACCACCATTCTGATGATCTCGAGTCCATCGGGACCGCCATCGAGCGCGGAACGGGGCTCGTGGTCTCGTACAATGGTGGCAAGGCGATCACAGTCTGCTGTTGAGATATAGGGCAGATTTGCGACGACGGCGTGCATGGATTCGGGTTCTACCATATCGGCGAGGTCTGCGTTTGCAAAGTGGACATGTGTGGTGAGGTTCAATGCTTCGGCGTTTTCCCGGGCGAGGGATAGTGCTTCTTCGCTGATGTCAATGGCCAGGTATTTGCCGTTTGGATGTGCGGCTGCCACGCTCAGGATGATGCAGCCGGAGCCGGTGCCCACATCGACAATGGCCGGTGCTTCATGTTGCCACAGGTCGTTACAGGCAAGGATGTAGCGAACGAGTTCTTCTGTTTCGGGGCGTGGGATGAGTGCGCGGCGGTCAATTTTGAAGATGGCGTCCATGAAGCCGGTGCTGCCGAGGATATATTGAACCGGTTCTCCAGCACCTGCCCGCTTGATGCCGCGTCGCATGGCGTCGAGTTTCTTTTCGGCCAAGATCTCGTCGTAACGCAGGTAGAGTTCGAGCCGTTTGCAGTTCAGAAGCCGACTCAGCAGCATTTCGCAAACCAGTCGCGGGGTTTCAACCTGCTTGCGCTCGAGAAACTTGGCACCGCTCTGAAGCACGTGTAATACTGTCTTTGGGGTATTGGCCATGGAGGAAGGGTAGGATTATGAGGGGGATTGGTCGAGCTCGGCTTTCATCCTGCTTTCAAGATCATGCTCGCGAAGGGGGGTGATCACGTCTTTCAAATCGCCTTCCATAACGCGGTCCAAGCTGTAGAGCGTGAGCCCTATACGGTGATCTGTGAGGCGATTCTGGGGAAAGTTATAGGTCCGAATGCGCCCACTGCGATCGCCAGTTCCAATCATGGATCGCCGGGAGGCACCGTGTATTTCGGCTTCATCCCGTCGTTTTTGATCTAATACACGTGCTTTGAGAACGCCCATGGCTTTTTCTTTATTGCGATGCTGGGATTTTTGATCCTGGCTTTGTGCAACGACGCCGGTGGGGAGATGCGTAATGCGAACGGCGGAGTCTGTTGTGTTAACGCACTGTCCGCCTGGGCCAGATGCGCGATAAACGTCAATGCGAATGTCCTCAGCAGGAATGTCAATGTCGTCGTCGGGTTCTGCTTCGGGGAATACGGCAACGGTGGCAGCGGATGTGTGAATTCGGCCTGCAGATTCGGTTGTGGGGACACGTTGGACACGATGCGTGCCGCTTTCGTAGCGCAAGACGCCATAAGCGCCGTCACCTTCAACGGTGTAGACCACGTCTTTGAAACCACCGACCTCGCTGGAGCTGGCATCGACAACGCTGATCTTCCAGCCGGTCGTGTCAGCATAATGGCTGTACATTCTGAAGAGATCCCCTGCAAAAAGGGCGGCTTCGTCGCCCCCGGTTCCGGCTCGGATTTCCATCACGGCATTGCGACCATCGTCAGGGTCGGGGGGGATGAGGCTGAGGCGTAAGTCTTTTTCGATTTCAGGGAGTTGTGCCTCAATTTCATCGACTTCGGCGGCTGCCATTTCGGCGAGTTCGGGTTCGGATTCATCCGCGGCTAATTCGCGATTCTCGGTGAGTCGCGTTTGCAGTGAAAGCAGTTGCTGGACTTTCTTTTCGATGCGCTTCAATCCGGCATGCTCTTGCATGACGCTGCGAAAGCGTTTGTGATTGGCTGCCGTGGCAGGGTCGGAAAGCTCCGCTTCCAGTGCCGGAAGGCGGGTCAGAATATTCTCAATGTAGGATAAATCAATCATAGTAGGATTAAATCACGACACAAGAAGGGCCAGAAAACAGCGGGTGCTGTTCTGGCCCCATTGCGTATCAGTAGCTACTCAGCTTGAGTGCGACCATACCGGCGATTGAACTGTTCCACACGGCCTTCGGTGTCGAGGAGTGTGGCTTTGCCTGTATAGAACGGGTGGCATTTTGAGCACGTATTGACAGTCATGTCTTTGGCTGTCGAACGTGTCACCATGACATTGCCGCAGGCGCATGTGATGGTTGAATCGCTGTATTGTGGATGTATGCCTTTTTTCATAGCTTTAAACCTTTTCTCTTTACTAAAGCTCGCGAACGGTACACTTCGCAGATTTTGAATGCAAGAGAAAAAGGGGTAGCCGTTTAGGCTTACCCCTTTTGGTCTCGGCCCTTTTGCGGGCACAATTATCTAGTTTTTACCGCGGCCCTTGACGCCCTTGGTGTCTTTTGTGACGACCTTGGCTTTTTCTTTGGGGCGAAGGCTACGGCAAGCTTTGCCCGCTTGCCACATTTCAGAGTTCCCCATGACTGCCAACTCTTTGTCGAGGCGCTCTTTGTAGTCCTTGCGTCCGCACGCGCTGATGACGCGTTTGGTTTCGGTGCCGTTTTTGACCGATTTGTAGAGATCCTTGAAAACGGGAAGCGTTGCTTTTTTGAATTTTGGCCGCCAATCTAACGCACCGCGTTGGGCGGTTGCTGAGCAGTTCGAGAACATCCAGTCCATGCCGTTTTCATCGACAAGTCGGATCAGGCTCTGTGTGAGCTCTTCAACGGTTTCGTTGAAGGCTTCGCTTGGGCTGTGGCCATTCTTACGGAGCACTTCGTACTGAGCTTCCATGACACCGGCAAGGGCTCCCATGAGGATGCCGCGTTCGCCTGTTAAGTCGCTGTGCACTTCGTCCGCAAACGTTGTGGGGAAGAGGTAGCCTGAGCCAATGCCGATTCCGAGTGCAATGCAACGTTCTTCTGCGTGTCCTGTTGCATCCTGGAAAACAGCGTAGCTGGAGTTGATGCCAGCGCCACTAAGGAAGTTCCGTCGTACGGAGGTGCCGGATCCCTTTGGGGCAACCATAATCACGTCCACATCGGATGGCGGGATGACGTTGGTTTGATCTTTGTAGACGATAGAGAACCCATGCGAGAAATATAGTGCATCGCCGGGGTTAAGGCATTTTTTGACGGTGGGCCAAATGATGCGCTGAGCTGCGTCGGTGACGAGCATTTGAATAATCGTGGCGCGTGTGCAGGCTTCTTCGATATCGAAGAGCGTTTCGCCGGGAACCCAACCGTCACGTTTCGCGCGGTTCCAGTCTTTTTTAAAGGCCTTGGATTGTCCAATGATTACCTTGAACCCATTGTCTTTCAGGTTCAGCGATTGGGCTGGGCCCTGAACGCCATAACCAATAATCGCGATCACTTCGTTCTTGAGAACTTTGCGAGCTTTGGCTTTTGAAAACTCCTTGCGCATGACCACGTTTTCTTTAACGCCGCCAAAATCAATTACTGCCATTTGATCCTCCTGAGTGTCTGCGACATTTGCAGAATGCATCTGTCATCGGTCAAAACGTATGAATATTAGGGGGTTTCACCGGCAGGTCAATATTTTTCGTGGGCGGCTGATTGGACTTGAGTATCCCCTGTATATTGTGTTCAGAGCAAGCAACTGTTCTCGGGTGCCGTGCGACAAGAATCGCTGGAGTTCTCGGCAAAGTTCACGAAGGAGTTGTTCGACCTGGTTCACGACAAAGGTCACGGGATCGTTAGACGGTGTCCGAATTTGGGTTACCCACACACATCCCGCGTCACACATCCCACTTCCAACGCTTGGGTCTAGCTTTTGAACACGCTGAGGGCAAACCAGACAAGAAGTCCTGTGGCCAGTAGACCGAAGAGAATACTCAACCCGACCCACAGCCCTTTGCCGCTGTGACGTTTTTCGAACGACGGCGGGGCGGGCGTCGTGTTTTCTGGCTGTGGTTTGCGAAGGGCAGGACGAACGATTGTGGGAGGGATTTGGGAGGGGTGTGCATCCTCAATGTCGTCTCCATCGAAGATAAGCTCGACTGAACCGACGCTGATGCGATCTTTGGTGCTGAGGCGATAGGACTCGACACGCACGTCGTTCAATCGGGTGCCATTTGTCGATTTAAAGTCGGTGAGAGTGAATCGTCGACCATCGCGACGGATGGCACAGTGTCTTCCGGACACCGAGGGGTCATCGATGTGAACCACGTTTTCTGGAACCCGTCCAATAATAACCTCATCGCGATCAATCTGGAACTTTGTTCCTTTCATCTCGCCGGAGGTGACTTTCAAGAATGCCATACAATTATTCCTTAATTCACTTAAATAATAGGGAGCATTATTGTCACATTTTTTGTGGTGTGTCAATCGGCAGGGCTGTTTCATCTGAAGTGAGTATAGTCAGGCCTGTATTACTTGTATGCT
>CAZNWT010000198.1:0-4154 GCA_964576795.1 uncultured Victivallales bacterium
CCTCGCGACAGGATCAGACCCCCGGCATTGCCGCCTATTTGGAACCGCTGCCCCTACATCTTGACATTTGTCACGACGTTCTCATCTTGTCATCCTGAGCGGAGTCGAAGGATCTCATTGGCAACAGGTGACGACAGGCAGGAGATCCCTCGGCAAGCTCGGGATGACGCACCCACACCATATTGTACAGGGTCCAGCTAAAGAGATACCCCAGGGGTCGACTTTCGACTTTCAGCTTCCCCCCCTTCCCCACACACACTCTCCTCTCACTCCTCAGCTTTCAGCTTTCCCAATTTCAGCTTTTCTCCAGTCCCCCTGTCGCAACCCCCGCTTCACCATTTGCCGTATAACATAATCAACAAACTGACCCTTCTTCATCTGCCAATGCGGAGCGATAAGATCTGCAGCAGACGTATCCGTTTGCAAGCGCATGATTGGAATATCCGGTGGCATCAACCGGATGGCATCAACAACGGCCTCGCCATAATCGTGTTCGTCCAAAACCGAAAACGGTTTCTGAAGATACGCTGTCGCCAACGAGGTTCCGCGCACAACATGGAGATTGTGAAACTTGACGCCAGCAATCGGAAGCGAAGCAACATCCGTTGCCGAACGATGAAAATCGTCATCCGTCTCGCCCGGAAACCCGAAAATCAGGTGAACCGCACACGGAATACTGGCAGCATGCAGACGTTCAATAGCCCGTCGACTACAGGCCCAATCGTGCCCCCGGTTCACGCGACGTAACGTGGCATCATTTGACGTCTGCACACCCAGCTCAATCCAAAGATCTGTTTCCGATTGCAGGTCTTTAAGCAGCGCAATCGTATCCTCCTCCAGACAATCCGGACGCGTGCCGATCGCAAACGCATCAAAATGCGTATGAGACAAAACACGCGTATAGCAGCGTCGCTGCTCCTGAGAGGTCGCAAACGTTCCCGAGAAAGCCTGACAATATCCCATAAACCGATTGGCGTTATATCGCTTCCGCGCGAACGCAACCGCCATATCAATTTGCTCGGACCACGTCTCTGCCCCAAGGGTCTGCGAGGCCCGCCCCCCATTCTCCGCACAAAACGAACATCCCCCGCGACCATCAGCATCACGATTGGGACACCCGAAGCCCAAATCGACCGGAACACGCTGAAGCGGCTCGCCATAGCAATCAATCATAAACTGCCGATGCGTATAATAGGGAGTTGTATACATGCCTGGCAATCTACTGCGCGGGGCAACACTATGGCAAGAGCTCGATTAGGATTACGAGCAGGATTACGATTAGGACATGATTTGAGCGCCTATATCGTTACCTTTAAGGGCTCTTCCGCAGAATCTGAGTGAGGATTGCGGGTTCATCCCTCAATCACAATCGACGAAGCGAGTGGACGAAGCGTAACCGACTAAGAGTGCGACGAAGTGAGGGAAAACGTAGGGACACCCCTTCTATCCGAGATTCGCAGAAACGCCCCTTGCGGCGCAATGACCTACGCGTAGAGGGTCTGGTACCAATCCGAGAGTCCTATGGAGGGGATGTGAGAGAGCCCTTGGGCGAGCTCGCGACGCATCCCCCCCCCCCTAGGGATCTTGGAGCTTTACAAAAGGAGTGTGGAGCATCTACGGGCATCAGAGTCAAGAATTGCTCAGGATCTACGAGGAGGCCGGCACATCCAAAAAGGTACTTACTGTTGTCTCTGATATGTAGCAGCAATTCACCTCTGATATTTCCATATCTTCGGGGAATACTTCAGGGATTTACGCACTGCGCAAATCCACCTCAATTGCGTTGAACAAAGAAATACACTCCAGGGGGATTTCCGGATACGTTTTCCGGAAATAGGCATATTTAGATGCGCGGAAAGCGGCAGCGTTCCATTTCACCTCATACGCAGCAGCCGTTCCATCATCATGCTGAACCACAAAATCGACCTCCTGTTTATTTTGTGTTCGCCAGTATTTGACTCTCTCTTCTTCGGCAAATTGTTTAAGGCGCAGGTAGACATAATTCTCAAGTAACTCGCCGCGATCTTCGCGCACACCTATGGGCGAAAAATCATTCAACAGGCTGTTACGCAATCCGAAATCCGCGAAGAATAATTTCGGCATTTTACGCAACTCACTGGCGACCCGTTTATGAAAAGGCGAAACACAATGAACATGAAACGATTTTCGCATAACCCACAAATAATTCTGTAGTGTTTTATTATCAGCAGAAAGCTCGGACGCAAGCGCATTCAGATTGAACAAAGAACCGATTTGATCCGCCGCAATTTTCATCAAACGTAGATAAAGATCCGGGTGGTGCAGCCCAGCCTCCTGAACATCTTTCTTTACACAGGAATCACGCAACTCCCTCAAAATCTCTTTTCGTTCAGTAATATCGTTGGACAGCACGACTTCCGGATATCCGCCATACACCAGATAATCATACACGTGCTGCATCATCTCATCTTTATAAAGCTGAGGAATCTGCCCAGCCCCAACGTACGGAACTAACTCATCCCTCCCCCTGAAATGAAGAACCTCATCCAAACCTAAAGTCGGCATTTCCATGATGCGCTTGCGCCCAGCCATGGAATCCTTGAACTTCTTATCAATATAAAAATGAGACGATCCCGTGACTAAAAACTTCAGCTGATCGCCAGCTGTATCATAATGAAACTTCAAAAAGTTAGAGGGGTTATCCAAATATTGGATTTCATCCATAAGAATATAGGTGCGGTTTCCGAGTGTTGGAGCGGGGATTAACTGAAACAGGTTTTGAGGGCTCTCATTCAGCAACTTGAGCGTCTGCATATTTTCCATCGACAGAAAAAAGACGGGGGAACCTTCCGCCTCTAAATAATCCTGCACCTGGCGGAGAAGCGTGGTTTTCCCAACCTGTCTTGCTCCCACCAACAACGTGATCTGTTTTTTAGGGAGATGCTCAATAATAGAACTGTATAAAAACCGTTTCATGAATCCTTTATTCCTAAATTATTTGGATTAGTCAACGCATAATTACAATAATCTTTAACTTTTTGGTCTCCTTTTTCCCAAAATATATATTTTTTCATCACACTCGAAGCGATGTATCTGCTGGATCTCAAAATAGGCAAAGCGCGCAACCCGCTTACCAACACATCGCTTCAGGTTCGACAGCAGGCCGGGCGCAGGCACCGCCACCATCGCGTTGTGGCTGGGCCACGAACGTCTAGATACGGTAAACATCTACGTGCAAGCGGATCTTGTCGCGAAAGAGAGAATCCTCGCCAAGACCGCGACACCGAAAGGGAAGACCAGCCGTTTTCGCCCTGATGACGCACTCCTGGCCTTCCTGAAAGGCCTCTGATTATGCCGAGTAAACTCACCGCCTAAACGTGCCACTAGCCAGCTCAGCACGACATCCCGCTACATATCCAACAACGCCGACCACCACCGCAATGCGATCAATGCCGCCGGATCCCGCATCTCCGATCTTCGCGATGATGGAGGTGACAAATGAGCCATCTTGCCATCATTGCCTTGGTGGGTACGATTGTCATGTGCCCCCGCAGCAGCGCGGGGCACGCATTCACCGGCCAAGTCGAACGAGTCATCGACGGCGACACCATCATCGTCAGAGCTTTGCTACCTTCGCTGCGTTGCCACTGCGTTGACGACGGAACGTCGTCCAATTGCGCGTCGCGCTGCGCTGTTCAACTCCATCGCATCAGGCTTGCCGAAATTGACGCCCCAGAGTTGAAAGAGCCCGGCGGCAAGGAATCAAAACAGGCGCTGTCGGACATGATCCTGCACAGACAGGTGTCAATCACCTGGACTCACCGCGGGCGCTACCGACGAATCATAGGTCAAGTCTATGTCGATGGCCTCTCTATAAACCGGGAGTTGGTCGAATTGGGGTGGGCTGAAGTGTATAGGCGGTGAGTATGGGAGTTTCCCATTTGACGCTACGTTGCCGACGGGGATCCGCCAGTTGCTTTTCAAGCGGCGCAGCTTGACTTGCCTATCACTTGTGCCCTATATTTCGGGCTGTCTGAGAGGGGGATGCATTTGCTCTTCAGCTTAGACTATTTGCATTTGAATACGTTACGGGCAATTAACTCAGTTGGTTAGAGTGCCACCTTCACACGCCAAACTTCACGGGGCACTTCCGAATCTCCGAGCGCGACAGTACA
>CAZNWT010000199.1:0-4085 GCA_964576795.1 uncultured Victivallales bacterium
CCGACAAGATATGGGAACTGATATTCCACACGAAGGAAGGCGGCTACCTGTAGCCTATATTGTCGGGGCGACTTGAGGTCGCAATTTGCGACCTCAAGATAAGCTTCTCTGTTTAAGGTTGCCTTTTGTGATCTTATTCTCTCTCATCGCGAAACGATTGGATCGAGGGCGTCGATCGCGCAAGCAACTGGAAGGTAGGGTTTCCCCTACCCCATTGTCTCCTTGATGAGGTCGCTACAAGCTGTGCTTATATCCAGACGATTTGTCTTCTTGCTGTAGAGTCCGGCATCCTGAAGGGCTTTTGCGAGAGCGTCGTGATCGTCCCAGAGTTCGGGATGTTCCCGCACGAAAGCAACGCGCTTTTCGCGGTCCTGTCGTCGCGGGCTTTTGACGCCATTGGCCCAGAAGAGTTTATCCTCAAGTCGATCACGGCCAGCTTGGGAGAATAGCTTAGCAAAATCATCGTCACACCAGTCTTCTAGCCACTCTTGAAGCAGAGGCAAGAGTCCGTATCCGCCCTCTTCCTCCAGCCATTCGCCATCACCGAGAACATCACCGCTGTCGGTGTGTAGGAATAGCGTCCCCGCTGGGAGGTAGTTGACAACCGGGCGTACCTTGCGGTCTTTGCGAAATATCCAAGCGAAACAGACACGGAGTGTCGTGCCGCTGGCGGAAATGCGGGAGACGGCAAAGCCATGCTCGGAAAGTTCGGGGCTGGTGAAATCAAGGCAGTCGCTATGCAGGGGGTTGCCTTCACTGGTGACAGAGATGAGCGGATTGAAGGCGCCCATAAATTCGGGTAGCGGCGTGGGATTGTCGGCAAGACCGTAGATCTGGCGAATGATGTGGGTGAAACTAACAAGCGGCGTACCGTCGAGTTCGGGGGCATCCCATGGCGTGGCGTTGAAGCTGAAAGGCAATTGATCCGGCGGCAAGTAGAGGTCGGTGAGTGGATCGGGGAAAAGACAATCGTCGTGCCGAATGATGGGGGCGTGCATCTGGATATAGCGTGTGGCTAGGTTTAGATATGCGCCAGTGAAGCAGAACTGCTCTGCAAGCTGAGTGGATATATCACCAACGATGAGAGAGGGGCCAGCCATCTTTTCGGAACTCAGTTCGCCTTGCAGGCGGGCAAGCTGCTGGTTGTAGAGGATGAGTTCTTCGTCGTTCATGGTGATGATGTTAGCAGGGCGTTGCCGAGGACTCAATGATTCGAGAGGCGGGGCTCCCCTTCCTTGTTAAAACAGCTTCTGCCGACTATCTTTCCTTGTATTGGTTTTACAACAGTAGCGCCTAGCCTCACACGTCCTGCCGTGCCGTTCATCTTCCATCAAACTGTGCATTACCGTCGGTCAACATGTCTACAAACTCGCGGTCGTTTTGATAGCGCTCGAAAACGGGGTTGCGCCGCACTTGGCTCAAGACTCCGTGATCCAATGCGATGGCCTTCCTCAGGTCGTCAATCATCTTCTCTCTGTCCAGGTTGGCATATACCACGCCACGGATGAAGTAGGTGCGAGAGTCGGTTGGATTCATTGCTAAAGCTTGATCAAAACTCTGGATGGCCTTGTCCGTATGGCCAAGGCCCAAGCACGCAACTCCCAGATTATAGTGTGCCTCCGAGTCTGTGGGGTCCAACTGAATTGCCTTGCTGATGTCAGCCTCTGCTTGTTTCGCGCTTCGCAGCTGCATGTACGCCAGACCCCGTGCATTGTAGTACGCTGCGCGTTTATCATTGATGGCAATCGCGGCGGTGAAATCTACTATCGCCTTCTCGAACTGGCCTCCTCCTTGGTACATAAGACCGCGATTGTGGTGCGCTGCATCATGCCACGGGTCAAGGGTGATCGCTTTCGTCGCGTCTCTGATACCTTCATCAACAGCCCCGAGTTCAGCATACAAAGACCCGCGGTTGTTGTAGAGAGGTGCAGACTCCTGATCGAGGGATATGGCCGCGTTGAGGTCACGCAGTGCTTCGCGAAGCTGACCTGATGCTCGTTTCGTTTCTGACCGATTGAGGAGAATCGTAGCCAAGAACTGACGCTTGCTAAGCGACTTCAGGTACGACCTGCCGCGCGCTGCGGTAGAGAGATGGTACTTTCGTGAGTAGTCATCGTCCGATATAGTGTGTCCCCACGCAGTTGTTTCGACATTGATTGCGGTCGTACCGTCGTCGTACCTGACGAAGACATGGCCGGGCACGCACACGCCGTGCAAAGGAATGTGCAGCCTTTCAGCAAGCGACAAATACAGGCAGGTGAGGCCGGTGCAGTTTCCACGAAGTTGCTCAAGAACTTGAGAAAGATACTCATGCGTCTCTGCGGGTCGGACGCGTCGCCTAAAAAACACGTAATAGTTCAGCACATCAACAACCTGCCGCGCAGATGAGAGACCCTCCAGGTCCCGTTGAAGGTCGGCAGCCATTGCGTCAATTTGAGCGATGCAACTGCGGATGTCTACCTGTGGTCTGATTTCGCGTTCGATAGTGAGACAGCCTAGCGCAATATCGGTCTCGTCTTCAGTGAGATTCAAGTATTGCTGTTCGGATGGGACATCCGACAGGGGGGTGCCGCCGTCGGTTGCACGGCCTCCAACTTGCAACAACGGGGTGTAGGATGAGTCAAGGGGCTGTAGTGCCAACTCCTTTTGCTTGCTACCTCCGTGCTCGCCAAGGTGCGGAGAGACCGCAAGTGAAGGGGGCGCTGTAGCGGCTGCCACGTGTTTGATGCCGTACCTGATCAAGAAACCGAGGCCGACAAGGAGTAGAAAGACAACGGCAAAGATGATCATGTCGGAAAGGAACGGCGTCCGGCTGCTGGTTGCCGCTTTTCCTTCCCAATCACGCTTCATTGCTGACCCTTTCCTCTCGCCCAACTATAAATTTTCGGCACTCACAATTGAAACCGAACACCAAATCATGACTAACCCATGGAAATGGGAGCAACCGAACTCAGCCGATTTCTTAGTCACCTTAAAACCGACTGCAACGTAGCCGCCTCAACCCAGAACCAAACCCTTAACGCCATTGATAGCAGAATTCATGCACGCCACGGGAGCGCGATTCTCATCCCCAAACATTTTGACAAGAAGCTTATAAAACCAATCCCTGAAGATGTTGATATTATGAGCTTCTTCAACCATAGTTAGCTCCACAATACGATTGAGAAACAAGCTATGAATACCGAGCCCGACGGTCAACAACATACGTGCTCTCACCCAGTTTGACTATTATACGTTGGGCAAGAACACTAGAAGGAGACAACATGCAGCGATACTACGTCAACAAGAACACACAGCCCTCATCAGGAGATCACGAAGTCCATACAACAGGATGCCCATATCTCCCAAAGCTAGATAATCGCATATCGCTTGGATTGCACGATTCCTGCGGGTCAGCGATGGAGATCGCACGGACGAAGTACCCAGACAAGGCAGATGGATGCAAGAAATGCTGTCCCCGATGCCATCGTGGATAGATTCACTCCAGCATTGAGTAATGTGCATACTTCACGCATGACTGCAAATAAAGATAAAACCCAAACGCAGCCTCAGGTAATGACCTATATGAGATACAACTGCCCACACTGTAAGCAACACTTCGAAATACCTTTAGAACTTCTTGGCACACTTATTGATTGCCCTTCATGCCAAACAGAAATTCAACTTCCTAATACATCTGAAAGCGACGGAGTTGAATCAGCGACTACACAGCCAGCATTCCATGAAGAAAAGCAACAATCAGATTCTATCATCACAAAACTACGGTCTTTAATCACATCAATCTTTCAGATTGCGCCAGTTTACAAAATCATCGCGGCGATCTCCTTAGTCGCTCTCGTAGCATTTCTTCTTGTGGTGGTCTTGCGACCACCGCCAATTCGGTGTGACAAAAATATACAATGGAGAGAAAGTGGTCTTGTTCCTTATGACGTCAATGCCCAAAGTCCCTATTCTGGTATCGTGATTTCATATCGTGGAGATAGCCCTCAGAATTGTAAAAGAATCGTATATACAGACGATCTTCTCTTTATTGTACAGCGACAATTACATTTCCCGTCTAGCGACAATTAGACTTCCCGTCTGAA
>CAZNWT010000200.1:0-1018 GCA_964576795.1 uncultured Victivallales bacterium
TACACCCGCCCTTTGCTTTCTCAGGTTGGTGTCTCACTCACATTGGCAAAGAGGGATAGAGTTGCCATACAAAACCAAAGGCAGAGAGCACCTGTGAACAGACTTCCGACAAGAACTAGAGCCAGCAAGACAGGAAGCGCAAGGGAGAATCCCGAGCCATCACTAAGTCGGGAGGTCATAGAGTCGGGGTGCATGCAAAGGTAGTCCCACACAACTTTGAGGATACCAAGGATTGCAGTGAATGAGAATACCGAGAGAGCCGTTAAGATATTGGTCTTCACGTCGATTGCCCTGATCGTCTCCTGTGCATTGCGGTACCCACTAGACAAGTGTATCAGCATGTTCTTCTCTTGCTCTGCCATTGGTTCCTCCTCGTTTTATCCGTTTCTCATATTCTTTTCTTGCTTCCACTTCACCGTGAGGCCAGTACCCCCATGAGTCCTGCCAGCTATCGAGCCCGAGCTGTTCAGCGACAAGGTGTTTGTTTAGCAACCACTGGCAGTTGCGAAGGATCCAGAGATGGGCGAATGGAATGATAGCGAGGGCCCCGCGATTATTCACAACTCTCTGAGTCAGTCCCAACCACTGGCGACGGTATATGTAGCACATCGCATGGTTTTGTCTTCCTACATGCCAATCATCGCCGGTTCGGACCCAAGGTTCATCGCAGGTGGCCGCCGGTGGTTTCTCAGTCCAAGAGGAATTGATTCTAAACTTGCATCTGGACACTACCCCTTTCAGGGGGAGCAGCCCTTCGACAAGAAACTCCGCTTTCTCGCCGGGACGGATGGCACGCGGCGGGAGGAGGGCGTCATGGATGCGGCAGGCGATGTTCACGGACACCGCAGAGACCATTGCTCTATCCATACTCATAGTGTGGTTCCTCTCTTGGCAGCGTCATACCGACAGAAGGAACCGCAAGAGTACTGGCGACAGCTTCGGCCGCAACGGTATCTTCAGTCAGTCTCTTTTTCGTCAACCCGCTAGCCCGGTAGAATAGGGTGTTGAGGCGAGAGAA
>CAZNWT010000200.1:1028-4083 GCA_964576795.1 uncultured Victivallales bacterium
GAAGTGAGACTGATAGTTCTGAGACAAAGCTCCGTAGTCAACTCGATGAATGATTGTGTCCCGCTTCCGAACGCCACTTGTGCCCAGTGCGTCAGCAGTCCGTCGAGCCCCCCAACCTGCAGCGATTCGAAACTGCCTCTCTTCGGCGAGAACATTCGCAACGAGAAGTAGCCCGTTGTTCCCTTCCTTGTCGTTTCCGCCGACGGCTGACACTGCCCAATCACAACGGCCTAGGATTTCCCGCCAGCGTTTGCCCCCAGCATGGTTCGCTCTAGTCACGGAATGCCACTCGGCAGGAATAACCGCGGGAACAGATGCTCTGTCACGCGTGTATGATGCGTCATTTGCAGATAGAACTATCATGTTCGCACAATCGCCAGCCCAAGGCAGCCGGATCACTACACGCGATTGACTGTCAGCAAAGGCATCGGCAAACCCCATCAACACGGTGAAGCGCTCTACTAAGTCATGAACGGCAGAATCCCCTTGGTCAAAAGCCGTTTGAACATCAGCCGTGAAACCGTCGAGATCTGCCCTCATATAGAAGCCCTGAATCCGAGAGGGGCTCGTGATCCCGGCAGTGCGGACGACATCTTCATCAATCCGCATATTGACTGTTGGTTCAAATGACGCCTGTTTCCGAAATGCGTCCTCTGAGAGGGTCCGCATTGTCGCAGCAGTAGCAACGAAAGCCTGGGAATTGGATAGCCGATCAGGCTGCGGTGCGGCAGTGCACAGATCATGCTGTGTCCACTCCTTCTTTCCGTCTGAAACACCAACGACCAGTGACAAGGAGTCGGTACGAATAGAGAGATGGGCGGCCTCGGTGCATCCGAGCTGTTTTGCAGGGTGATTGGCCGCAGGCCCGAGAGAAACGATGGAGTCGGAAGCCCCATTGCCATTCTCGATAAGAACGGCGGGGCCGTGATCTGTCCCCATAACGAAGCCCTGCCAGTTTCGCCCGGCCATAGGAGCCAGCTTCGTGTAGACAATGTCGTTGAACGTCGTACAGAAGGCGAGTACTCGAGAGGTGGTGTCGCGGTCATGGCTTCCTGGCATCAGCATGTGAATCACTTCGCCCTGCACTTCGAGGAGCATTGCCCCGGCGGCATTTCCACACGCAGTGGCTATAGCGGTATATGCCTGAATAATCTTCAGGTATTGTTTAGCATGAGATGCATCTTCTGCAGCCGAGAGTTCAAGCTGAAGATTGAGCTTTCCGTAGATATGGAAGCCGGTCTCCAACGAGTATCTGAACGGGGCAGCGTCAAGGCCCTCCCACTGCTCCACAAATAGGTTTCGTCGAAGCAGCAACTCTCTCGACCCTACTTTCATCATATTTCTCATGGTGTGACTCCTCAGATACCTTTGATTAGAGTTATGCTTGCTATTGGCGACTTCGCCATGCAACACTTGGAACATACGCCATAATTAACAACTCGTCAACAGAAATATGTCGGAATCGCCATGACACGAAAAACACCACCTTTTCAGGAATTCAATAGTCGCCTACGCGCTGCACGTGACATGCGAGGCTGGAGTCAAGCCGTCTTGGCTGAACGAACAGAACTACCCCCCAGTTCGATTGCGCACTTTGAGACTGGATCCAGGAAGCCGTCGTTTGACAATCTGCGCCGATTGGCAGTTGCCCTTGAGGTGACAACTGACTACCTGATGGGGCGTGTTGATGAACCAACGCTAGCGAAGGACGGTGATCCCCTCTTTCGTGATGTAGCGAAATTGAGCGGCCACGATAGGGATCTTGCTAAGAACTTCCTTGAGATGCTCGCGAAACAGAACAAAGAAAAGAATGGGGCCTAGTCCCCATGGCGTCATCCCTACGGCTTCGACTAGCGAAGCAGTCAGCAGAGGCGCTCATTCAGAAACTGCAGATACCGTGCCTGCCCATTGACCCGTTTCTGATTGCCGAGAAGCATGATATCGCAATTCAGGCAAAGCCGAATACGGCTATAGGCGTATCCGGCATGCTGTTGCGACATGGCGAAGCTTTTGGGATCATGTACGCAACAAACATATCAAGTGAAGGGTTTCAGCGCTTCAGCGTTGCTCACGAACTAGGCCACTACTTCCTAGAAGGACATATTGACCACGTCTTCAAGGATGGAGATGTACACGAGTCTCAGGCTGGTTTCACATCAGGGGACATCCACGAGCTTGAGGCAGACCATTTTGCGGCTGGACTGCTGATGCCAAGCCACCTCTTTCTAGATGAGCAGGCTCAACATGAGGCGGGGCTACATGCGATTGAGGAATTGTCACGGGCCTGCCGTACTTCTCTCACGGCAACAGCCATCGCGTATGCCGAATCGACCGAAGACGCCGTGGCAGTTGTTCTCAGCACCGGACCGCTAGTAGACTTCTGTTGTATGTCCGAGCTGATGAGATCAAAAGGGAACTTCAACTGGCCCAGGAAGGGAACGCCTGTGCCACGGAACACAGCTACCGCCGAACTCAACGCTCATGCTGACCGCGTTGCAACCGCAGATCGTGAAACGCGCGAAGCCGATGCCGTAGCTTGGTTTGGTGGCGACCGTTCTCTGCCTTGCGTGGAAGAAGTGGCAGGGCTTGGTAGCTATGGAAGAACGCTGACAGTCCTGTCGTGTCCTACGCTCGAGGATGAAGTAGACGATGAGGAAGACGATGCGTCCGAAGAGAGTATGCTTGATCATTGGGCGCACAGATTTTGAAGGTATAGCCCAGACCGGAAGCGCAGAGATTCGTGAAGCATTCGCGGCATTCTGGGCAAGACTGTCAGCGCCGCTGGTGCCGCGTGTGAGGAACGAGCGCAAAAAGGCACCTTGTGGCGCAGGCTGGCTTGGGGGGGGCAAAGGGGCGTGAATCGCCATTTAGCAAGAGGCATGACAGGTTGCGGTGCTGTATTCAGCACGGGAAGCTGGCGGGACACTTGCGGTGGTTCGCGGGGGAAATACATCCGACCCCGTTATTGCGGGGGCGACCGCTTACGCTAGCCTCCAAAGTACGTGCCCATCCACAAGCTCAGGAGAGTCCGGCAACTTCATCTCGTCGCGGCGGC
>CAZNWT010000201.1:0-4072 GCA_964576795.1 uncultured Victivallales bacterium
TGTCCGAAGCCCCTCCCGCAACTCGAAGATTTCCTAATTTGGAACCGCTGGGGCGTTTTCTTAATATTTCTTTCAAGACCTCTCTGTTTTCTCTGCGAACGATTGCCTTGAGGAGCGGTGTAACTCGTCGCCTCAGAGGCTTGGTTAGGAAGTAATTGTTTAATCTGTTTGAGTATCTTCTGTTGTCGCTAAATACATCTCGATAGTAGATATCGTAGGGCAGGCTAATGACTCATTAATGTGTAAGCGAATTATGTCTGCATGGACGGAAGGGAAACGAAGTATGCGTCGTGCTCCAATCGTGGTTCCTTCAGCAACCTTTTCCCAGCCGTTGTTGGTGTGAGCCTCGATGGTGAATGACTTGATGCGCTGGCCGAGGGGAATGAACTCCTGCACGCGGATGCGGTTTATGCGCGTTTGCTTTTGCAGATCAATTGTAATCGAGGCGTGGAGAATATTGTCGTCGGTAGCCCAGTACGTATTGCGTTTTCCATCTGTAACGTTGGCGACGGCGAATGTTCTTGATCCACCTCGAACATTGGAAGCCTTGGCGGGCTTGCCTTCCGCTAGGTCCGTCTTGAAGGTTTGTGCGATGATTGCGCCGAACTCCTGCATGCGCTTTACGTCTTGTTCTGGAATCAAACCACGCTTGTCAGGCGTTAGGTTCAACAAAAGGCAGGCGCCATGCCCAACGCTGTTGTAGTAGATGTTCAGTAATTCTGTGACGGTCTTGGGAGCTTGATTTTCATGAAAGAACCAACCGCGTCGAAGGGAAACATCTACTTCAGCAGGACGCCAAACGTTTCCATTAGGCGTTCCATGCCCAAGCACTTTTCTATCCGCGTGCCCTGGATACATACCTTTTGGGTTAATCGTCGCCCAGCAGGTATCCGGAGCGTAGCCTTTTTCATTACCCACCCAGCGGCAATCCGGTCCGGCATCGCTGAAAATAACAGCATTGGGCTGGAGTTTGCGGATCATGGCCCATGTTTCTTGCCACTTATAGTAGGTCTTGTTGTCTATACTCCGTTTTTCCCGTGCCCCTCCGTAGTATCCATCACCTCCATTGGCGCCATCATGCCACACTTCAAAGACTTCCCCATAATTGGTTAATACGTCTGTCAGTTGCTTGCGGTAATAGTCAATGTACTCAGGCTTACCGTATTCAGCGTGATTTCGGTCCCACGGTGAAAGATAGACCCCCATTTTCAGGCTAAACTTCCCACATGCTTTCGAGAGCTCTTGAAGTACATCCCCTTTACCACCTTTCCACGGAGCGTTCTTCACGGAATGCTCCGTATGTTTGCTGGGCCAGAGACAAAATCCATCGTGATGTTTTGCAGTAAAAATCAGGCCCTTCATTCCAGCATCACGTGCCACGCGTGCCCACTGGCGTGTGTCTAGCGCAGTCGGGTTGAATACATGCTCGGACTCATCGCCATAGCCCCATTCTTTTCCAGTGAATGTGTTCACTGTGAAATGCAGAAATCCGTAGAACTCCATTTTATGCCATTGCAGTTGCCGAGCACTTGGGATCGCTCCGAATGGTTGTGGCGCCTCAATTGTTGGGGTTTCGGCACCATGACAAACTGTTGAGCACCCAGCACAAAAGATCAAAAACATGAATATTCTCATCATCTATTTCCTAATGTCTCAACTGAGAGTCACGCGCGGTACGAGCGAATACTTTCCAGTTGTTGGTTCGACAAAGCAACCCCTGTTCCATTTCTTGGTACATCAGTTTGTTTAACACAAGCGGTACTCATTTTGCCTTCTTCTTGGAAGCGTCGGCATGGCGAGCATCGAAGTGTGCCCCAAATCGACAGATGCATGGGCTCGCTTTGGCTTCATCAATGACGAGGCGTAGACGCTTAGTGGTTACGGGCTCAGTATGAAGCAGGTTGCGGTGGCCAATGACCGAGACCCATGTGGAGAGGAGCAGCCCGACAGCTATCATCATTATTGTCGATGCGTGATTGTCTAGGTTGGTATTAGGAAAAGGGCGTAACCAGTCGATCAGAAAGCCCACCAGATAGAAGGCTAATGACAGGATTGAACCCCATTTCAGGCATCGGGCAAACGAAGAAGAACACCAAACGTTCTTGCTGGATATAAACCATATCGGGCTGACGAGAAGGACTCCAACAGAAATGAATCCAATGATGTTCATATCTTCCTCATGCAGAACGAATGAATGACCAGATCCGTGCAGCCGCGCTTGCGCGGCTGTATGGGGTACGTGTCAATTCTCTGGTTCGCTTCTGTATTTCAGGCGCTCTTCCTTGACCTTCAGAGTCTTGCTAAGGCGCTTGGCCATTGCGTCAGAATATGTGCGGCGCCCGCGCTCATAGTCGCTTACCATGTTTTGGCGGATGCCGAGACTGTCTGCGAGTTGGGCCTGAGTCATACCCGCCTTCAGGCGTGCGCCAGCAAGCAGATTCCCAACACGATTTTTCTCCATCTCCTTCCAGTACTCCGTACTCTCGATGGAGACAAATTCGTCTTCTGGTTCATCTGCGAGAACCGCAACGTCGTATTTCTTCCTGATCCAGGCAACGAGCTCGGACACATGCTCGCCTTGGATCGAAAGCTCAATATGGGGCTTTTTCACGAGAGCCAACATAATACACCTCAATTATTATTTCGTCCTTCAGGCATGTCCAGCATGCCACATATCTGTAGTTCAAGTGGCAGTGGTACCGCCCACTTTCAAGTGGCGAAAAGTTCCGCCATGTCTTCTGGATCGGACCGTCTGCTTTGAGGTCCGCCATGAGAAGGTAGAGAAGCTTCTGAACATCAGAGGGAAGCTTGCGCAGCCCTCGATCCACCTTTCGCTTAATCCTGATCTCATAATTCATGATGGTGATAATATAACCGCGGCGACCTTGTAGATCAAGTCATATCTCAGAAGCGATTGCGTGGACAATCAGCCCTTAACTTAAAACTTAGAGGCTCTTCTATCTTTTATTTTAAGGGTGACCCCGAGCTCCCACATTTCCTTCTCTGGTGGCAGGGCAATCACTTGTTGGCCAATCTACACTTGGTGCGTCTTCATTCCAGCCCGACGGGCGGCGCTCAACTGCCTTTTGTCTGACGAGACGAACAACTGTGCTCCCCATTCAAGCGCGCAGGCTATGTGCAAAGCATCCATGGCCCGAACCGGGCTTGCCTCTAGAACGCCAATAGCAGAGCCAACTACAGGTACTGCAAGGTTGATGATGTCCGCATCGCGAACATCATCCAGTAGCCGTTGTTTTGCTTCGGCGTATTGAGTTGCAGTGAGCGATCGCTCTCTCCTCCGCCGGTTGAGTGCTGATATTACCTCGGGCACGCATATTACACTCAGTCCGAGTTCCGAGGCCTGTGCGCAGGCGTTCTCAACCTTGTCGCTTCCGACTTCATCCACAAACCGCTTTGCAAATGCAGATGAGTCAAGAAACGTTTTCATGGGCGCGATCCTCAAGAATGGCCGAAGCAAGTCCCGCGCCCTTGGTGGACAAGCGCAGAGCTTGTCGTTTCCAGGAAGGTTGCGAGATGTCCTTCTCTATGACGGGCGATACTTCGGCAATGGGTCGCCCGTGGCGAAGTACTATAAGGGTTTCTCCGTGCTCAACTCTCGTCAGCATACCTGATGCGTGACTTCTGAAATCCGTCAAAGTTACTGTTGTCATGTTCTGTCTCCAATCTGTACGTGACTGTACAGAAGTCGGTACAACTAGTCAATTCTCATTTCTAGACATCGCGGTAGAGACGCCCCTTTCGGGACGCCCCCCGCACAGATCCCGGCGTGCGGTTTTCTCGCACCGGGCTCCTCGCTTTGAACATTCGCTAATTCCGTACGAGTACGGGTCATACATACGAGTAACGCCGCTTTGGCTTCTTCTCTGTAATGCTCGGTTTTGGTATTTTATACCGTTCGAGCATAGCGTTGAAGCGTGCCCAAGTGAAGCTCCGTCGTTGGCTACGACGATTGAGCCACTTGTAGACCAGTTTGCAAGTATTGCCATAGAGCTCCCATAACCGACTTCTTTTGAATGAGTAGTCTCAGGGTTTACCGCGATTGTTTCTGGAC
>CAZNWT010000202.1:0-3760 GCA_964576795.1 uncultured Victivallales bacterium
ATGTCCGAAGCCCCTCCCGCAACTCGAAGATTTCCTAATTTGGAACCGCTGGTCGTTGACGAGCGCACACTTAAACGCCAAACCGACACAGATACGCTTAAACGACCAACTTAATTCAGCCTTCGCGCTTCGCTTGCTACGGCGGGCAGGCTGGATCCGTAAAGAGCAGATGTGTATGGTGGCCAATGAGAAGACGCCCGAAAAACTCGGAAGCACCGATTTGGATATTTTCAATAACGGTAATGGAGTAATGTCAGCATGTTTAACCATTCGTCTGTGACCCTTGTTTCTCTAGCCCTCGCCTCTTCGCTTCAGAGCGTTATGGCGTTGCCCCAGTTCAAACTCAAGGAACTCCTGGGACACTCATGGAACCATGAGATCATTCGGTATGACATTGAGCCAGGCGATATTGTGGCACTGAGTCGGGGCGCTCGATTGGTGGATTCCGAGGGAAATGAAACGCTGTTTCAACTCGACAAGGACAAGGGGAAGGTTGCGTTCATGGCCAACGTGGCTCCCTACACCACGCAGGTTTACCGCTTCCAAGCGGGGCGCTCCAGACTGACGACGGATCTGACGGTTAAGAGCAATAACGAAATTGTCCAACTGAGCAATGCTGGGTTTGGGCTGCGCCTCAGGAAACAGTTCAAGGACAACAAGGGGCCGATTCACTCGTGGCGCCTTCCTTCCGGCAAATGGGTCGGCGGGTCCTCGTTGCACGTGACCTCTCCGGTGACGCAATACGCTCTCGAAGTCACCAGCAAAGGCCCTGTCGAAGCCCGGGCGATTTGCAGGTTCACATTTGAGAATGGCGGCCACGTGGAGATTACGTTCGCCATGCTAACGGGGAATCCGCTGGTGCGAATTGCAGAGCGCTTCGATTGCCCTTCCGATACCGGCACGCTGCAGCTGAATTTTGCCGGCGGATTCGTGCCTGACCAGATTGTCTATCGAGCTGGCGGAAGTTTCCCGGACGGCGGCAGGGAACAGCAACTGGGATACGTGGTGGTAGAGGGCATCGCACCCAATTGCACGGGAACGCTTTTCCAACTGGAGCCGTGGCTACACTGGCAAAACGCCAAGAAGCGGGGACTCGGTTTTGCCCTGTTGAACCGCATTGGCGACGATGTCGTTTTCTTCAGTACCGCCAATCCCGCGAGCTGGGTGAATCCAAAGATTGGGAATCGCGCAGCGTCTCTGATCCCTCTTATCAAGCAGAAGGACGGCCGCATCACGTTGAATGGCCAACTTCGCGAAGGCGAACGCGTGACCCTGCTGGGCGCGACCTCCAAAGCGATCTATATCGCACACCTAGCCCCCCCCGCCGAAGACAGCAGCGTGACTGGTGAGAGAGCCGAAGCGTTTTCCGATGTGCTGGCTGGCGAGAGTGCCGTAGATTTGATCGACGTGCTGGCTGGCGAGAACACCGCAGAATTGCTCGATATGCAGGCTGGCGGGATAGGCGTAGACTTGCCTGACGTGTTGGCTGGCGTGGCGGAGAAGGATCGCTACAAGGCCACGCTTGAACAAATGTACCGAACCCAGTACAGCGACTTCCCCCTCGACTGGGTCAAGGACCTGACACTTGAATGGACTCGCAAACAACGCGTGCATCCACGAATGATCGTGACCCCCACTCAACTTAAACGCTTCAAATCCACCTTCGAGGTGGATCAGAACGCGCTGGCAGAACTTCGGCGCAGCCCCATCCAAACGTACAACCTCGATGGAATTTTGCCCACGTATCTCGCCACCGAGGACCCTGAGCTGGGAGCGCGACTGGTCTCTACGGCTCTGGACATGGTGGAACGGCATGTCCAGGAACAGCTCTCCGGGACGATCATGTCCGTTGGCGTGGCACCCCATAGCTACCAGAAAGGCTTCCCTGCTACGCTCAACCTGGTGGATGCCGTTCTCGATAGCGACCAGATGGATGACGCGGCCAAGACGCGCATATACGCGCAGATCGCCTTCATGGGCTATATGTTGGCGCGACCCGCCTACTGGGACTCCACGCGGGGCTTTGGCGCCATGTTTATCAACATGCACACTACGGTCGCTGCCGTCCGCTGTACCATTGCAGCGATTCTTCCGGACCATCCCATGTCTCAAGAGTGGATGGATCTGGGTATGTCGTATGTCAAATCGGAGCTCCTCGATCGATGGTCCGACACCGACGGCAAGTGGATTGGCACACATGTGGAAGCCCCGCACTATGCCATATGCTCCTACGACGATATCCTCGGCCTATTTCTTATGGCCCATAATACTGGCTGTGGTGACGAAATTTTCGGGGATACGATCAAGCAGATGGGACACTGGCTTGCGGCCGTATCCACTCCGCGCGATGTTCGCATCAAGGGCTGGCGCCATTTGGCCCCAATTGGCAACACCTACAAGTTTGAGCCCAGCGGCATCTTCGGCGTTCTCGCCGGGATCTTTCAGCAGCGCGCCCCGGAGTACGCCGCAGCCATGCAGTGGATGCAGAAAGAACAGGGCGATCCGCTTTCCCCGGGGGTGGGGGGCTTCAATGCCGCGTTTTGTGGATATCGAAAGATTATTGGGAACTCTTCGTTCCCGGCCAAGGCCCCCTACTATGGGTCGGAATGGTTCAACGAGGCGGGCGTGGTCTTGCGAGACAACTATGCGTCGCCCACGGAGACGATGATGTACATGATCGCTGGCCGAGGCGCCACACCTCAACGCCATTATGATCGCGACCAAGGCGCCATAACCCTTTGGGCCCACGGCCAGATTGTCTCCGATGATTTCGGGTATAACGGGTGCGCCCCGGAAATGGAACAGAGCATGGTCAGCTCGCCTGCCGCAAGGGGTATTATGCAGGTCTCCGACTTCAGCACCTCTCCGCATATGGACTACGTCGCGGGGACGAAGGGATCTTGGCGCCGTCAAGTGGCCTTGGTCAAGGGCGAGAACAACGGCCGCACGCCAAGCTATTTTGTGATACACGATTCGTTCACACAGCCGGCTTCCGCCACCTGGCGACTCTGGGTATCGGCAAAGCCTGTGGAGTCGTACGGGGTGAAACTCCTCGAAGTGGGGCTCAAAACCACCGAAGAGAACGCGATGGAGAACGCGATGGATGACGTGCTGGATGACGCTCTCTCGATGACGTCCCCTATCGATGAGGCCTCGGTCGGAACCAAATCCATCTATCTCGGGTCGAAGGACGTACTCGTCAACGGCTTCAACGGCGTCCAGACCGACATCATTTTTGCGCAATTGCCCGAAGGCGCAAGCATTCGTACCGCTTCGCTCACAAAGACTCCTGCGGGGGTGAACGGTGCCGGATGTTACGTCGGAAAGAATCCAACCACACAGATTGGCCTCACGCTTCAAAGCAAGCGTTTTGCCTCGTTGCTTACGCTTGTCTTCTCTCGCCCTGAAGATGCCCCCTCTCCTACGGTTGAAGCCATTGCTGGTAACAGAGGATTCAAGATCACAAACGGAGGCTGTACGGACTACGTCTTCCTTGGTGAAGCTCCCGTCGCCTATGAGGGTGGGGGGGCTTCATTCAAAGGTCAGGTGGGGTTTGCCCGGATCGTGAATGGAGCTGCCCAGCTTACGCTCATGACACCAGGTGAAATCACTGCCGCCGGCAACTCCTTGACCAAATAGTCTCAACATCAACTCTCTCTTCTTGTTTCTGGTTTCAACGATGGGCAAAAGGATTTGCTGGCCCATTGAGCAGCGGTTCCAAATTAGGAAATCTTCGAGTTGCGGGAGGGGCTTCGGACAT
>CAZNWT010000203.1:0-3676 GCA_964576795.1 uncultured Victivallales bacterium
ACGGTGTTGGTGATCTTGCTGTATTCGATCAGAATACGGGCCGTTGGTTTATTCGTTCGCTTGCGGGCGCTATTCTTGCTTGGGATGTTAACTGGGGCTGGCCAGGCGTTGAGCCTGTATCTGGAGACTTCGACGGAGATGGTATAGACGACCTTGCTGTGTTTGATCAGAATACGGGCCGTTGGTTTATTCGAACCGTTTCAGGTGACATTCTCGCTTGGAGTGTCTTCTGGGGCTGGCCCGGGGTTCAGCCAGTTTCTGGAGACTATGACGGTGACGGAGTCGATGATCTGGCCGTTTTGGATCAGAATACGGGTCGTTGGTTTGTGCGTAATCTCGCCGGGGATATTCTGGCGTGGGAGATTAATTGGGGCTGGGCTGGCGTAACTGGGGTGTCGGGTGATTTCGATGGGGATGCGAAGTCTGATCTCGCTGTGTTCGATGTGCTCACTGGCCGTTGGTTTATTCGAACTGTTTTAGGTGACATTCTTGCTTGGAACATAAACTGGGGCTGGCCAAGTGTTCGTCCTGTCAGTGGTGACTTCGATGGCGATGGAGTCAGCGATTTAGCGATTTTTGACGAAGCTTCTGGCCGTTGGTTCATTCGCTCGCCGGCTGGCGAGATAATTGGCTGGAACATCAATTGGGGCTGGTCGGGAGTTCAACCTGTGGGACGGTAGTTGGCGCGCTTTTGAAGAAAAATACGTCTGCACACAAATCCCTCGTCTTTACCATGAACTTTACCTTCGTCTTGTCCGTGTTAGATTGGAGTAAAGACAAAGGGGCCATGCAGAAAAGATCAGCTAGAATTGAACAGGTTGGGAACCCCGATGAGGGCCTGACGGGGAGGAAGCAGAGGGAGCAGAGCCTTGAAAGGTTTTTTGCACTCCTCAATTCTCTCTGTTCCCGCCATTGAAAGCTCGATGTCGGCCTCAAGTAGAAGCGTTACGAAGTGTTGTTAGCCTGAGCACCGGCGATCCCGAAGCGCCACGCGAATAGCCGTCTTCACGGACTCGTCCGGCATCCCCACTAAGTCCGCCACCGTTCGACGCTTCGCTCCAAGCAGACAAATTGAAAATGCCAAGATCTTGTTCAATACCGCCGGATGAAACACTCTCAAAGCACTCGTGATACGTTCTTGAGACTTCTCCAGCGAAAATTCATTTCCTCGGAAATCCATGATCCATCATTACGTTCTATAGTCAACCCATTACCAAACGCAATATCAATACTCAGGGAGTAATGTGGCGCATATGAGGGTTTAAGGCGGGCGATTGAATCATGGTATTGAATTGCCGAAGATAGAAGCAGAACTTACGGGATGGACTACTAGTACCTATCGCTTACGATTCAGGCGCGTCATCCATAATGTTTTAGAAACTTGAACTAAATAAAACGGAAATGCGATTATGGTTACCCCCCAGAATGGCAGAAAACCATAGTAATGCCTAAAGGAATACCAAAGCACTCCAGGAAGGCGAGAGTTGAGAAACGTGGCGCCGCCTATTATAAATAGAGAAAGCCCACTGCAAATCAGATATAGAACAGCCTCAGGACAACGCTTCCTTGACCATAGACTAATGATGCTCAGCGCAACACCCAAAATCACGGATATTACAATGCCCCATATGATCCATAAATGTAACCTCAATCCAAAACTTTGAAGATTACATGAATCTTCGATCAAGATTCGCCAAAAGCGATAAACCGGACTTATTGGGTTTACAAATGTCGCAAAAACTTTTCTAGCATTATCAGAGCCAAGCAGATTTCCAAATACCACAAGATTGCAGATAAAAAATAGACAGACAGGTAGAAATGATAGCGATGAGATACATAACAATCTGAACGAGGTTGCAAAGCTTCTAGCTTTCCAAGACATAATTACGAATAAACTAGGCACAATTATAAGTGGTGAATTTGTCAATTTTACAACAGGAAGAAGACTTGCAGAGATAAGCATCACAATAAAACTTATTAAGCTATTGATACGCAACCAACGAAAGCCGCAAAGCAACATCAGGCTTGATAAAAGAAAAGATAATGAGTCATTTCCTAAAGTGGTGACAAGGATGTGATTTACGGATAACACTAAAAATGAAAGCCAAATGCCTAAATCTTTTGGAATACCCCAGGAAGTATTTAATTCTCTAAAGAGTGGAATTAGCAAAAGTCCCCCGCAGAAATAGAAGAGAAAAGTTAAGAGTCTCAACCCCCATACCTGCCTCTGAGCGCTAAAGCCTAATCGGTTCATGACCGCTAGTGCCGAAGCGAGACTAGCGTAGTATATAGGAGGATTATGACTCTCGTATGACCATCCTGCTAGCCCCATGCTCTTCGTCGTGCCGTCGTAACCGTATGGTTTTATCCAATCGAACTCGGTTCGACAAAGATTTGCTGATCGGTCTGATATAAGTGAATCTGGTTTAGGATAATTAAGCCGAGAAAGTTGTTCGGCAAAGTCAAAATGGGCAATCTCATCTCTTACACTCCAAATAGGGCCCACAAAGACTTGTCTAACTCCTGCAATAAACAGGAATGCAAAAATTAAAATTGTTAAAATTGTTATAAGTGTTTTCACTGTTATCCAATAGCTCTTAAAGAAAATGATGGCCTGTGCGCTCTAAATCCTCCACTTGGAGGGTATGAAAAAAACAGAGAAAAAACACAAACCAACCCCAGCATAAGTATACAGCATTGAATGAAATGTGCAATCTGATTCCGGGCCGCATGGTCTCGAACCTTACGAATAAACATGGAGTCGAGGCCCAATGCCGGACGTACACGCCGCGGAGCCATACGGTTTCGCTGTTGTACGCTCATGCCGCCCATTCGCTCGGACTCAATGGGGCTTCGTGGGTCACATCGCGATAATCGACAACCTTGAAGAGGCATTTATCATTCCCCTCCCAGTGCGCCGTTTCTATATGACTGCACCCCCTTCGCTCTCTGCGCTTCCTCTTTGTTCAAAAAGAGTTCTTGGGCACCATCGTTTTTGTGTAGATGGTCGCCAGTTGTTTGGCGATTTGTTCGGGTGCAAGCCTCTGGTTGAACGCCTGTGTGCTGTTTGACGTGTCTGTGTTGCGTCCACGCTTCAACATTTGAAGCATTGCGTTTAGTAGCGCATCCTTCTGGTTGCGATCAAAGAGAATTCCCTGTTCGCCTTCGGTTACGTAGTCGGAGAGGCATCCGATATTGGGAGCGATTACGGGGACGCCAAATGAGAGCGCCAGCACGACACTACCTGATCCCCATATGTCACGGAATTCGCAAACAGAGGTATCGCACTGTGACATGACATTTGGAATCAGGGTATGCTGGATGAACTGATCCCAGAAGATAACATCGGGACCGGCAAGTTCTTGCAGTTCGGTGAGATAGGTCGGATCGGCAGGACCGGCAATCAGGAGTTTAGCTTTTCCTTCCCCTATTTGCTGAGTGATTCTGTTCATGGCCTTGATGACTCTTTCATGCCCTTTGTAAGGTTTGATGCTGCCCAGTGATCCAAATAGGAATGCCGTTCCAATATTCAATCCAATGCTGGACCGTGTCGTGGCAGAATTGATGTATTGGCTGAAGTACGGGAAGACGCTGGGATGCAACACCGACGAGATAGATTCCGCACAGCGGTTCCAAATTAGGAAATCTTCGAGTTGCGGGAGGGGCTTCGGACATG
>CAZNWT010000204.1:0-3426 GCA_964576795.1 uncultured Victivallales bacterium
AAACACTTGCACTACTACGCTATTTCTGATTTGCTACCCCGTGAACGGTTACTTCATAGACAACCATCCCGGACAGTTCGATCATGTTACGCGCCAAATCTATGATCTTGACGGGGGTTCCCATATCGAGCACAAACACATCGTTAGATTTGGCTATGGTGCTGGTTTGCAGCACCAGTTCTACCGCTTCTGGAATGGTCATGAAATAGCGGGTCATATTAGGATCGGTTACGCGGACAGGGCCACCGCGCGCTATCTGCTTTTCGAAAATGGGGATAACGCTGCCGTTACTGCCAAGGACGTTTCCGAAGCGCACGGAGGCAAATTGAGTGTAGTTGGTGTTTTGACGTGCCACGACAAGTTCACAGATGCGCTTCGTCGCCCCCATAATGCTAGAGGGGCGAACTGCCTTGTCCGTTGAAATCATAATGAATTTTTTGACACCGTGTTTTACTGAAGCAGCTACCACATTTTTTGTCCCAAGCACATTTGTACGAACGGCATCTATGGGATGTTGCTCCATAAGGGGCACATGCTTGTAGGCTGCCGCATGGAAGACTTTCTGGGGTAAATGCGCTTCGAATACGGCCATGACATCGTTCGCCTCTCGTACATCGACAAGACAGGGCACGACATGAACATCTGGAAACTCCTCACGGAGATGGCGATCAATCTCAAACAGTGCACTCTCAGCAAAATCAAGCAAAATTAATTTCTCCGGTGCATAGGCCGCTATCTGGTGAGCAATTTCAGATCCTATGGATCCTCCTGCCCCGGTAATTAGAATACACTTGCCCCCCAGCTGGCCCGCGACCGTATCACGGTCCAGCTTGATCGAATCGCGCCCCAGCAAATCTTCCAGTTTTACCTTCCGAATGGTTTCGATTTCCATCTCACCGGTCATGAAGGATTTGATGGCCGGCATGATGCGAAAATTGACGTTTCGCCCGGCGCAGCTTTCAACGGTTGATCTGATGAACTGTTTACTGGCCGCAGAAATCGCGATGAGCACTTCGGTTATCTCAAGATGTTTGACGAGCTTAGGGGCATCGCTTACCTTACCTAGGATCGGGCAGCCATGAATGGACATTCCTTTCTTGCCTGGGGCGTCATCCAGAAATCCAACCACATTGTAGACGCCCATGTAGTCCTTCATAAGAGAGCGAAGCGCTATTTCTCCTGCATCCCCCGCGCCAATGATCAATGTTCTCTTTCCTGATGTTGTGCGAAGCATAGGTCGGAAGGATTCGCGAAACAAACGAATGGCAAAGCGGATGCCGCCAAAAAATACAATTGTCAGAAGAAAGTCGAGGATATGAATAGAGCGAGGGAACCCATGGCCGAAGAAAAATAGCGATACCACTAGAAATGCGAGACTGCTAGCTGCCACGGCTTTGAGAATTCGAGATAAGTCATCAATGCCCACATACCGCCAGATGCCGGATGAAAGACCGAAGTAGATGATAGCAAAGCCTTTTAGCCCTGTAGAAATGGGCAACGCCATGAGCATAAGCTCATAATATCGTGATGGTATGCTGGTAAAATCAAACCTGACAAAAAATGCTAGAACGAATGCGGCGGCACCAAGCAACAAGTGCAGAGCAACCGATAGTCCTCTTCGATTTGTGATGATAAAATGTTTGAACCAACTATTCACGGTTAGCTCTCCTTATGAGATGACAGTGAAACATATTTATAAATTCTGGATGCATGATAATATGGCAGGTTCAACAGGTTCAATTTTCCCGCCGCACCGGACTTAACTTCTACAGGGAGAAGTATCGATTCATGAAGTTCCCGTACTGGAGATTCACGCCACTCCTGAAGATCCTTTGCAATCAATCGATCAAATATCCAAACGCTCCAGAAATATGACTCCGACACAAAACAAGGGCAAATGAATGACTTTTCTGTCACAAAGCAAGGTATTGGCCGACTGCCTACCAATAGCGTGTCAGTGTCTTGGAATTATTAGGCTTTCATATTACAGCGAAGATATGTGATGAGAGCGTTACGCTTCATCCTACAGCCACTAATCCCCGCTCAACGCCAGCAGGCAGCCTCCTAAATGCATCCTCGCGCCGATCTTCAAGAATCAAGTTGATGGCTTAAGACAGATTCTTGATCGCTTCGGCCTTGTTTTCGCCTTGACCGTTTGCGCCCGGCATTTCGGGGCAATAGGCGATAAACCACTCGTCATCTGGTTCAACTATTGCAGTAAAATCGTTGTGCATGATTAGTCTCCAATCTGTTTACATGATACCGCCAGCCGACTTGGCTCGCAATCTTCTTCTCTGGTAGAATGTGCGGGGCGAGGGCGCCCCACCTCTATTATTGCAGAATGAGATTAGTGTCTTGAGATGGAGGTGGCCCGCCCCGGTCTGCTGGAATTTGATTCGTACGCGACGCGGTTGTGCAACGTGAGTGCCTGAGCTGTGACAGGTTTGATCCTCGGTCTCTCCTGTCGCTCACTCGGCTCTCTTTCTTGCTCAACGCCGTCCGGAGGCCAGCATCCACCTTTAAACTTAACTTGCCATCGTACGCAATCCGTTACTCCCGCTTTCGCGACTTTCGTCCCTTTGACGTCAGTTTTACCGCGATCGCGCAGATTAGAGAAAGTAGAGCCAAGATGCGGGACGATCTCAGACTGCCAACCTCCGACTAACTTTAGTGAAATTGTCCAGTATCCATAATTGACGGAAGGTTGATAAGAGCATTTTGCAGTGGTAAAATATGTATACCGTCTTCCTGCCGAACCTGATCGCCACCATAGAGGAAATAGCATTTAGCCATTGAATAATCTTTTCTGAATGCCCGTAATCCAGTAAAACCACGCTGATCATACCGGTTGGACCATTTTACTTCGAAAGCCAGTATGCCCCCAGAGCCGTACAACACAAAATCGACTTCAGTGCCATCGCTTGTCCTCCAATAAAACATATCATATTCCAAACCAAGCAAGTCGTTGATTGCACGAAGTTCTTGAAAACAAAGCGTTTCTAGGCAGATGCCTTCGGCTTCTTCTGGAGTGTCCAGCGGGCCCATAGGTCTGATGGTTCTATACATACCTGCATCAATAAAATTTAGAATGCTGAACCATGCGACGCTTGGTGCGTTTGGTAAATACCGGAAGTTGGCAACCGATCAAAAGATCTTCCAGAATTCCAAAATAGCTATCTACCACTTTACGATTTAAAGCAGCTTCTCTTGCAATTGCAGAAACATTAAGAGGGGAGCCTTGCGAAAAACTGGCGGTTTCAAGAAAACGAGTAAAATTGTTAATATTTCTTGTAAGGCCTTCTTGCTGAATATCTTAACGAAGGTATCTCTGCACGTAAGATTTCAAGTATTCATTAGAAGCTGTGTTGCCCGGAAAGGGGGTATGCACTTCGCTCAAGTTGGTGCCATATGTGGTGGTTTGCCTTG
>CAZNWT010000205.1:0-3369 GCA_964576795.1 uncultured Victivallales bacterium
CCAGATGTTATCAAAAGAGAGTGCCACGCAAATGAGAGGCCGAGCTCTGACGTGGGAACTGTTTCCATTTTCGTTTCTTGAGTTTCTTGATCACAGGAGTATAAAATATAAACAACCATTGACAGGAAAAAATCGCTCGTTGATTCAAAATGCTTTCGAAAAGTACTGGGAAAGCGGGGGGTTTCCCGAAGTCGCAGATCTTAATAAGAATCTCCGTGTCAAAATCCACCAGGAATACTTCAATACGATCCTTTTTCGGGATCTCATTGAACGTCACAATATATCCCACCCAAAAGCTGTAACGGACCTCGCCTATTGGCTGATTGATAATGCCGCTGCGCTTTACTCTGTCAATAGGCTGACTGGTTATTTGAAATCATTGGGCCACAGGGCTCCTAAAGCATCAGTCGCTAACTATCTTGAGTGGATGGAGGATGCCTATTTTTTCTTTACCGTGAGAATATTTGATGCCTCTCTTGCTCGATCAAATACAAATCCTAAAAAGATTTATAGCATTGACCACTCTCTGATTACATCGGTTTCGTCGGGGATTCTTGTCAATTCAGGACATCTCCTTGAAAATCTTGTATTTAATGCACTGCGACGCATAAGCGAAAAAATATTCTACTATAAGACATTTGGTGATAGGGAGATTGACTTCATCGTCCGCATGCCGGATAGGTCGTTTGCTCTCTTTCAAGTCTGCGAAATTATGGCCGCACCCGAAACCCGGAAACGGGAGTTGACAGCTCTGAATGAAGCCATGGAGGAACAAAAGCTTAAGGATGGAACGATCATTACCCGGAACGAGAGTGAACAAATTCAAGTCGATGCAGGCACAATTCATGTAATGCCAGCATGGCGTTTTCTTCTGAAAATTGGCCACTGATGCCATTGCTTCTGAGAAGCAACCCTACATAAGCATTCAAGGGAGCATTTTGCCTCCGTTGAACATTCCTGTAAGTGCAGTAATGCAAAGAAAAGTAGTGCAAGCATCCTGCTTGCCTCAAAATAAACCAAGCAGGATGCTTGGGCTACCTCCTACGGCAGTTCAACGGTTACTTTATAAAACAGGGTTGGCAGGTTGTTGGTTGTCTGCATAAAGTCAGGACCACCAAAGCCCATACGTGGGGGGGCGTCGGCGACGGTGCTCCAGACCCCATCGACCAGATTTGTGCAGCTGCGCAGAGTATAGCGCCTGTCTGTACTGGAGTTGAAATGGATCGTTCGCTCCGGGAGGTATTCTGCTGCCGTGATATGGAACCAGTCATCAGGATTATTCGGATTGGTGTCGGCAATGTATTCATCGAGGTTATCGAAGCTGTCGGTGTCGGCATATTCGGTGGCTTCTGCAATTATTATGTTGCCGAAGTTTTCCAGCTCCCATGAGTCGGGCATGCCGTCCCCATCGCTGTCATCGTTGCCCAGGGAAACCTCATAGGCGCCCATATCAACGATGCCATATTGGGTGCGCTGCTGACCGTCGAAATCTTTTTCGGTTGTAACGTACTGGTTATCACCGGAATTGAGACAGGGGGAGAAGCGGCTTAGACGATAGTCTCCTCCAGCCCGGTTTATGAAGACGGGAGCATTGGTGATGTTATTATAGTGTCCGAATCCGTTTTTCAGATCCGGGCTGCAGGATGAATCTGCGTAGGAACTCATATTTGTGTATCTGGCAGCGTTGTTGTACCAGACGATGCAATTGAGGGTATCTCCACCGTGGATGCCTCCACCATAATCGGCAGTGTTTCCAACCACCGTACAGTTTTCGAGGGGGCCGCCGTAGCTTCCGTTGCAGCTTCCACCGCCTTTGTTTGTCGCCGTGTTATTCCTGATATCGCAGTTCTGAGCGATGCTGCTGCTGCTAATGCTATATAGTCCGCCTCCATCTGTTGAGGCGATATTGCCGGATATGAGGCATCGATCGAGTTGTGCGTCGTACGCACCCCCGCCATAGTTCGCATGGTTATTGATGAGTGCGGAGTGAAAGACACGACTCTTTGCAAGGGCGCCGCCGTATCCGATGGCGGTGTTGTTGAAGAGGGCCGAGTCAACAACCGTTCCTTTGTAGATACCCCCTCCATTGTAGGAGAGACAGCCGGTGATCCAGCAGTTGGTGATCACAGGCGCAAGACCGATGCAGTTGATGCCCCCGCCTATATGGGTGTTAAGCCCACTGGTGGCTGTGGCGCCATTGGTGATGATCAGGTTGTCGATGATGCACGCCTGATATCCCAGATTAAAGCAGCGGTTGCTTCCGCCCGCATCGATCAAGACCTCTGGGCTGGTGCCTAGCCCCAAAAGATGGATGGGCGTATTGACCTCGATGGCTTCCGATAGGGCGTAGGTTCCATTGGAAACCACAATTTGTCCGCCGTAGAGGGTCTGTGCATCGACCCCGGCCTGAATAGTGGCCTTAGCGGTTGCCCAGGTTAGGCCGTTGTGGGTGTCATTTCCTGTCAGCGCCACATAGATGGTGGATGACACCACCTTGACGGTTTGAGTGAAGCTGGTCCCGTTCGGATAGTCGCCGTTAGTTGCGGTCAAAACGACATCGTAGGTGCCGGCCGTGTTCCACTGGTGGGCGATGGGGCCGACAGCATTCTCGATGAGGGGGCTTTCATCGTTAAAATCAACGGTCGTCCAGCCCGTGTAGCCGATGAAAAGCGCCGTGTAATCGGCGGAGACGCCCTGGGCGATGGGCGATGGGCCGATCAGCGCCATCTCAACCGGACCGCCAAGGGCAGGTTCATCGCATCCCATGGCGGGAGGATTCCTCCACGCAAATCCGTCCAAATCCGTTCCCGTGGAGTAGAGGGCATCGCCCCTGCCGAGACAGGGTGAGTTTACGGAGATCTGCGAGGAGCTGGTCAACAACGGATTGTTGGTGATGCAGCCATTACTTTCGTGGGTGACATCTGGGGAGCAGGTATTCTTGGTATAATTGATGTAGAAAATATCATTATCGCTGATCCCTGCGGTATTTCCCCAAACAATACAGTTGTTGGCGTAGCCCTGATAGATGCCGCCGCCGGTTTCTGCGGCCCGGTTGCCCGTGATGGTGCAGTGGTTGGCCGTGCCGTAATAGATTGCCCCGCCTTTTCCTTCCGATGAGTTGGCGGTAAAGAGACAGCTGTTGGCTGTGCTTTGAGAAATTCCTCCCCCTACGGTTAAAGCGGTATTTCCAATAAAGATGCAGCGGGTGAGGATGCTTTCCTCGGCTCCGCCGCCTCGGTAGATGGCTGTGTTCTCAATAAAGCTGCAATCGTTGGCGGTTCCATCGTCGAGCCCGCCACCATAGCCCGATACATTGTTCTGGAAGATGCAGTTGGTGGCGGTTCCTCCACGCATGCCGCCTCCATATCC
>CAZNWT010000206.1:0-3363 GCA_964576795.1 uncultured Victivallales bacterium
AAAAACACTTGCACTACTACGCTATTTCTGATTTGCTACCCCGTGAACGGTTACAACTTGGGACACCAGCCATCCGGACCATGCTGTTTGCCTTGGAAGGAACACTGCTATTGCCGCTCTATTTCATGCCGCTCCTTGGCGGCTGGCTTGTGGATACCTACGGCTACACGACGCTTGTTTTTCTCGGGATCGCGCTAGTCACGACGGCACTCATCGCCGCGACTACGCTTTGCGAACCCAGACGAGGAGACCCCGCTTGCGGCCCATGTGCAGACGCGGGACGGAATGAGGCGTAAAAATATGGACGTGTTTGAAACAGATGCGGAGCGATATGACCAATGGTTTGATCGCCATCCCGCCGTATACGAATCCGAAGTGGAGGCGATACGCACCGCCCTACCAGTCGGGTGCGGTCATGGCCTCGAAATAGGAGTGGGAACCGGTCGGTTCGCAACGCCTTTCGGCATTGCACAAGGCGTGGAGCCCGCAACGGCAATGCGTCAAATCGCCCAGACACGCGGCATTCACGCCGTGGATGGTGTGGCCGAGGCGCTCCCATTCGACAGCCAGAGCTTCGACTGCGCGCTCATGGTGACGACGATTTGCTTCGTAGACGATCCTCACCAAAGCTGCCGCGAGGCTTGGCGCATACTTCAGCCGGGCGGCTGTTTCGTAGTCGGGGTCGTGGATCGCGACAGCTTTCTGGGTAAGGTGTACGAGGGCCATCGGGGCGAAAGCCTGTTCTACCGGGATGCACAGTTCTTCTCGGTCGGGGAGGTGGAAGACCTGCTGATCGAGGCGGGATTCGGAGATCTGCAGTTCTGGCAGACGCTGTTCCGACACCCAAACGAGATTTCGATTGCTGAACCCGTTATCTCAGGCCATGGCGAGGGCGGATTTGCAGTTGCGGCGGGCATCAAACAGCGGAGCGAGACGCCATGATTACCGGCATTCAACTGTGCTACTCCCATGCCGCGAAGGTGAGAGACCGTTCGGAGATTCTCTTCTCTTCCGGCCTGAATGTCTTGGTTGGTCCGAACGGGTCGGGCAAAAGTACAGTGTTGCGCGCATTGCATGAATGTGACCAATGTAAAAAACGTATTGACGGCCTTCCGTCGCATGTCTATTTCAACTCGGAGACGATGAATCCACATGCGCCAAGCGGTTTGCCGAGCAACATGCGCAACATGATCCTTCGGACGAGAGGCGTCTTCTCGTCTCACGGGGAGATCATGAAGGTCGCATTGACGTCCATTTCTCTTCGAAAAGGAGAAACACTGCTCGTTGACGAGCCCGAGGCGGGGCAGGACATGCAGAGCGTGCGGTGCATTCGCCAGGGCTTCGACGCCATCATCAAGCAGGGAGGTCAGGTAATTGCAGCCACCCACCATCCGTTCATGCTGCACAACGCAAATGTTATTGAGCTGTCGCACGGATACGCACAAGAACTTCGCAAGGCCTTTTGTGAGTTCCTCTGTGGGACCACGGATAGCAAAGACTGAAAGGAGCACCAGATGGATTTCGATGGGCCTGCTGCCAACTATGTCCGGGGATTGCCGGAATGCGTGGGGTTCATGGGCCTGTCCTTCACTGTCTATTTCAAGAACGGCAAAGCGGTAGCAGCCACAACAAGCATTCAGACACGAGAACAGGTGAAAGGACATTTGGAGCGGGTGTTCGGTTAAGGACTATGAGAGAGTTTTAGATATTGGTCCTGCGTAGCCCGCTATAGGTTGCGTAAACCCCAAACGAAAGCAGGGAACTCAAGAGGTCTTCGTGTCAGCAGGTGAGTCTCTTCGTACCGTGTATGCCCGCTGCTAGGTGAGTCAGGAGGAATAAATGATCAATACACACTCGACCATAAAAGGCAAGGACTGTAGGGACTCATTCCAGCCAGACATGCCACAAGGAAACAACCCTACAGAGTAACAATGACACCGAAGCTTACTACTATTGATCGCCGAGACTGTCGTGGTGAGGTCGTCTTGCAGGGGACGTCTATCTGCCCTGGCATGGGTATTGGTCGCGTGCATGTAGTTGACCCTGCACTATCCGTCACACCCACCGAGCTTGCGCCTCACCAAGTCAGGGCGGAGCAAGAACGTTACACGGCTACCGTCGAAGCCGCCGGGCGGGGACTGCGTGAGCATGTCACAACCGTTCACGGGGATGTAACCCCTGAGACTAAAGCGATTCTGGATGTTCACGAGGCGGTACTAAACGATGAATCATTTCATGATCGTGTGCGACAGAGCATTGCCACCAATCATAAAAATGCAGAATGGTGTCTCTGGCAGGAAGCCAGCGCTCTGATCTCGCAATTCGCCGCTATGCGGGATCCTTATTTTGGGGCTCGTGGGGAAGATGTTCGCGACATGGCTTACAATCTCTTGGGTGTGTTGACAGCAGGAACGAGCAAGGCCGATAGACGCACTGAGAAAGGTTGGGGGTTCGCTTCGCGGCACCTGCATTCTTCAGATGCCATGCTGGCGCATCGTAGCGAAAGCGCTGGTTTTGCCAGCGAGAGTCATGCTCTGGTATCGCACGCCGCGATCCTCCTGAAGGGATTCGGTATTCCTTCAGTTGGCGGTCTCAAGGGGTTGGTAGACAATTTACGGGAGGGCGACCGCCTAATTATTGACGGAACAGATGGCGTTGTTGTTGTCCGTCCGGCTCCGGAAACGCTTGAGAAATATCGCGCTCGCATGAGAGCTGCTAGGCATTTCGAGAAGGCGGAACCTGCACGTTGTCGCGCTGTTGATGGAACAGAAGTTGAGATCAAAGCCAACATCGAGAATCCCGATCAGGTTTCGTTAATGCATGTCCATGGCCTCAACGGCATAGGACTATTTCGCACGGAGTTCCTCATTTTAGAAGACGGCCGGATTCCGAGCGAGGAAGAGCAACTCAGTGTTTACCGGTCGGTGATCAAGGGCGCCGAGGGGCGACCTGTCATCGTACGAACTTTTGATATCGGTGGGGACAAACTCATGGGGTTCTTATCCGAATGCGCGGGCAGGAACCCGTCGTTGGGGGTCCGTGGTATTCGCCGTCATTTGGTGGAACGGCCCGACGAGCTTCGCACGCAAGTGCGGGCAATTCTACGGGCGGCGACGGATGCTAACGTTGGCATTCTGATTCCAATGGTAACGACAGTTGAGGACATCATCGCAGCCAAGCAACACGTGGACGCCGTCAGAAACGAGCTGTGTGAGGCGGGCGTGGCGTTTTCATTGGATACTAGGCTGGGTGCCATGATTGAGATCCCTGCGGCAGCGGCGCTGACGGCGGAAATCCTTTCCGAAGTCGATTTTGTCAGCGTGGGAACGAATGATCTGCTTCAATATTTCATGGCGGCGGATC
>CAZNWT010000207.1:0-3204 GCA_964576795.1 uncultured Victivallales bacterium
TCCTCGCGACAGGATCAGACCCCCGGCATTGCCGCCTATTTGGAACCGCTGGATGCAATTGCATGATCTTGACGGTTTGGCGCCCCGAGTGTAGAGTTCTGCATGGCTCAATCCGACACAGAACTCCTGCTTTCGCTGCCCCCGAATATGCAACGCCAGTTGGCGGTGTGTGAACCCCGCATTGCTTCATCGTCTTTTTTTACGTGCGATCCTCCCGGTAATCCGTTGGGCTCAGGGGGTGGCACTGCGCATGTGCTGGTAGAAGCGTGGCGCTCCTTAGGAAACGATCTTTCGTTTGAGGCATGGTTATCCGCTCGTCGGAAGGTCATTATTCATGGGGGAGGGCAGAGTCGGCGTTTGCCGTCTTATGCGGGCACGGGAAAGCTCTTTATCCCCGTTCCGGCGTATCGTTGGAGCCTTGGGCAGCGCCTTGATCAGAATCTGTTGGATTTGCAGTATCCTTTCGTTGAGAGCGTGGTAGCCAAAGCGGGATCTCAGGCGCGGGTTGCCATTGCCAGCGGGGATGTGTTGTTGCGTACCGATGAGCCGTTGCCGACGCTTCCTGATGCCGATGTGGTGTTGATGGGGCTTTGGGCTCGCCCGGAGGATGCTCAGCATTTTGGCGTGATGTTCTGTGACCGCTCCGATCCTTTACGACTGATTTCGTTTCTCCAGAAACCCTCCCCTGACCGCATTCGCGAGTTGGCGGCAGAGAATCTCTTTATGATTGATGTGGGGTTGTGGCTGCTCAGCGAACGGGCTGTGATGTGTCTCATGGCTAAATGTGGCTGGGATGCAGAGCGTGAGGCGTTTCGCGGGGAAATGTCGAAAACGTATGATCTCTATGGGGAGTGGGGGCCGCACTTTGGTCAGAAGCCCACCCATCCGGATGCGGATGTGAGCAAACTGACGACGGCGGTGGTGTCAATTCCTGGTGGTGAGTTCTACCACTTTGGTAAGAGTCGTGATATCATCAACTCAGTTTACGAGCTTCAGAATCTGGTCTCGGATCAGACTCGATTTGGCCAGTATGGTTCGCAGCCACATCCTCGGCAATTTATTCAGAATGCAGATTTTAAGGTTCCGTTGCGACAGGATTCGAATCACACGCTGTGGGTTGAGAACAGCGTGGTTCCGGCATCATGGAAGCTTGAGTCGGAGCATGTGCTGACGGGCATTCCTGAAAATGATTGGGCACTCGCGTTATCGGCGGGAACTTGTCTTGATTGCAGTCCGATTGGGGAGAATGGTTATGCCATTCGGCCTTATGGGATCGACGACCCGTCTCGGGGTGCTCTTGGTGATGTTGACACACTTTGGATGGGGAAACCCGTAATCGACTGGTTCCGTAATCGGGGTCTTGAGCTTGACGTTGTGGGTATTGATGCGGCGTGTGATATCCAGAATGCACCCCTTTTTCCCGTTGTCGAGGCACCGGCATTGGCTGGTGAGTTTGTGCAGTGGTTGTGTGCGGATGCACCGCAGGCCTCAGATCAATCAAAGGTGCAGTGGTTGGCATCCCCGCGAATTTCCGCAACGGATATTGCCAGAGATATTAATCTGACACGGTTATATGCCTCCCGCCGCAAACTCATGCGGATGGCGGTGTTGGCCATGGCGGCCAATTATCGACGAAGCGTTTTTTATCGGCTGGATCTCGAACATGCGGCCGACATGCTTGCAGAAGCAGGCGCAGGCCTTGATGCACTGCCGACGTTGGATGTCCGCGATTCGGTGATCATGCGGATGCACGACTGCATGTTGCGGGCTCGGGTGCTGCACTTGACGGGCGATGTTGATGGTGCTGCGGAGCAGGAACGACGCGCATTTGAGGTGCTGCGAGATTCAATTGTCACACCGGTCATGGCCGACAGTGTGATGCCGCATTGTGCTGTGGTTACGGACCAAATTGTATGGGGGCGTTCTCCGGCGCGTTTGGATTTGGGCGGGGGCTGGACGGATACGCCACCGTATTGTCTTGAGCGAGGAGGCCGTGTTCTTAATCTTGCGGTCGACCTGAATGGTCAACCCCCGATTCAAGTGTTTGCCCGTGTCATTGAGACTAAGGAACTGGTGATTCGGTCGATTGATCTGGGTTTGTCAGAGCACCTGCGGTCCTATGATGAGGTCGCTGCTTATGATCAACTTTCGAGTGGTTTCACCGTTGCTCGAGCGGCTTTTGCACTGGCAGGATTTGATCCCCGTTTCAACGGGGGGGTATTTGATACTTTGGAGCAGCAGCTTACCGCTTTTGGTGGTGGAATCGAAATTTCGATGTTGGCTGCCATTCCAAAGGGATCCGGGTTAGGAACCAGTAGTATTCTGGCGGCAACACTTCTTGGGACCCTTGCGGATTTGGCGGATTTGGGCTGGGATCGTGTTGAGATTGCGCGTCGCGCACTGGCATTAGAGCAGATGTTGACCAGTGGTGGAGGGTGGCAGGATCAGATTGGCGGTCTCTTCCCCGGTGTTAAACTGATCGAGACGCGCCCGGGACTTGATCAGATGGCGCTTGTCCGTTGGGCACCCTCGGACTTCTTTAGCAGTGCTGGGGTTCGGAATCGTCTTCTGCTCTACTACACGGGCGTGACACGGCTGGCTCACCATATTCTGGCGGATATTGTGAGGGGCATTTTTCTGAACAGTCGCTCGCGACTCGCAACACTGGATGGTATTGGTTGTGCGGCGCATTTTATCTATGATGCCATTCAGCGAGATGACATTGAAGCCTTTGCAGCGGGGGTGCGCCGCAGTTGGGAGCTCAACCAGAAGCTTGATAGCGGTACGAATGTTCCCGATGTGCAGGCAATTTTTAATGTCTGTGGCGATGATCTGTCTGCAGCTAAATTGCTGGGCGCGGGCGGCGGTGGCTATCTGTTGATGATTGCCGCTAGTGCCGAAAGCGCCATTTGCATACGTTCCAGGCTCGAAGCGACCCCCCCGAATGATCGTGCGCGTTTTGTTGAGATGACCATCTCTGAAACGGGGTTGCAGATCACGCGGAGCTAATGTCTGAGGGGCTTCCCGTCTCTCGTCTGATTCTTGCTTCGCAGACCGTTGTTCTGGTAGATTTAGCTAAGGTGAGCTGACACCTTGGCTCTCTGGGGTGACAAAACAGGGTCATGCGTCAGACTGTCAGACTGTATTTTGGCAGCGATTCTCATTTTGAACTTCGCTTCCCTCTGCTGAGGGGCGTGGGACGCG
>CAZNWT010000208.1:0-3062 GCA_964576795.1 uncultured Victivallales bacterium
AACATTTCCCTTTAAGGGGCTTTTTGTGTTTGCAATGGGGGACTTAATGGGTGTTCGCATTTCTATGGCCATCACAGCCATCCTGTCATCTGAAGGCCAGCTATTGGTAGCAAGATAAGGACTGATAGCAGTGCTGCCAGAACTATTCTAAAAGTCACAGGGCGAAGCTGCGTCATAGGAGGAACCAATGCGATTATCCCGCCGATGAAGCCTCCCGCTAACGTATAGCACACAAGCGGGGCCAGACAGTGAACAAACGTTGATTCGCCGAGCCGCAAGATTTCTGCAAACAGGAAGAGACATCCAATTTCAGGCCAAGAATAGGATGGCCAACCAAACAGGACCGCCACAGTGAATCGCAGTGTCATCACGCACGCGGCGATGATTGCACCGTCACGTATTGCTGTCTTTGTACTCATATCTCTTCCGATGCGAACGTTGTGAATCAGACTTTTCTTGGCGCGACAGCGGCAAGGAATAGTTCTGCATTCATCTTGTTCGGCTTTCGGTGTGCAGTCTAGAGTGAAGGTCAACGATGCGAGCGCCAGAAGACCTCTCCTTGGCACGCAGCGTTTCCACTAAACGTCTCACGTCGTGATGACACTTGGCAGAAATGGAATCTTTTGCGTTCCAGACTTCTCGAATGATTTCATCCTTCATCATCATCTCCCATTAACTCCAATGGAGTGCATATTTCAGGGCAGGTGTAACCGTGGATGGCGCAAACACTTCGCATCAGGGGTTTCGTTTCGGCATTGTCAATGTGTCGGCAGTTCCATGTCAGCAGGTAGTCGATGCCGTGGAAGGCACACACGGCAACGTGGACAGCATCGTCGATTGCCTTTTGCGGTAGCGCGCCTTCGGTTAGCAGGATTACGGCTAGCTCAGTCACAGGGTCAGGCATTGGTAGGTGAGGAGTGTTGGCCAATGCAGCTAAGCGGCGACCCGCCGCTTCTGCATTCCCATCGCTTGACTCATCTATTACGAGTTGAGAGGTGAATATTTCAAACCGTTGCCGCTGCGTTTCCCACCAGCGGCTAGTTGCATTTTGCCATGCAGCCGCAAGCAAGTCCCTCGCGGGTCGAGCGGTCAGATAGCTCACAATGGATGTTTCGATGTAGACGGTCTTCATGACACCCAAATAGTAGCAGTCTCGATCAGGAAAAGAAATTTATTTCCCTGCCGAACGTCAGGGGTCACCGGCGGAGGAAACGCGCAGCGTTTTCACCGCACGTTGTGCACCCCGTTGTTGGGGATTCACTCGCCGCAATATCGTATGATTCCTAACATCAAAAATACAGGTGGAATAATAAACGTCACCACAATCATGATCTGAGTAATCAGGTAAGAATAGAGGTCCTTTTTAATCATTAGAAGAATCAATGCAACGATTGTCAGGCACAGCATAATCGCCCAAAACAGCGGGGATGAGCATATGACGGCGAATCCGTACACTTCGAAGATTGACTGCAATGCCAATTGCAGTTGAGAGCTTCCGTATGTCAACAATACTACGCAAAATATCACAATGGACGGGAGGAGTATGCCGGGTAGAAGTGATGCTGCGACTCTGCCTCGGCCCCATCCCAATGTCCGATTTCGCATCATAATCAATTTCCCCAACGTCGCGAGTCACCGGACATCGGGAGACGCGCTTAGCGCGGCTGCAGATGGTACGGTGGACTCGGCTTGTTGGACGGTTTCCATCCAATAGTCATCACGTTTCAGAAACTCAATGACCTCTTCTTCGAGCTTCGGGGCGCGCCCGAACATGTTGTATCCGGGTACTATTGCAGTGTCCTGATAGACCGACGCCTTCACAATACAGTTCATCTCGTGATCCATCTTGACGACGATCCAATACCGATGCCCCTTGAACCAGCACGCTTGGCTCCAGAATTTGTATCTGGCTGTTTTCCCCGTCTTGCGAACAGACACGCGTTGTTTGAACAGCGCATAGTGCCCAGCGCGGCGAGTGAAGTCATTGTATGGAATCCGTACAGTTTCGACTGTGGATGAACGGAAAGTCCCGCATCCGAGAGTACCCAGGCACGCAAGGATTGCCACCAAGCCAAGAAGGCAGGAATGTTTCATTCTCTTTTTCATTCTCTCGTCCAACGTGTTGATCACACTTTTCTCACCGCGTTCGCGCGGTGAGAAATAGTTGTGGATCATTTTGTTGGATTCTCTCGTTTGAAGTGAACAATGCCTTTTCGATCAATTCTATACTTGATTCCGCTGACTCTTGATACGGCATCGAATGCATCAAGCAGGGATATGTTTGTTGCATGGAATGAGATTACAGGGCCGAAATGCTGTGGAGCAGAAAACGGCGTTGGGGGCTTTCTCTTCGATTCCTCTTCTGTCGGTGTCAGGTAGAGAATCGTACTGATTCCGACTCTGTCTTCTCTTCGAGTTGCGGGGTCATACTCAACGCTTTGCTCGTGAAGGAAGTCCATAACTTGATATACGTCTGCCTGCCTCAGATCCATTTCCGGTATCCTGATTGCTTCCATTCGTTTGCGGGTCCTCTTCTGGGCGGATGTGGCGCAACCGCAAGCAAGACAGACCAAGAGTAGTAGTATAGTTATTCGTTTCATTTTAAATCCAACGTTGAGAATCAGGCTTCGCCTGACGCGGCAGCGGCAGGCGATAGCTCTGAATTCTGTTGTTGGCTGTTCCTTCGTTCATTCCATATGGTCACGCTAACGGTGCCGACGAGCACTGCCACAAAAAGAAATCTGACCCCGCGCATCCAGAAGACCCAGAAGCCGGGGTAGCGAAATGAGTGGAGAAGAGAGGCCACGCGCCCGCGGGTTACTGCCTTTGTCTCGCTCCATTGGGCAGCATCATCAAAACCGTGCTCGCGCAATGTGGTTGCATCCATGTCCGTTGACTGGATCCTACCGGTTGAAACGGTGATCATGAAAAAGGATAGCACGATTGCGGTCAGTGCACTGACAATGAAGCAGTGCAGTATATTGTGTTTATTCATATTTATCCTCAGACCGGGTAGGGCAGGGCCCTTGCGGGCCCCTTCCCCCCTAAGAACCGTGCTTGAG
>CAZNWT010000209.1:0-2903 GCA_964576795.1 uncultured Victivallales bacterium
CAGGGATTCGAACCCCGGACACGTGGATTATGATTCCACTGCTCTAACCAACTGAGCTATGCCGCCCCGAGAAGGTGTGAAACGGGAGGTAACCTAGGGGCTGACTGCCGGAAAGTAAAGCTGAAATTAGTAAAGCTGCGCAGCCCGTAGGGCAATTGGTTGACCCCTGGAAAGCCGAGAAGTGGCAACGCTGAAATTAAGTTTTATGGGATGGAAGCGGCTGAAATTCGTCGCCTACACACAGTTTCGAAACTTTTAAGAGACGTGACATTCGCCAAGAAAACGTTACGATTTGAGCACTGTTTTTACCCCGTATCTAAGGTTGAATTATGGATATTACAAATAATGATGTTTTGCGTCGTTTGCGCTACGCTTTTGACTATGATGACTCGACCATGATCGCGATTTTCGGAAAGGCGGATTGTGTCGTTTCCCGTAAAGCGGTAAGTGCATGGTTGAAGAAGGATAAAGATCCTGAACAGGAGCCTTGCAGTGATAGTCAGTTGGCGACCTTCTTAAACGGATTGATTATTAAATTGCGGGGAAAGAAAGAGGGCCCGCAGCCGCAGCCAGAGAACTTACTTACCAACAATATCATCTTAAGAAAGCTTAAGATTGCGCTAAATCTCCAAGCAGAGGATATGCTTGTGATTCTAAAGCTTTCGGGACTTGTGCTTAGTAAGCATGAGCTAAGTGCATTCTTCCGTAGGTCGGGAACTGCTCACTTCCGGCAGTGTAAGGATCAGGCATTGCGAAACTTTTTGAATGGTTTACGCCTTAAATATCGCGGCCTAGGCGATGTTGATCCTGAAAAAGTGTAAATAACCGTATCTACTTCCCGTCCGTCGGTCACAACAAACGCATAACATGCTATAGATCAGTTTGTTATAAAGGACGTCCCTAGATCTTTAGATTCTTCCAATGGTCAGGCAAAAACGATGCCGATCCTGCCCTGCTTGTTTTTCTCCCATGGAAATGGGACTCTTCCATCACAGAATATTCTCAAAAAAGGAGATTGGCGCATGAAGCAGAACAATTGGCTTCGCACTTGTGTTTCTCTTGTCATGCTGTTTTTTGCATTCGCCGTGTCAGGCTGCGGGAAGGCAACCCCAGCCAGGTTGCTCGGCGGCTTTCCGTGGTTGAATCGATCTTATTCACATGCCGTTAGGGCGCACGAGGCAGCCGAACGCGGGGACTACGATAAGGCGATTGAACTCTGCAGCAAGGCGATCAGGTCCAACTCTGGTTATGCATATGCGTATGGCCTGCGCGCCTCCTGTAATAGACGCAAAGGTCATACCGACCTCGCTCTTTCGGATTGTAGCACAGCCATATTACTAGACCCTCGCGATTTCCACTCCTATTCACTTCGGGCTCGCATTTTCTCTGAGAGAGGTGACAACGATATGGCTATTTCTGACTGCGACAGCGCTATAGATATAGCACCACGGGACGATTATGCTTATGGCTTGAGGGCCGCTTGCTACAGAAAGAAAAAGGAGTACGACCGGGCACTTGATGACTGCACCCGCGCCCTCGAGATCACGCCCGATAACGCCTACGTATACGGACTGCGAGGCTCGTGTTTCGCCGAGAAGGGGGAAATAGAGAAAGCGTTTGCTGATTGCGACAAGGCCATCCAGTTGGACCCTCAGATTTCCCATGCCTACGCGTTGCGTGGACGAATCTACTCCAGAAGAGGTGACTTCACGAATACGCTATCTGATTGTGAAATGGCCATCCAACTAGCACCAGAGGATCCCTGTCCTTATGCTCTCCGCGGGTGGGTTTACTCCAAGCAAGGGAGGGATGATATGGCAATAGAGGAGCTGACGCGGGCCATCGAACGTGGGTCCGACAGTGGTGAGTACTATCTTTGGAGAGCCAATGCCAACTTGAGAGCAAAGAGACTCAATGCCGCTCTCGCTGACTCAGAGCAGGCAAATCGGCTCGGTGCTGAGGCCCCTTACTATGATTTACTCACTGCATCCATTTTCGAAGCAATGGATAGAGCAGGAGACGCTGTTGCGATCTATGACAGATACCTCTTGGCATCCCCCAATTCGGCTGAAGTACTGAACGCCAAAGCCTATACTCTATGCACAACATCCAATGTGCTGTACCGCAACGGAAAGGAGGCTCTGGATCTTGCACAACGAGCGCTGAAACTGTGCCCAGACCATCCTCCATACATCGTGGACACGTTGGCGTGCGCCTACGCAGAGCTCGGTCAGTTTGAGAAAGCGGTCGCATTACAGGAGGGAGTTGTCGACTCTTTGGGTGATTGCGAGGATGTGAAAGAGCATCTCGCCGCGTTCAAAGCTGGCAAACCATGGACGGAAAAGAAAGTCTTGAGCGTGGATTAGCGCGTCAACAGGTAATGCTAGCTGTGTGTGGGTTTCCTTTGTGGTGCAACGTTGTCGGCGTTGATTCACCTTAGATGAGAGGTGCACAAGATTCAACAGGAGATTCTGGTGATGCCAGATGTTTTAAACAAAGCTCGCGACAAAGATAGGCTAAGGCAGAGTCTAAAGCTATTCGGGCGATGCCAAATGTTGGCACAAAAAAGCCTGCGCTTGGCAGGCTTTTGAATTTAAAGTGGCGGGAGCGACGGGACTCGAACCCGCAACCACCGGATCGACAGTCCGGAACTCTAACCAAAATTGAGCTACGCCCCCACTTATGTGGCAATGAGGTGCGTATAATACCCAGACGCTCTGGATTCGCAAGCACAAAAACCATAAAAATGGTGTCGATATTGGCCGAGACGACCTACGCTAAAGGGGGGACTCTCCGAGTGCGATAAAATGCTGAATTAAGGAGGGGGGCTCAACGTCCAACAACCAACGGTCCCGTCCTGATATAGGTTGTCACTTTGTCACGAGAAAGGAACGCGAGATGGC
>CAZNWT010000210.1:0-2633 GCA_964576795.1 uncultured Victivallales bacterium
GTGGCCCTCGGCCACCTCAACGCCGCCTCCGGCGGCTTCTTCTTCACACGCGCGCAATACAACAGCCAAGTAAATGGTGTCCGTGCTATCGCGTGGACCTGAGCTCATATCAAGAACCCACCCACCACCCAAATGGACCCCGGCGGACATCCCGAGTGTTGCGTCCCTCGGATACTCGGGAAACAACACTCCGCATCACGCCCCCAGGGAGGCGGCCAACTGCCGCCATCATCAGTCGGGCCAGCCTGTATGCGGCCCCATCCCCCTGTCCGCAACCCGCAGTCCCGTCTGCTGCTGTCGTCACCTCGCCGCCCTTTCGGACCAGGCCCACCACCACCCTTGGAACCAAGAATCCCGGCCTATCGGCCCCCACGAGGAATGCCTCTGGCAGTCATTTATAGATCCCCCTTTGGGCCTGTCGCCCCCCAAGGGGCGGGCCCGTTGCTCCTTGCTGCGGCGCGCGGCTCACGCGCGGGGGAGCGCCTGCAAGAGAAGGAAGGGGAAGTTTCCCCTTGCCCCTCACTATAGCGCGCGCGATCTCAGCCGCCGCATACCCACAGCAACCACCTCATTGGCAAACCATAACCGTAATCTCGCACACAGACCGTTTCTCAGAGAAGCCCCCGCCAGCCACAGTCGTGCCAACCGGCCGCGCAGGGCGCGCAAGCTTACCCAGCTCTGGGGTCGCCGTGCGGCTCCGCGGAAGAGTTCGACATCACACATCGGGCACACAACCGCACCAATATGCAGGTTAATCGTTCTGTGTTTGCACGGATTCATGAAATGCAAAGCCAAGGGGAAGCAGTTGCTGCTTTGCATCTTCAATATCTCCATGGGAGATTGCCCATGCCAGAAGCTTGCGTGGTCGTGAACTCGCAACATAGGCGAATCTGGCATGTTCGGAGTCCTTGTCGGCTAACCAATGAGACCAGTGTGTTCCGTCCCCGCGCTTCTCATAGGATGAAACCAAGAGAAGTGCGTCAAAAGTCTCCCCCTTTACGTCATGAATTGTCGTCGCTCGTATCGAGTGATCTTGCCGAGCAATAGCAGGAAGCGTATCTGAAACAACTGCATCCTTCTTGCCTGGGGGGCATCGAAACGTACTACCAGTCAAAGATGGAAAGGCATTCGGCACATTGAACTCGGATAGTGAAATGATGTGTTGGTTCGCGATCGCAGAAAAGTCACCGCGCACATTCTTCGACCAGACGGCCCAGGTCTGCGTTAGATCTGCAAGATTCGTTCTCAAGGTGCTCTTAAGAACGGCGAACAGATACAGTCTCCACTTCATCGCCGATTCGATCTCCACAGGGCAGTAATGATGGCGAGCATCAGTTGCAGACGTTGCAAAGAACTTCCTTGCGACAAAGCGACCCAAGCACGTCAGAGCATCATTGTTGGTACGGGAATCGCCATCAGAGCCGAGCTGGAGTGCCGTTGCGAGGCATTCTTGTAGCTTGAGAGATGAAGGGCGGCTTTTCAGATAAGGACTCAATTTGGAAAGCAAAGATCGGCCCCGAGTGACTATGCATGCTCCCTTTCTATCAATCCCCCTATCTGCAACAAGCTTTCCAAAGATCGCAGTCGATTCAGAAATGGATTCAGGCTTGTACGTAAAGAGAATGCAACTTCGATTGCTCAACTTGTAATCAACACCTGTTACATTGCCCTGATCCAATAGTTGCCCACATAGTCTCACTATGGAGGAGTCACAACGGAAATTGTGCTGAAGAGTCCGAGATGAGAATTTCCACTTCTTTACGAATTCGAGAACGACAAGCGGATCAACTTTCTTGAACCTGTATATTGACTGGTTCACGTCCCCCACAAAATGAAGAGTTGTCCCTTCCCTTCTGAGAAAGTCCAATATTGCCATCTGTATCCAGGACAGATCCTGACACTCATCGACAATAATGACGGGGAAACGCTGGCTGAGTAACTTGCGGACCGCACTATTGCTGTTGAGCAAGTTCCCGCAAATCTCCTCAACATCTGCATGCGTAGCAAATCCATCCGCCCAGAATTTCCTTTTCGTTGCCTTTAGGTCACTCTTGAAAAACTCTGGAGGTGCCGTGCTATTCCTCTGCTGGTCAATTGCATATTGTCCTGAACTGAATATCCAAGTTCCCGTTTTGCCTTTCGGATCAAAATAGCATTGATTTGCTCTCACATGGCCTTGTTGGGCATACTGATAGTGAGTTTCATAATTGGACAGGAAATGGGAGTCACTCGTGTTGTCTATGATTCTATAGGAGTGATCGCCGTCCTTCCCTTTGTAGTTCGTAAAAAGGTAACCAAACGGGCTCAGAATATACCGGTGAATCCATGCATCAAGAGTACCGATGAAATGAGGATAGCCGGTTTGTCCAGTGAACTGGGTTACACGGTCAGCGATCACTTCGGCCGCATTGTTCGTGAACGTTAGTGTCGCAATGCCCGCAGGTCCCCATGAGCCAGTTGCAATTTCGTAGGACATCTTGAGACCAACGACTTCTGTTTTTCCGGCACCGGGACACGCTTTGAGGAATGTGTGCGTTGCCGTTGGATGAAGCACGTACGACAGCTGATCTGCAGTCTTTTCGTCAACGACAATAACACTTCCCGGGTGACGACAACTATACTTCCCGTCTCGA
>CAZNWT010000211.1:0-2588 GCA_964576795.1 uncultured Victivallales bacterium
TTCCTCGCGACAGGATCAGACCCCCGGCATTGCCGCCTATTTGGAACCGCTGAAAACGCCCCCTCCCCCTTGTTGGGGAAACAGTCATATGGTATGACTATCGCTAGTTGGGATTTAAATAATGTAATTTTCCGAACAAGATGTGGAGAAGTATTTGTGCGTGGCCGCGCAAAACTCTCATTTAATCGTTCGGTAAGGAGAAACACATGCATAAATCGTTTTCCGTAATGATGCTCATTGCGCTGTTAGGAACAGCCTCTTCGTCCCCAGCAGAACAGAACGCGGACATCCCCGTGAAAGGATACAAACTGGAGTGGTCGGACGAGTTCGACGGCGCCACTCTTGATCTGACTAAATGGGACTATCGCGGCCTCGGTCCTCGAAGAAACGGCGTGAACGTGAAGGACACCGTGTCTGTCAATGAAGGTCTTTTGATTCTAACGACGAAAAAGAGCGGCGACAAGTATCACACCGCCATGATTGGCACACAGGGCAAATTCGAAACCACCTTTGGCTATTTCGAATGTCGCGTTAAACTTCAGAGACAGGTAGGTCACTGGTCGGCTTTCTGGCTTCAGACCCCGACAATGGGCAAGGAAATAGGAAATCCTGAAGAGTCAGGCACAGAGATCGATATATTCGAATACTTGAAAAAACAAGGCGACAAGGTTAATCACGCAGTGCACTGGGATGGTTACGGGGAAACTCTCAAATCCGCACACAAGGGATCATATGTTCCCGGAGTATCCCAGGGATGGCATACGTTTGGCCTACTGTGGACAGAGAGCGAGTATGTATTCTATATTGACGGAGAGAAGATGTGGAACAACCCCAAGGCGATATCCAAACGGAGTGAATTCATCATCCTTAGTCTGGAAGTCGGAAAGTGGGCTGGCAACATCTCTGCTGCGACATTGCCAGACAGTCTTTATGTCGATTACGTACGGGTATACAAGAAGACCAGTGACAAGGCCAAACCAGAGAATTCAGGCGACAAAAAATAGCTACGCTATTTCTTGTGCCTGATCCTGAATTGTGGGCGGCGGATTGATAGTCGGCTAATCTTGGCGGTTTGAAAAGCTGTTTTCTTCGGGTGGATCTTCTTCGAGAGATTCATAGATAATATCTTCTTCGGGAGGTGGGGCTTCTTTTCTTCTGAGTCGATTTGCATGGGCATCGGAGGTTTCCGAAAGGAGCTACCGATGAAACAGAAGCGACGCAAACGAAAACGCAAATACCTGCACTGCAGGAAAATATACATCCCTGATCCGAGGACATGTGATCGACAGAGGCATTGTGCTTCCGAGCAATACAGACGGGGCAGCAAAGCGTGGCGGCAATGGCGCTGGCTGAGCAAGCCGCAGAATCGTAACTGTTTTTATGGGTCGCAAAATGTGCATCGGGTGCAGCGTGGCGATCGTCAAACGTCTATTGTGTCCTGAGCGGCACGGCGCATTCCCGAACAGTTTAGTTGGGTAGATCACCGGTTGGTGCGTGAGCACCGCTTTAAGGAATGTGGGCCTGAAGCTATGGCCTTGTATCTGTTGCTCATTACAGTCGGTGACACAGAGGGGCTGAGCTATTACTCCGATACGGCTCTGGCACGGCTGATGAGGGGCGATAAGGCTGGGGTATTGGAACGAGGACGGCACCCTAGATAAAAAGGAAACCTATTCAAACGGAGTACATATTGAAGAATACAGTACTTATATGGGGGCTGTGCCTTCTGTTTTCGCCTACCGCGAGGACAGCAGAAAGTACCAATCTGGACTCCTCGTGGTTAGGTGAACAAACATTTTTCCACTCCTTTGTTCAATATGACTTCAAGGTCGAGGGGTTCAACTGCAAAGTTGTTGTCCCTGAGACAATCGGCGATGGCAAGCCGTGGGTTTGGCGTGCAAGATTCTGGGGACATGAGCCGCAAACAGACAAGGCTCTCCTGAACAAGGGGTTTCATGTTGTGTATGCCGACGTTGGGGGGCTCTACGGATCACCAAAGGCGGTCAAGCGTTGGGACGATTTCTACAAGTACCTACACGGCTTTGAGAAGAAGACTGTTTTGGAAGGTATGTCACGCGGAGGGCTCATCATATTCAACTGGGCCGCTCAGAATTCTGAAAAAGTCCATTGTATTTACGCCGATGCGCCCGTTTGCGATTTCAAGAGTTGGCCCGGAATTAGTCAGGCCATTATGAATGTTTACGGCCTAACGAAAGAGCAAGCTGAATCCTATAAGGGAAATCCCGTCGACAACTTGAGACCTCTCGCGAACGCTGGCATCCCATTGCTACAAAAATGGGGAGACCTTAACGGAAGCGCTCCAGTTCAATCGACAAGATGCTCCGGGTGCCGCCGTTGCAGACTACACCGAAGAGCTTGTCACGGTATGAAACGCAATGCTTTACTTAAGTACCTTCGGCGCCACGGTTGTGAGCTGTTTCGAGAAGGCGGTAGCCATTCATGGTGGGAAACCCAAGCCGCAACCTACGTTTCTCAGTCCCAAGATACAACAAAGTTAAAGATCAACTTGCACGCAAGGGGGTATGCACTTGACTCCAGTGCCCACTACATGTTGTGGTCGAGGGTAT
>CAZNWT010000212.1:0-2576 GCA_964576795.1 uncultured Victivallales bacterium
CTCCTCCTTACACATTCGATTATTCAACTTCATGTCGCGACCAACGTGTTCCTGAGCCTGTTCAAAAGGTTGTATTCGACCTTTTGGACTAGGCTCCAGGATTTTGTTGTGTGTCTTGATTCAATTCTTGTCTGTCGAGTTTTGCTGAGATTTCAATGAGCAGGTTCACGATGAGAGCCATGACCCCCAGAACCACTCCGAGCAGAAACCAAAGCCAACGATGGTTTTCGTGATTTCTTCTGAAAAGCCAGATGGCTATGCCCACTTGAACTGAGAGAGTGATGAGTCCAAGTGTTGAATAAGCAAAGGTCGTGACTGCGAGTCCGGGGGAGAGGAATTTGATGGCACTCGGTGTTCTTGGAAAGAATCGCGACAGAGAGGAGTAGACCATGGCTACAATGAAGGCGATGGCAAGCGCCATGCATATTTTTTGGATTGTTTCTGTTTTCATATGTCTTTCCTCACACAACGTGTAAATGACCGTTTTCAAAAGGTCGTTCGCGGCCTTTTGAAATACGTGTCGATTTGGTTGTTGTGTCTCTTTCTACATTCCCCAAATCTGGTCAGTGAAGGCCATCAGAAAGAAGCAACCCATTCCTGACAGCCATGGCAAGGCGATCGCGCCCGCAATCGAAAGTGCAGGATGAAACTTCTTTCCGATTGTCCAAATGAGAAGTGGCCCCGAGAGCCAGACTAACGAGGACGGAAGAAGAGTCGCCGCCAACCGACTGCATTCATGAGAATCACGCCAAGCCAGAGCACCAAGTGCTGCGAGCAGGATCAAGATCTCCAGCCAGACGGCAATCATGATCATATTTCGATGGGCAGCGTTGCGAAAACTAAACCACGCGAGCAGCAACGCCGCCGGAGGGATCAATGATGCGATGATTCCAGTCATATCTTTATTCCTTGGACACAACGTTGTGCTGACCATGTTTTCACAGCGCGAGCTTTGAAAACTATGGTCCAGCGATGTGTTCGGCTTCCTCTTGATTTCGTTCCGCGTCGTACTTCTTCCAGAATTCCTGTGCTGGAAGTTTGCTTCCTGCACCCCCAGTTGAGATGAAGTTGATGGTCTCCATAGAGCGGATAACATCTATCCCGTTTGTCACGTGGTGTGGTGTAAACGACAGCATACGCAGTGGCATGCCTTGCAGTGGTGATAGATCACCGACTGGACTGCCAAACAAGTATAGGGTTTCCAGTGGCATGCCTCCAAGGGGGGATATGTCCTCAACTCTGGTGTTGCTCATGTACATTTTCTCAATGGGCATGCCAGAGAGCGGTGCCAGATCGGACACCGCAGTGTTCTCAATCCAGATGGTCTTGAGCTTCATGCCGCGAAGCGGTTCAAGGTCAGCTAATCTGGGGTTACGGTGAATGGCCAGAGATGTGAGCTTCATGCCGCGAAGTGCAGAGATATCGGTGAGGTCGAAAACAGACAGCTCAAGATGTGTGTCCCCCCACGCATAGGCATACAATGCTCGTGGAGTCAGCCCGAAGTCATTAAGTCTGTCTTCGATCTGCTCTTTTGATTCAAACGTGGGAGTTCTGCAACCTGCGATGACGCAGGTTAGCAGGCATAGTGTTATGATTCTTTGCTTCATCATTCTTTCTGCCGAACGTCTGCAATGATGGTCTGCGGAGCTACTCCGCGGTACCCTCAATTGCCTTGTTAGGCCACAACTGGCGGATTATAAGTCCCAATAGCCAAATCAGACCGATTCCGGAAATGAATGGCCCTACGCGGAAGAAATGCTCAGCTATCGGCACGAGCCAATCATCGCTTCTGACCCCTGAACTGCCCGCACCGAGTGCGGTTCCGAGTCCCAGGACCCAGCACAGAAGACCTGCAAAAAGCAAACCGATCGCCAGCAAGAATTGCTTCCACGACCATCGGCGTGGATTCCTGCCTCTGTCTTCACCAGTCATATGTTCTCCTTCTCTTGCCTAACGTCGTGAATGACCATTTTTTCAAAGCAAGCGAAGCGCGGCTTTGAAAAATATGTGTCGATTCTCTTGTTCGACTTCTCCATTTTCACATGTTTATGACACCAATTACAAAGAGCACAATCACAACGATGATGATGAGAATGATTGCGCAACCGATATTGAGTGTTTGAAGAAAGCAACCTTCGCCACCTGATTTTACGATTACCTTCTCTTTGACGGGTTGTGAGCGCGTCTGGGAAGACGCGCGGGAGCGGTGTGCGGCGACTTGCCTTTTTCTCTTGAGAGCTACATCCAGAATTTCTCCGCAGTGCTTACATTTTTTTGCTTTAGCAAGAATTTCCTCTCCACAGTAAGGACAATCCTTCGTTTGTTGTTTCGGAGGTGTAACCTCCGAAATTGATGGTGGCTGCGGTTCAGATGGTTCAGATACTTGGATTGCTTCACTACAGGATGGGCATTGAACGCTGAGTCCTATATGCTCGTCTGAGGCTTCAAGCAAAGCACCGCAATGCGGACAGTTGATTGTGAACTCACGCATACTGTCTTCCGTTTCCTTTCTTTTAGTCGAACGCTTGAATGACCGTTTTTCAAAAGCAAGCGAAGCGCGGCTTTTGAAAATACGT
>CAZNWT010000213.1:0-2534 GCA_964576795.1 uncultured Victivallales bacterium
CGCATTTACTGCGCATGGGATACCGGTCTTTCAGTGTGCCGCCCGTTGCGGCAGCGCATTTTCGTATGGTATGCACGGGTCTCGCGACGATGAACGATAAAGGAGGATCGTCGGCATGATTGCTTTTATCTCGGTTGCGAAACACGCGTTGATGATCACGGCATTTGTGTCAGTCATGATGCTGGTGATTGAGTATGTTAATGTCCTGACACAGGGCCAATGGCAAGAGCGGATTGGCCAACGACGTTGGGGGCAATATTTCTTGGCGGCCTTTCTTGGCGCAACTCCTGGTTGTCTTGGAGCCTTTGCCGTGGTGGCCATGTATTCCCATCGCAGCCTTTCACTGGGAGCCGTTGTGGCGGCAATGATTGCGACCAGCGGTGACGAGTCATTCGTGATGTTTGCTTTGGTTCCCCGGACGGCCTTGCTGCTAACGGGTGTTCTGTTTGTCGTCGGCGTGCTCTCGGGGGCTCTCACCGACAAGATTCTCGGTCGCCGCCTTACGGCCAAGTTGTCCTGTGAAGCGGATTTTACAGTGCATGAAGAAGACCATTGTCGTTGTTTTCCACATGGCCAGATCGCCGCTCAGTGGAAGCATTGTACCGCTGCCCGCGGCACGCTTTCGGTGTCGCTTGCACTCTTTGTTCTGGCCATCATTGCCGGACAGATTGGCCCACCGCAATGGAACTGGATTCGGGTGTCACTGGTGGTCGTCTCGTCAGTGGCGCTGTTCATTGTTGCTACGGTTCCCGACCACTTCCTGGAGGAGCACCTGTGGCGGCACGTCGTGCGCGGCCACGTGCCCCGCGTCTTTCTATGGACTCTTGGGGCGTTGCTGGTTCTACACTTCGTCGTCGATCGGTGGGAGCTCGGTAACCTGATTCAGCAGGGCCAATGGCTTGTCCTAGGCATTGCTGGTGTCGTCGGCCTCGTTCCGGAATCAGGCCCCCACCTCATCTTCGTGACGATGTTTGCCAAAGGCGTTGTTCCGTTCAGCACTCTGCTCGCGAGCTCGATCGTACAGGATGGTCACGGCATGTTGCCGCTGCTTGCCCATTCTCGACGAGCATTCTTAGCCATTAAGCTGATCAATCTTGTTGTGGGTTTGGCCCTCGGTGCTATTCTCATGGCCATAGGAATATGACATGCCACTAAATCAACAGGAGATGGACACGGCCTCGATTCGCAGCCAGTTGGTTGCAGGTAAACGCGTAGCGGCTGCGGCGACGGTACTGACGCTAATGCTCGCGGTCGGCAAAGGTGTTATTGGTGAGCTTCGCGGATCCCCGGCATTGACTGCGGATGCTGTGCATTCGTTTGCAGATACGCTGGCGATCTTTGCTTCATGGGTGGGGCTAAAGCTCGCCGAGCAGCCCCCTACGAAGCGGTTTCCTTTTGGCCTCTACCGTGGCGAAACGTTGGCGGCACTCTTGGTGTCAGGGCTGTTGCTGTTGGCCGGGGGGCATCTTCTGATCGACAGTGTGCTTGGTCTTGCGGGCCGACCTCACGTGTTGCATCACAGTATGGATGTTCTGGTTGCCGCACTGTTCAGCGCGGGGATGTCATGGGGGATTTACCGATGGGAGAAGCGTGCTGGCGCACGCCTCGGGTCGCAAAGCCTGTTGGCGAACGCCGATGAATCGCGCGTAGACATCATGACATCTCTGGGTGTGTTCATCGGTGCGGGTGCCAGTTACATGGGGGTCGGGAGCGTCGAAATGGTTGTCACAGCCGCTCTGTCTCTTTTGATCGTATGGCTCGGTATCAAGCATGGCCGCGTCGCGTTGCTGTCCCTGCTCGATGCGAATCTGGACCCCGATCTGACGCGTCGCGTGTCGCAGATCGCCGCAGAGATTCCGGGTGTCATGCAGGTCACCGATATCCAGCTGCGTCAGGCGGGCCTGTTTTGGTTTGGCATCGCGCGACTCCAGTTGCGCAAGTCTGTTGATATTACCCGTGGCCACGATATTGCGAATCGTGTCGTACATTCCGTACGCGAAGCGATCCCTCGCATCGAATCCCTTACGGTGCATCTTGAACCGTTTGTCCCGACAGAGCTGAGGATACTCGTGCCTGTTGATACAAACACTCCGAATGCTTGCACCAGCGAGCATTTCGGCCGAGCACCGTTCTTTGCTCTCGCCACAATATCGGGTGACACCATTCAGAAGATTGATTTTATCGAGAATACAGACCGTATGGAAAAGGCACGTGCGGGGCTTGCCGCGATCAAACATCTCTTCCAGAGCAATCGGGCCGATGCAGTGCTGACACGAGAGATTGGAGAGATCGCCTTCCACGCCCTGCGAGACTACTATGTGGAGGTTCACGCATGTCCAGATGCGCCTCTGACTGAGGTGCTGAGTCAATTTGCGAGCGGTACCCTGCCGCCACTCGCGGGCCCCACGCACGCTTCGGAAGCCGCTAGTGCCCCTCGTATGACGAATGACGATTCTGGGGGGGGGGGGGGGGGGGGGTTAGCCCAGGGTTTGGGATTTTAGTGTGGGAGGTGGGGGTTGGGGAGGTTGCCCGGG
>CAZNWT010000214.1:0-2441 GCA_964576795.1 uncultured Victivallales bacterium
TCGACGCTTGCGCCATTATGCCATTTCTGCTTTACTACCCCGTGAACGGTTACCACCCGCTGTAGAGTTGCAGAAGACAAGAAGCAAGGAATCGCTATTACGACACCCCGATTTTCAAAACAAGACAAGTGGAGACGACGTCCAATAGGCCGCACCTTACTCGCGACATTGGATTCTAAATCAGCAGGCATTAACAAGGGCAGAAAGGAGTGTCATGAACTATCGCAAACTTTTTCAAGAGATAATGCACTATGGTAAATTCGATCATATGCCGGTGATCCATTGGACAACATGGCTGGAGACCCAGGAACGGTGGTATCAGGAAGGTTATCCCAAAGACTGTAATCCCCATGAATACTTCAATGCCGTACCCCAATGGACGAGCTTAGGCGCCAATCTGGGGCTTTTCCCTGCGTTTGAGGAAGAGACATTAGAAGAAACCGACGATTATCGAATCTTCCGCAATGGCGAAGGAGTGATCAATCAAGACTGGAAAAACAGAAGCTGTATTCCACACTATATTGATTTCACATTGAAGGACGCTAGGGACTGGCCGCAGTTCAAGGAACGATTGCAGCCAGATCCAGCCCGCATCCCTGAGAATCTTAAACAAAACATAAAAGACGCTGATAATTCAGGGCTTCCTATTGTGATCGATACAGCTTCAATGATGGGGTGGATTCGGAATTGGATGGGTGTTGTGAATATGTCGTACCTGATGTATGACAATCCCGAAGTGTACTCGGATATGGTCAAGACACTCGCAGATCTGACCTGCTGGAGTTTGGATGAGATACTGCCAGAAGCCAAGAAAATCGGTCTTGTACCGGATATGGGATTCGGCTGGGAGGATATTTGCGGTAAGAACGGTCCATTGGTGAGTCCCTCAATGTTCGATAGGCACGTAGCCCATGGATATCGGCAGATTCGCGACACACTCGATAGCTACGGTATTCATCTCTATGGTCTTGACTCTGACGGAATGGTGGAGCCGCTCATCCCAAACTGGCTGAATGCAGGAGTGAATGTAATGTTTCCTATCGAGCCCGGCACGTGGGGAGCAACCCCTGAGCACATGCGGAAGCGTTTTGGCGAGGAGCTGCGTGTTGTTGGCGGCTTCGACAAGCTAGTTCTCGAGAAGGATCACGCGGCTATTGATGCAGAACTGGCATCACATGTTGAATTGATGAAAGAAGGTGGATTTATTCTTATGCCTGATCACTTGATCACTCCCGGCACCTCCTTGGAAAACTACAAATACTACCTGGACCGCGTTCGGAGTCTCCGTTTCTGAGTTATTGAGCTTCTACTATGAAATCCAACAAATCCTTGCACAGCGACTTCGGGTCCCGCACCGAGCGCGTGAAGGCAAGTTGATGGCACAACAACACCGTCCGGACAAATGACAGCCGACCATGAAATGCAGCGTACCCGTCACCCAAAAATCCTGGCGGCCTGAGACCCTCTGCTGGTCATTGCGACTGTGGGCCTGCTCTACATCCTGTGCGCCAACCGCGAAGGGTTCTGGGTGGACGAAGTTATGACGATACTGGACTGCGCCAAGTCATACCCGGACATGATCCATGAGCATGCAATGATAGGCCACATCCCGCTCTATTTTTCCATCATGTGGGTATAGCAACGGTTCTTCGGAGACGGCGTATCTCGCGCGTCCCATCGATTCTCTTCGGTCTCGGGTCGTTGTGGATGCTGTTTCTGCTTGCCCGTCGACTCTTTCGGCGGCGGGCTTCGTGGCGTTGCGGGACGTTGCCTGGGGGCGCTACCTCGCCTGGGGACTGCTGGGGAGCGTTGTGATACTGCTCAGTGCTGATCTCGAGCCACACGTACTGACCAAACAGTTGTTTGTGAAACGCGTGTCGCCCATCGTTACTGAAAACTCATATCGCGAGGCACTCGAGAGCATTGATGCTCAAGTCAATAAGGACACACAGGTAATCCTTCTCGTTCACCGCAGCCTCGAACGAGAGCTTCGCTACTACCTGGAAACGGTGAATAATGACGGCGAGACCTACACGGCGGGTGTCTACGTCAACGCAAGAGCGATCGGTCTGGCTGACGACATAATTGAAGCGCTCACCGCCTCCGTTGAAGATGACACCGTGGATCTGTTCGTCCTCGCGTCGCACTACGATACGAAAGCCATGTCACGCTCCCCGCTCTTCGACCGTCTGCACGGGATGGGCTTCCGACTGCGTAATAGTGTGTTCACAGTCAAGGGGTGTGCCTATTTTCTCAGCCGGCAAGAGCAAGGAGAATAGGAACAGAGTACTAGGAAAAGGTCACCGGAGAATTTTTTTTGTTTGATACAAGGAAACCCGATGGCCAAGTGGTAGTTACCAGTCGCAACGTCCACAATCTGCGGGTCATTCGTCAACGACAATAACACTTCCCGGGTGACGACAACTATACTTCCCGTCTCG
>CAZNWT010000215.1:0-2384 GCA_964576795.1 uncultured Victivallales bacterium
ACCACAACATGTAGTGGGCACTGGAGTCAAGTGCATACCCCCTTTGCGCGCAACATAACAGGGTAAAGACAAAGATTCTGACGTGAGGGCACATGCTGCGCCCCCGTTGTAGTGCGGGACTATGTCGCGCGTTGTAGTGCGTCATTGCATGACGTATTCCCGCCTGTCAGGCGGGCCGGGCCTGAGGACCCGGAGACCAGACGCAGTCTGGGGCTACAACAGCGCAGAACCAGACTACGAAACACGCGAAAGATGCGAAACCATAACGAACCATTTTCTCTAAAAGATGACTTCAGGCACGAAGACAACATCGCCGTGTTCGAGTTGAATATCGGCTTCTCCACCCGCCGAACCTGCCACATCGCGGACATCAAACATCATACGATCCGTCGTGCCGTCTTTGTCGGCACGGGTAATCTCAATCCCCTTTTTCTTGGCATATTTGATGAAGCTTCCCGCCTGTTGGATCGCTTGCATCACAGTAAGATCTCGCGTGGGTGGAATGCGAATACGCCCCGGTTCCTTAACCTGCCCTAACACAGTGACATAGCCCCATGGAAAGGTACTGGCATTGTCATCAATGGAAATACTGACGGACACAATTGGATTGATAAAGTACTTCGCATTGTAATCATGCGTGAGCTTGCTCTTGAAGTCATCCAGCCTCATGCCTTCACATTTCACGCTCCCTAAAAAAGGAAGCGTGAGCGTTCCGTCTTCCTGAACACGCAGCCCTTTCTCATTAATTTCATTTACCCCAGATACCATGACGCGAATGTCCAACAGATAGCCAGACATCAAGATGGGCGACTCGGGGAGCATGTTCGTGGCTTCCTCTGGCGTCGCTTCCTTGTGGGCCGATGCGCAACTCATCAACATCAACACACTGCAGAATACAGGAACCCATTTGAGGCTTTTCAAGTCACGATGACAAAGATGCGGTTCGCTCATAGTAATCATTTCTCGTTGTCTGCTTCGGGCTCTGCTTCGGGCTCTATCACGAACGCGGTAACGGCATTGGTTTCATCTCTCACCACCAGTTCGGCAATGTATTCTCCGGGCGGAAGCGATTTCCAAAACACCCATTTCAACTCATCTCGTTTGATGTATAACGTCTTCTGATGAACCACAAAACCTAAGTCGATCTTCCGCAACTGAACCGTTACATCATGCCCAGACTCACCGGATATGACAACGGCAGGCGTTTCATCACTCTTAAAAGTGTCGCGTGCCGCGTAATAATGCCGATCCTCAATATCCTGAAGCCGAACCGCAAAAATGCTTGATGTCGTCGTACAGCCCGCTACGAACAGAAGCGCCAAACCAAAAGATATAGCTATTCGATACATGCGTAAATAATAGCGTGATCGCCTCAAGCGCCTCAAGCAAATTCAGAGATGAGCATTCTGAATGTAGATGATTTTGAACAGAAGGAAGCAAAGGAAGCGAAGAAGAATGAATCAAATCTACGGCCCGAGGGCGAGCCACCTCCAGCCCTGAAAACCAACCCCATTCTGCAACAATGGAGTTGGGGCGGGATTGGCCGGGACGGCCAACACTACAGGAGGATTGGCTCCTTCCCGCTTTAGTGCATCGAACGCCGACGGCGAAGGAGACGAAGCCAGATGATGGCGACAATCAGAAACAGCGTGAAAATCAGGGGCACTTCCTGGTGAATGCGGGAAAGCCACTGGAAGATAACGTCATAAGCATAAACCCAAGTGGATACGGCTGCCAAAGCCGCAACGCTTGCCACCAGAAGTGTAACCCAATGCCGAAGGCCAAGCAGATACCCCACGATACTGCCCACAATAATTCCCGTCATCCAAAACGGCAACCACACAAATGCGAATACGCCTACGATTTTGAATTGACGCATGCTACCAACGTGTTTCTCTGCTGACTCTAGCATAGGAAGCATGCGCTTCTGAAAGAAACGCCCCTCAAAGAAATGTTCGTAAGAGTATACAAACAGGGGATATACAACAAACATGGCCATCACGTCCGCATAGGTTGCCACCAGCGTGATCACCGGTTTCGGCAATCCGATTTGTGTTCCCTGAGCAATGGATATCGCACGACCCGCAAGCAGGTGTGCAAACCCCACAGCGAGAATATCATTCCAGAGACTCACCCCCGCATACCACAGCCCTGCAGCCGCAATAATCCATGCAAGGAGTAGACAGCATCCTATGACAAAGATCGTGCCTTCCTTCGATTGAAGAAAGGCAGCCCGCACCGCATTCTGTTTTTCGTGAAGCGTATTCATTTGTTTTGTACTGTGAAGTCTAGCGCTTTTGCGGTGCGCAATCCAGATCAACATGGCCGCCTCCTGACTTGCAAGATGAAATGCACGCAAGCGATATAGTGGGTCTATGATTCTC
>CAZNWT010000216.1:0-2332 GCA_964576795.1 uncultured Victivallales bacterium
ATTGCGCTGTGGGTGACCCTCAAAGGGAATGTTGAAGAACTCGCTTGAGACTGTGTGGATTATTACCGATGAGCGGCACGATAAGCCGTGGGCGATTGTCCCGTCTGGCCGCGAAATTGGCGACTAAAGAAGTAGGGATCATCGTAGCCCAGTTGGTCTGCGATCTCCGACACGGTATAGGATGAGAAGACCAGCAGGCTACGCGCAGAATCTATTCGAGCTCGTACGGCAAATGCGTTTGGCGTCACTCCAGTATGCCGCTTGAATAGGCGAATAAAGTGGTCTGGGGAGTAGCCTGCGTGTGCAGCCATTTTGGCCACGGGAAGCCGATGCTGCGGGTTCTTGCGCATGAAGGTGCTGGCGCGCTGTATTGTATCATAGCGACCGAGGTCAGACAGCTCATGCGGCGTTGACTGTTGCTGCAAAATCTCCTGTAGTGCGACTCGAAACCACAGTTCGGCTGTCGCCCTTTCTGTGCGGTTGAGTGCATCCGCACAGCGATTGAGCAATTCGACAACAAAGTCGATATTGTGCATCGGTTTAACCCGCGTGTTGTGCAGTTCCTGTCGCTTGTGGGCTTCCTTCACGCGAAATACAAACCAAGGCAGGTGAAGTGTACGCTCAAGGTCGTGTCGCCCAAGGAAGTCGTTACGCATATCCAGAAGCAGGCATGCTCCTCTTATGAGTTGATGTTGCCTTCCAACAGTATCCAACGTGCCATTCCCCCCGGCGACGACCCAAAGAAGCGTGGTACTGCGGTTGGGATCGGCCGATTGATTCCAGGACCAACCGGTGGGCAGGTGCCCACGGTCCCCTGACAACAATTCCAAGCTAAGATTGTGGGGGTCGATGCTCATCACGGACACTAATAACCTAGATATCGAAATAGTCCAGCATTTTGTCGCTTGTGTGCATGGCAAGTCCAACGTCTCAATGCTATCTGTTTGTCTGAATCAAACAAGGAGAACGGTAATGAGCGAAATGACGAGTCGTGAACGGATAGGCCGAATATTAAGACGTGAACCCGTGGACCGTGTTGGGATTACCGAATCATTTTGGGGCGAGACACATCAACATTGGATTGACCAGGGAAAGATTCCTGAAGACCAGGAGTTGGCCAACCATTTTGGCCATGACATCCGCGCCGGAGGCTGGCCAGACGTCTCGGCTAACCCTGGGCAGCCGGACGAAATCCTTGAGGAGAGCGAGGAGTGGAAGCTAGTTCGTAACGCCGACGGGGCACATCTGCGATGGTGGAAGAACAAGGCCGGAACGCCCGAGCACGTTGATTTCGAAGTCAAGGATCGGGCTGGCTGGGAAGCGTTGATTCGTCCCCAGTTGACGGACGATTCCTTGATTCGCAAGCGGGTCAATGTTGATGCATATCGTGATGCATTGAATGCCGCGCACGAACGCGATCTGTTCTTCTTCGTAAACGGGGTTAACGTTTTTGAGTGTATGCACCCGATGTGCGGGCACGAGTACATGCTCATGGGCATGGCTCTGGATCCAGACTGGGTTAAAGACATGTGCACGGTTTACGCCGACCTCATCATTAAATGCCAGAGCCTGCTGTTTGAAGAGGGCGGCATTCCAGACGGGGTTTGGTTTTACGAGGATATGGGATTCAAGGAGAGGCCTTTCATGTCGCCAGCGATGTATAAGGACATCATCTGGCCCGCGCATGTAAAAACGTTCAGCTTTGCTAAATCGAAAAAGCTTCCGGTCGTGGTGCATTCCTGTGGTTACGTTGAACCCCTGGTTCCTGGGTTAATCGAGGCCGGCATGGACTGTCTACAGGCAATGGAGGTGAAGGCCGGCATGGATCTGGTCAAGCTTAAGAAAAAGTTTGGCGACCAGATCGCCTTCTGTGGTGGCCTGGACATTCGTGCACTAGAATCAAACGACCTAGCACAAGTGCGGGCGGAATTGGATGCCAAGTTACCTGCCGCCATGGCCGGTAGCGGCTACATTCTGCACACCGATCACAGCGTTTCATCCCGCGTCGAGTACGAAACCTACAAGTATTTTATTGAGTACGGCTTGAAACTGGGCACATACGGTGGTTGATACAAGATAGCAACCTATTGAGCTAATTGAGCTGTTGGATAAGCCCATGCTAACAGTGCAAATCGAGCCTCTGATTTTTTGTTTACCCCGCGTGAGAGCGTGAAGTGTTGAGAATTGTGGATTGTGGATTGTAGAGAGTTGAGGGTAAAGCGTAGAGGGTGCAACAGGGTCACAGTCCACCCTCCCACAGTCCACTCTCCACATGGTATCAGCGGTTCCAAATTAGGAAATCTTCGAGTTGCGGGAGGGGCTTCGGACATGA
>CAZNWT010000217.1:0-2293 GCA_964576795.1 uncultured Victivallales bacterium
CAATTTTCTGTCAGGGGGCTTTTTGTGTTTGCAATGGGGGACTTAATGGGTGTTCTGTGAATTCTGGTTTTGGTTTGGCACACCGAACCCCGATGGCCCGTGAACCACCCAACCTGAGTTCCCTTGTTTTCATTCTTTCGAGTGCAGTGTGTGAGAATTCTTCTTCACACACAGAACGTTTGCAATCAGGCTAAAAATGCGGAGCATTTTTTAGCCTGCATTGCCTTGTTCTGCCTTGCGAATCAGGAGGCCCACTTGAGGGAAGGCATCTTGTGATTCACAACGCAGTCTCGCAAGTATGAATTGATTAGATTCTGGTATGGAATGCCCGTTTCCTGCGCCAATGATTTAAAGTAGTCCAGAATATCAACTCCCATTCGGATGGTTATCTGCTTCTTTAGTCTTTTGGCATAGGGATTCCTGCGCCACTCCATTTTATCGAGATCGTATTCCTTTTTCATAATCTATTCCTTTGGTATTTGTTCCGCTCCTTTACCGTGGCCTTTCGGGCGGAAATGATTCTAATGATCTGATTCTTACCCCTGTAGCAATGACAAACCAGCAGAGTACGAAGACTGAAACTCTGTCCGAGAATCAGGAATCTATCCTCGTCTAGGGAGTGCTCTGAATCAAAGAACTCCATTGCAGATTCATCAAAAAACACGGATTGGGCCTCTTCAAAACAAACCCCATGCTTTTTTTCATTAGTCTCGTTCTTGGTGTCATTCCATGTAAAATGAATTTCATTCATAACTACAGTGTAATTATGTTGAGGTGGTGTTGCAAGTTCGAATAGGAAGATTTGTTTTTTTGGCAGAACGCCGCGGATCACGCGCGGCTGTAGGCCGTCGCGTGCATCCGGCTTGTTCTGCGATTCTTATACAATAATTGATCCGCCCTCAGCCAAGGCCTTACGGATCGCCGCCGGATCTACGCTCTGAATTGGAATGCCCTCGTTGATTGCAAGGGCACAGGCCACACCAGCAGCTTCTCCGGTCTGGTTCATGTTGACCATGACGCGTGCGGCGCTGAAGGCTGTCTTGTCTGCGTCCAGCATGCGGCCTGCGAGAACGAGATTGGGGATACGGCTCTGCAACAGACAGCGCCATGGTATCTGATAGAACGTGGGGTCATCGTCAACAGGCTCACGCCAGCGCCTTCGCAAGGGTTGCGCTCCTCGTTCAGGGATAACCACTTCCGCTCCGTCGAGGTAGCGGAAGGTAATGCCCGGCCCATCGGCGTGGTGGATGTCCACGCGGTATGAGCCGTTCGCAATGGCGTCCTCGAACCGATGTCCGTTAAGTATATCGTCACCCGTCAGCCGATAGCCTGCAGCGATCCGCCTTGTTTCGCGGGCGCCGATGGTGGCGGCAAGGTCGACCAAGATGACTTCAGCGTCCGCAGGGCCATACTTCCGAATCAGGTCCATGATTGCTCTCACCTGGCGACGTCCCTCTATTTCGGCACGCGAGAGCCTTTCGCCGTCAGAGGTGTCGCAGCCAAACACATGCGTATCCGCGCGGAGTTGCACATCGGGTAGCCCGGGGATGGTGGCCCCCCATCCCCAGTCCGGATCCAGACCGAATTCCTGTCCATGCTCGCGAATGGCCTGTTGCCAGTTGAAGTCACCGAGTGAGTTGAGGCCCTGGATCTTCGCACACGTTGTGGGCGGTTGAAGTGTCTCCGGTTGGAACGATGGAAGATTGAGGTGCAGCGCCAGATCGGCGTCGCCCGTAGCATCAATGAACTGTCGCCCGCGGATCGCTCCTCGTCCGTTCTTGTTCTCGATGATGACGGCCGTCAGCTTCTCACCCTCGACAACAGGGGCCGCATAGAACGTGTGAAGGTACGGTGTAATATCATGCTCAACAACGAGTTCGTCGAGTTCAAGTTTCAGTTCTTCCGTATTGATTCGGTATGCATTGAGATCTCTTGGGGTCGCAGCTACGGCATCTCGCAAGGCTAGACGATCTAGCACTTCCTGCGTGAGTCCGCCGATAACCTGACGTTCGCCGGAGGCGTCATAGAGACTGTGCCAGATGTTGACATTGGCTGCTGTGGCGACACCACCGAAGCAGTTGTGCTTCTCAACAATGGCGACGCTCAGGCCCCGTCGAGCCGCGCGAACCGCGGCGAACACACCCGTGCAACTACCTCCGACCACGACGAGATCGACCTCGTCAACTATCGGCACTTCCCTCTCTGGTTCTCTGATGTACTTCATTGGCTTCCTTGCAGAAAACGTTTTGGATAACCTGCGTCGAGACCCCGTCATCGAAGCGAAGCGAGCCAA
>CAZNWT010000218.1:0-2263 GCA_964576795.1 uncultured Victivallales bacterium
CATGCTCTGCCTCATCACGAATTCGTGACGACTTTGTAGTGCCGCGAAAACGGATCTGTTGATTATCAACGACTTACGACTGAAAGTGCGAAACTCGGGCTAATTTTCCCTCTCCTCGCGAAGATTAGGGCAAAAGATTAAGGACACTCAAGTTTCCACCCTGAATGATCCGGGATAGGTACGACGCTGGGGGTTGTATGCATCGAAGTCAAACACTTGGAATCAGCGGAGACGGTTAGCCGAGTGTCAGACCATATCCCAGGGGGCGACAAAGTCATGTTCGGTCACTTGCTCGAAGCTTTCCGCTGGCGCGATAATCAACCCAGGCGCAATATCCTGACTGGGGGTGTTCTTGCGAAACGACTGGATACCGCGTGCGGCTTTTCGAGTGGGGCGGCTCGTCCACTTGATTTCGACGGGGTAGAGAATCCCATCCCTTTCCATGATCAGGTCGACCTCGCTACCGCTGTGTACACGCCAGTGATAGAGACCGGGTTTGCGCGACAGCGGCGTGAGAAGTTTACGAATCTCAGAGACGACAGCCGTTTCGAAGAGAGCTCCCACCATGGGATGTCCGCCCAAAGCGTCTGGTGAGGTGATCCTCGCCAGATGGCAAGCCAGTCCCGTATCTGCGAGATAGCCCTTAGGTTTCGAAGAGATTCGCTTGATCGTGTTGACGTGATAGGCGGGCACTTCAAACCATTGAAATGTTGCCTTTAGGACCGCCACCCATCGCTTCGCGCTTTGGGGGGTGATGCCGATCTCTCTCCCAAACTGGCTAAAGTTGATTTCCTGAGCGCTGAGGGCTGCCGCAAGTTGGACAAAGCGGCCAAACTGTTGCCAATCGTCCACTTCCACCATTAAGCGTGCATCTCTTTCCACATAGGTCCGCAGATAGGCAGCAAAGAAGTCGCCACTAAGCGCCTCTGGTACCGTATCCATTTCGGGAAGTCTTCCCCGCCACAGGAGTTCATTTGGCCTCCTGTGTGGTGTTAGTCTGCCGTGCTGTTTGCCCACAAACGCAATAGGATCATCCAGATATTGCTCCAGCCATGATGACGCCGGGATTCCCTCGGCAATCTCGGAGAGCGAAAAACCATCGAGATCCAGAAAGACAGCACGGCCTGCAAGCGACTCACTGACGGATTTGATTACAGACCATTGTTGTGACCCGGTCAGGATATACATTCCCGGCTGTTTGTCATCATCTACTCGTCTCTTGATGCAAGGAACCAGCTCCGGGCAATACTGTATCTCATCGAGAATAAGTGGGGTGGGGTGGTTCTGAAGAAAAAGCTCTGGATCGGATCTGGCATTACCCACATCAATCACCGGATCGAACACCACATTATCCCAGTCGGGAAACTGGTGCTTCAACAGGGTGCTCTTGCCGACTTGTCGGGCCCCTGAGACCACAACCACTGAAAAGTGCCCGACAAGGGCTGCAAGCTTACCGGCCGCCAACCTATGTTTATATTTCATACTCGATTTATAGTGATGCAATCATCAGATATCAAGTATAAAGTCACGCGAGATGCGTCAGCCTGAAGCGTTGAGACTGCCTTCGCAAAGTGCTCCTAGCACTGAAAGGGCACCTCAACTTCCCACTCGACCTCAATCCAAAACGTAACGTTCATCATACGGGATCGCGTATCGCTCAAGAAATGCCCTCAATTCATCCTGAAACGACTGCGTTTGGTGATGTTCAACCTAACCTTCTATATACGCCTTCACGTCATCAACACGCGTCGGGCCAACGAAAAACATTCCATAATCGTTCTGTCGTTTTCGCCCCTTTGTCGAAAAGACAGCGTGAATGTAAATCTGGAAATTGATTGTAGCATCGCCTTCCCTTTTGTTCGGTCAGTTAGAGTTGAAGTGCCCCTTCAGGGCACCGCCGATTTGGAACAAAAACCATCGCCGTTTGAGCTAAAGACAAAAGGAATATCCAACGAATTTGCATAGTCTAAGCCCTGTTGCATCCCGTCGCCAAGCGTGTGCTTGTTATCCTTGGCTTCGATGATGGCAATTTGGCGATTAGGTTTATAGGGGAGAATGTAATCCGCGCGCTTGATCTTCTTCTTGTCGCGAACCGCCATGTTGCCACGAACACGAATAGGGCCAGCGGTAAACGATACCTCTTCTCTGATTTGCTCCATCTTATCCCATCCTGCCGCTTCGAGTGCGGGGGTGATGAATTTGGTGCAAATTCGTCAACGACAATAACACTTCCCGGGTGACGACAACTATACTTCCCGTCTCG
>CAZNWT010000219.1:0-1836 GCA_964576795.1 uncultured Victivallales bacterium
CCATTGTTAATCCCATTCGTGAAGAGTGGGAGTCCGTACATGTCGCCGCCGTCACGCTCGCCAATCAGGACGAACTCAAAAAGGCTGTTACTGAGGTAAAGAAATTCCACCGCAAGCTATGCCATATCCGCGTTCTCGATCCCGCTTGCGGTAGCGGCAACTTTCTCTATGTGACACTTGAGCATTTGAAACGCATTGAAGGTGAGATCCTTGACACCCTAAAAGCAATGGGGGACACCCAGTCACATCTTGAAATGGAAGGCGAGACCGTTGACCCACACCAATTCCTCGGCCTAGAAGTCAACCCCCGCGCCGCCGCGATTGCAGAGCTCGTCCTATGGATTGGAACCCTGCAATGGCACTTCAGAAATCGTGGCAGTGTCCAGCCGCCACAACCCATCATTCGCAACTTCCATAACATCGAATGCCGCGACGCCCTTATCGAATTTGATCGCAAGGAAGAAGTCATCGACGACGATGGGAATCCCGTCACCCATTGGAACGGCCGCACAACAAAGCCGCACCCCGTCACCGGTAAAGAAGTTCCCGACGAAACCGCCCGTATCCCCGTCTACAAATTCATCAACCCCCGCAAAGCAGAATGGCCACAAGCCGACTACATTATCGGCAACCCACCTTTCATCGGAGACAAGGCTATGCGCGAGGCTCTCGGTGACGGCTACACGGAAACCGTTAGAACCGTTCATAGCGACGTTGGAGAATCCAGCGACTTCGTTATGTACTGGTGGAATCACGCTGCCGAGCTGACCTGCGCAGGTTTGATTCAGAACTTCGGTTTTGTTTCCACCAACAGCATCAGCCAAACATTTAACCGCCGCGTACTCGAAAAACATATGACAGCCAAAAAACCGCTCTCGCTTCTCTTCGCTATTCCCGATCACCCTTGGGTGGACGCGGCAGATGGAGCCTCTGTTCGTATTGCCATGACGGCCGCAAGAGCTGGTGACCATCTCGGCGCTCTGTGCCGCGTTGTTTCCGAGACTGCGGGTGATGGTGACGGATACGAGATCGAATTGGAGACCGCGACCGGGAAACTGTGGTCGGACTTGACCGTGGGTGCCGATGTGGCGGGCGCTCAGTCGCTAATGTTTTCCAAGGGATTGCATTCAAACGGAGTTATGCTGGCTGGTTCTGGATTCATTCTCTCTCGCGAGGAAGCCAAGACTGTTGGTTTAGGGAGCACCCCTGGACTCGAAGAACACATCCGTGAATATCGCAATGGAAAGGATGTTCTTCAGAGAAGCCGCGATGTTCTTGTCATAGATCTATTTGGTCTTACCCCTGATGAGGTGCAAGAGCGCTTTTCCAAAGTCTACCAACTCATTCTAGAACGCGTGAAACCATTCAGGGACCAGAATAATCGTAAATCTCTTCGTGAAAAGTGGTGGCTTTTTGGCGAGCCAAGGAAGACGATTCGAAAGGCGCTCGTTGGCTTGCCCCGCTATATTGCGACTGTCGAAACGGCAAAACATCGGGTATTTACTTTTCTGAATCGCTCAATACTTCCCGACCATATGCTTATTGCTCTCGCTTCCGATGACGCTTATGTTTTGGGGGTTCTGAGTAGTCGTGCGCATGTCCGTTGGGCTCTCGCAGCCGGTGGCCGCTTGGGCGTTGGCAATGATCCCCGCTATAACAAGACGCGCTGTCTCGACACGTTCCCCTTTCCCGCCGTCACCGAAGAACAAAAATCTCGCATTCGTGATATTGCAGAACGCCTCGATGCCCACCGCAAACAGCAACAAGAGCAACACCCAAAATTGACGATGACGGGCATGTACAACGTTCTCGAAAAACTGCGCAACGGCGAGGCAT
>CAZNWT010000220.1:0-1824 GCA_964576795.1 uncultured Victivallales bacterium
TCCGGCCTTGTTGAGCCCAGCATGGATCAGGAGTTTCATGTGCCATTTCCTTTTTGGCCTGTGACTGTTTCCGCGAGATGATTATTCGGATTCGAAACAGCCTGCATCTTAGGAGATTGAGTTGATCCTGGGAAAAGCGTCTCTTCCCAAGCGGCAGTCAAAATCGCGGGACTATGGCTGGAACTAACGGAGCGTGCCGCGTGGCTTAAGCGCGTACGCAAATCTGAATCCTGCGCGACTGACAACATTTCCTCTGTCAGCTGCTCACAATCTCCAGGGGGGACCAGACAGCCATTCACACCGTCAACTATAAGATCGCGCGGGCCGGTAGGACAGTCAAAGGCAATGCATGCGCAACCGCTTGCCATTGCCTCCATCAGCGCGTTTGGCATCCCCTCGGTGCGGGAACTCAGGACAAATGTAGCTGCTCGGTCATACCAGTCCTGCATGTTCGCCACAGCCTCTAATACATGAACTCGCCCGGCAGCTTCAACACCCGGTTCCATTTCGCACGCCCATCTACTAGTCCGCGACAGCCCTAAAAACACCAGATGCCAACTGTGCTCCTTGGCAGCCAGCCCGCGAAACGCCAAAAGCGCTTCATCAAAGCCCTTAGTATGCGGTTTTGAGCCAATTACGAGTACTACATTGGCATTTTGAGGAACCACAGTATCGGGGTGGACTGTATGTCCATGACCTACCACAGGTAGTTTGACCGAGTTGGGGATAACCACCAGAGATCTTGCGCGGGTTTCCTTTGCCACCCGGTGGGAGATTTCTTTGGTTTGTACTACTTGAGCGTCGGAATAGCGATAAACCCGACGAAAGAGCCACGACCAAAACCATGGTTGTCGGCGCATCCAGAAGGCACTGCGCTCGGACACCACCACTCTAACGGGAAGGCCGAAGCACGCAATAATCGCCATCACCGATTCCTGTGTCATCATCGCGAGTACTGTGTCAGGTCGGGCGCTACGCACTGCATCTCGTAAAGTTCGAATTCGAACTGCAAATGCCCACAGCTTGGCCAATCCCCTGTTGGTGCCCGCCACCCTCAGAATCAATCGCGAAACCTCGGGCCCCACAAAATAGCTATCACATTTAGTGTCACTAATTGTTGCCAATGTCACATCTATGCCTTGGTGCGCAAGAACGTTGCAGAGGTTAACAGTGACCCGCTCCGCCCCCCCGGTTCCCAAAGAGCCTATAAACACAAAAAGCCGCTTAGCCATTCAGTGCGCCGTCGGCTGACTATAGACTGGCAAGAAATGGGCTAGGGCAGAGCTTGGAAATGCAACGTACAGCTGTACTCCCAGAGGGTTCAACAATTCATCGCGCATGACAGCGATGACTCTATCGATAGGCAAGCCCAAGCTTGAGTCCATGGTCTTGTGTTGCTCATTCTTCGAATTGTTTGGGGGCAAATTCACAGCGGAGCCTACCCACCGCGGGTCCTCCCAAAAATAAGTCTTGGTGTTAAGATCGATTCCGCAAAGCACGATGTTCGAGTAACCTTGTGCCAGACCGAAATAGATAAGCTGACTGACCGATGCACGGCAATCCATATGGAGATTGGCATTCCGATGCAGCCCAATCATCCGCCACCAACGGCAAAATTTCCGCATCTCCGTCTCGGTTTCGGCCGGCACGTTGATCACATCTTGTAGGCATATCGGACCGGTCACAATCGTTTGGAACAGGGCAAGCGCGCCTGGCCAAGCCGCCACCCGACGTGCCGTACCACCCATTCGAAGGATGTAGGGCAAGTGACCGAAATCATCACGTTTTTCTATGAGCATATCCGCAAACACCCGGTTTTTCTCC
>CAZNWT010000221.1:0-1790 GCA_964576795.1 uncultured Victivallales bacterium
CCTGAAGTTTGGCAGTGCCCGATCATCCCCGTGACGGCATTTCTTGGAAAACGCTCATGCCGCTGGCCTCACATTTAATTTCTCGGGGCTCCTGCCTGGGAGGTGCCTGAAGGCGAGCGGCGAGAAATTGCCAGTAGCTTCCTTTATTATCTCCTGGTGCACCTGTTTGATGAGATCAGACGACGTCACGCGCGATTCCTTCTTACGCAGATACCACTTTGGCGGATTGATTGATGGCGGCTTGGAATGGAAGCCATAGGCACGAATGCCAGCGAGAAGTAATGCAGCATAGGTGGCGATGCAAACAGCTGGAGCTGCGCAAACGCTTGCCTCATTGCGGACCTGAGCCTGACCCGCACCGAAGAGCTGCTTCTCATCCTTGAAGTTGACCTCGATGCCCCATCTCCAGAAGTAGGCCTGAATCAACTGTTCCACCGCTATATCTGCATCGGAGCAAACCAGATAAGCAGGCTTGGTGTATCGCCACGGACCACTCTTGCGCTTTTTGTAACGCAGCGGGGCAATGACGACAACTTGGACAACCGCTTTCTCCCCTGCAATATGCCACTTGGCCTGCACAATATGTTTGTAGCGGACCTTGGTATCCTTTTGGCCATTGCAAATCGAGAGTTCCTCAAAAGTGACCGTCTTGTCTTTGCGGAGTGCTTCGGGGGTTGGTAACTGTTTTCCATAGGAGCGTGGGCGACCTGCGCATGGGCACTTTGCTTGCTTAGGAACACTGCGTAAATTGAGGTCGGTGCGTGTTCTGCCGATGAATACCGTCCGGGCAGGAAGGTTTTGCAACACGGTGGAGTTTGAGTACGCGCCATCGCCACATACCCAGATCACTCTCCCTACATGTGCGCCGGAAGCGTCGAGATGCTCACGAACCTGCTGAAGCAGTCGAATGGCGTGAGATCCGGGGCTATTGAGCGTTTTGATTGCTTCGTAATGCTTCAACTCCTCCTGGGATGCATCCTTGGCGGGTTTCGGTAGTTTTGGAATCATCTCCATGGCGATGGGGATCATGCGTGAACGTTTTAGGTTGGTCGGATCGGGAACCGCAGCTGACAATTGGATGAAGCGTTGAGACCATATCAGATTGGTGTGGAACGCGGGACCGAGAGGATCTCGATACCATCCGGCTGCCGCAACCTTTTGTCCGGTCTTTCTCAAGTGTGAATCATCCACGGCGATAACCAAGGGTGAGCCCTCCGAGAGCAATGCGAGAACCTCATCGAGAATGGGGCTGAATATCGCAGCGCTGTCTACATGTTCGCGATAGAGTCTGTATGCCTTGCTCCAATCCTGTTGTTGTCGTCCCAACGTGTTGAGCAGTCCTGTCACCGTACGGCGCTCCGTGCACAGCAGTTGAGCCAACATATGCTGAGCCAGCTCGCCCTGATGTTCTCCCTTGGCACCCCATTCGGCCTGCTCTGAAAGAATCGCCAGGACATGCTCGCTTAGCGTGCCGTTTTTTTTTCAAGCGGTGATGGTGGTGCATCGGGCCGCTCCAGAACCATGGTACCCCGATCATGAATCTCCCAGTGCACAACTTCCCCCTTGCTCAATCCCATTGCCTCGGCAATCGCGGTAGGGAAGTTGATGTAGTACTGGTCTGCTGTCTTCTTTCTGCTGATTAACTGAACTTTCGTTGGATACCCCATCTGAGACCTCCTGTTTGACGCTCTAGCATATGTGCTAGATACCAGAATGCAGAAAACCCTTAGAATATGCAAGCAGAATTCAGACAGATGCATTACTATCTAGTTGAGTGCCAAACTTTAGGG
>CAZNWT010000222.1:0-1709 GCA_964576795.1 uncultured Victivallales bacterium
GCGAGAGGTACTGAAAGGAGGCTCCTCGCTCACGATCAAATTGTAGTGATGTTGGACGCATCATAAAACCGCAACTGATAATGAGGAGGAGCCATGTTTTCGTATTACCAAACGACGACTGAGTATAGCTGTGGAGTCGACCTACACTCAAGACAGATGTACATCTGTGTGATGGACAGGAACGGAGAGGTCCTTGTCCACCGTAATGTGCGAGGGAACAACTTCGAGTACTTTCTTAAACTTGTTGAACCCTACAAGCATAGTCTGACGGTTTGCTGTGAGTGCACGTTCAATTGGTATTGGTTTGCCGATGCATGCATGGACGCTGGTTTTGAGTTTATCCTGGGGCACGCGCTCTACATGCGCGCGATCCACAGTTTCAAGTCTAAGAACGACCGTCAGGATTGTTTTCAGATTGCGCACTTACTCCGCTCAAACCTGATTCCACCTGCCTATGTTTATCCACGTGAAAAACGGGCCGTACGCGCGTTGCTCAGGCAGCGCACAACGTTTGTTTGGAAACGCTCCGAGATCCTTACATCCCTGTCGATGGGCGTCATGGCCAACGGCAATAAGCCGCTCAACAGCTGCAATAAACCTCGGGATACCTGGCTTGAAGAGTTGCGTGCGGTGTATGCCGATGCGGATCCGATTCTTATGCTTTCTGTCGAGACAAGTATGCACATGGTCAAAGAGTTTGATTCCATCATCGGCAAATTGGACTGGGCTCTTCACAAGCACACCAAAGATCACTTTGGGGTTGAGTATAATACGCTGAAGACCACTCCCGGTATTGGTGTCACGCTGGGGTTGATTGTACTCTATGAGATTGATGACATACGTCGGTTCAAGTCAGTTCAGGATTTTCTCAGCTATTGCCGCCTTGCCAAGGGAACGGTGGCCAGTGCTGGCAAGATCAAGGGCACACAAGGTGGCAAGATTGGTAATGGGTATCTGAAGTATGCGTTTCATGAGGCCGCCGTACAGGGCAAGCGTCGGAATCCTGAGTTGACGAAATACTACCAACGCCTTGAGGCCAAGAAAGGCAAGCATCTGGCTAATGGGATTCTGGCCTGCAAGTTGGCGCGGGCTGTTTATTTCATGCTTCGTGACCATAAGGTCTTCGATATTGGAAAGCTAACCCGGAAACGGGCTGCATAACTATTTTGCGATGGCGGGCTCGATCCGAAAGGCGAACTGGAACCACAAGTGCCTACTCGATAAGAAAGAGGAGAACACTCTGTAGCTAGACTACCGTTCCTCTAGTGAGTGGGTCGAGCAATCGACCTTAACGCACGGTATCCGTCGATTTGATTGGAAGGACCCGTCATCGCGCTTATTTACATAGACTGACAATTATTGGCATCTGCCCCTGATTCAAGCTCGAAACTAACTGGGCCCGCTCTGCGGGTAACCGCTCGATCTTTGAGTGAGTAGTATCAGGGTTTACCGCGATTGTTTCTGGACCGCTGCCGCCATTGAGTTGTGCAGCAGTGCACGGCCAGCGCTTGGCTTCCCAACGCAAGTTGGGGCCGCAAGCTCCTGGGTTCGTCCACCGAGTCCGTATGGGTGTTTGGTGAGATGACTTCATCTCAACCTGCTGCACGGAAATCAAGCCAGAGTCGTTGTTGTTGGTTCAGCTTAAGGGGAATTAAACATTTCCCTTTAAGGGGCTTTTTGTGTTTGCAATGGGGGACTTAATGGGTGTT
>CAZNWT010000223.1:0-1511 GCA_964576795.1 uncultured Victivallales bacterium
TGAAACCGCTATAAATTGCCCTCATGAAGGCGGGAGTGGTTCAACGCATTTTCAACGATCACTTTGCTGCAGTCGATGCCGCACATCAACTCGACAATCGCAGCTTGTGGGCAGCGTGGAATATCCGAACCTGCCGTACATCGGCACAGGGCTACCACATTGACGAATGCCCCAACGGGGATTACAGCATCCACCTGAACAACTCCTGTCGGCATCGCTCTTGCCCGCTATGCGGTGCGACCGAGACGGAACTTTGGCTTGAGCGCCAGAGCGCCAAAGAACTTCGAACCCCTCATCATCAGGCTGTATTTACCTCACCCGCAGACCTGCGCGAATTATGGCGATGGAACCGCAAGCTCTTCACGAACCTTTATTTCCGTGCGGCCTGGCACTCGCTGCGCGACTTGCTCGCCGATGAGAAGTGGCTCGGAGCTCGTCCCGGGGTAATCGGCATATTTCAGAGCTGGACTGAGGAGCTTTTCGAGCACTTGCATCTGCATTTCATCATCACCTGCGGCGGTCTCTCGCCCAAGGGGAAATGGATCAACGCCAATCCAGACTACCTGCTGCCAGTTCCCGTTCTGGCCGCCAAGTTTCGTGGAAAGTTTCTGGCCTATCTGAAGGAAGGCTTCAACCCCCACACCCCCAAAGGCAACTTCAAAAAGCCAGAGGATATTCTCCAGCCCCCACCTGGGCGAACCGTTCAACAGTGCCTCAATTTACTCAACAAACTAGGGCGCCAGAAATGGCATGTGCAGATTGAGCCTGCTTATACCCAAACCCACGGCGTATTGAAATATGTGGGACGCTACATCCGCCGGGGCCCGATCTCCGAGCGGCGCATCCTGAGCTACTCGGGCAACCGCCTTAACATTGGCTACGTCCACCGCGAAAAACATGCCCAGCCCTGCTTCAGTCTCGATGCCAAAACCTTCATTTTGCGACTTCTCAGTCATGCCCCGCAAAGCCGCACGCATTGCGTGCGTTCATATGGCCTTTATCACGGATCCTGCCGTGACGCCCTCAACCAAGCCCGATCAAAACTTGGCCAGCCCCCCTATGACCCCGAAACGATCCTGCCCGACGCCCACGAGTTGCTCCACCGCATGTTCCCCGACTACACCGGTGACCTCTGCCCTAAGTGCCACGCCAGACTGATCACCGTTTTTGTCGAGCATCGCGCCAACCCTCCGCCATTGAGAGAAGCAGCATGACCCATACCCGCATTTTTACGCTTCCGCACACATGCCAACCATCACCCCTGTATCCAAAGAAGGCATTTCAGCCCTTTTTCAGCCCTTACACGCTCTCCCGAGAACGCCCAAAACGGAACATCCAGATCAACCGTACGTCTTCTTCATTGCAATTGCACAAAAAGAGCTACAAACTCCACTTCAACAAAAAACCATGGTATGCCAGCGTCCAACAAGTGGATGAACCAGACGTCGGCTACCAAAATTGGCTCGCTTCGCTTCGATGACGGGGTCTCGACGCAGGTTATCCAAAACGTT